>DATKWE010000052.1:0-17363 GCA_035529735.1 Desulfobacterales bacterium | reverse complement strand
CGCGGTGCCGGCTATCGGCCGGAAGGGAGGGCGGGACGGACCTTTATCAACGACTCTTTGCGGATGTGAACCGTTCCCGGTTTTGCGCCTTTGGGCTTGGTGACGAATCGGGCCCGGGTGCAGGAAACGGCGATAACGCCGCCGTTTCTGGCCTTGCTGTGGTATGCAGAGACCGCCGCGGCCATTTCCAGTGTCTTCCGGTCCGGATCCTGGCCGGGTTTTGCCCGTAAAATAACGTGACTGCCGGACATGCCGCGCACGTGAAACCACCAGTCGTCAGGGCCGGCGGTCTTGAGACTCAGCCGGTCGTTGTCCGCATCGGTCTTGCCGGCCATCACCGTCCAGTCTCCGGGTAACGTATAGGTCCACACACTGGGCGGTTTAGGCGCGTATCTGTTTTCGTCCTTTTTCATCGATAGAAATGCTCCTCGAACGCAAGGGCCGTTTATCCCGGATCGTGCATTATGGTTTTCGGGAAGACTTAATAATGGATTTAAAAGCAACCGCTCTTTTGTAAAACTAACGAAAATATGACTACGCGCGAGGCGTATGTCAAGCCGGATTTTTCCGTGAGACGGGTGTCAAAGCTTGACGGGCTGTTGCCCAAGCAAAAATCCAAAAATTTCAATTACGTTTAATATCAATGAGTTATAAAAGTATCCATTTTAAGAGCGTACGGGTCCTTTTCTCTTTGACATAATTTTTCGAAGAATCTCCCGTAAAACTCATTATTCGCGCATATAATGTGATTTTATTCACAATAAACCCCTTAAAATCTTGACAGAATCGCTCGAAAGGTCCTATAATACGGATTAGAAAACGTGATATCTACTTGAATTTCCCAATGAAAAAGGGCTGAACTGGACTTTTTGTGTGCGATCGAAGGCTGCATTCACCCACTTGAAGCCAAGGCCGGTGTTAACCCAAAAAGCAAAAGCCTCCTTTCCTACGATAAACAGTTCAACCCTCCGGTGCTGTTCAGGACAACGCTTCTGAATTTACGAAAGGACGGGGAAATATGTCAGACGTAAAAATTGAAAAATTGGCCGTATTAATAGATGCGGACAACGCCCAACCTTCTATTGTTGACGGGCTACTATCGGAAATCGCAAAGTTTGGGACAGCGAATGTAAAAAGGATTTACGGTGACTGGACGCTGCCAGGCCTTAAAGGGTGGAAGGAAGTTCTTTTACAGTATTCCATACAGCCCATACAGCAATTTGGGTATACTTCAGGAAAAAATGCAACGGACAGTGCATTAATAATTGACGCAATGGATTTACTTTACACGGGCAAATTTGACGGTTTTTGCATCGTATCCAGCGATAGTGATTTCACTAAGTTAGCGTCAAGGATAAGGGAAGGCGGTCTTTTTGTATATGGATTCGGGGAGAGAAAAACCCCTAAAGCATTCGTTTCTGCGTGTGATAAGTTTATTTTCACTGAAGTGCTGCGCTCCAAAGATGATTATAGTGAGGAAATAAGGCGCAAGACAACCGGCGAACTTAAGAAAGACACGAAACTCGTTAATTTATTAAGAAACGCTGTGGAGGCATCTTCGAACGATTCCGGTTGGGCTCATCTTGCATCCGTGGGTAGTAACATTGCCAAGCAGACACCAGAGTTTGATCCGCGAAACTATGGTTACAAAAAGTTGGGGGAACTTGCATCAGCAACAAAGCTATTCCAAATCGAAGAAAGAACTGTTGGCGATGGACCCTCAACGGCAATTTATTTAAAAGACAAAAGAAGGAAATAAAGAGAAAAACTTCTAACATTACTATTCAGCGCCATTTCTGGCATTATTTGCCTAACAGTTCGTTATCGTACGCTTAAATGCGGATGTTTTATTTTTATTAAAAATATTAGACAATTAACTTGACAGCAATTCCAACTGCCTGTATGATTCCCGAAAATTAACCGTGTTCCTGGTTGTAATTAAAAATGACGTAAGCCCCGGAATAACTCCGGGGCTTTTTTTATTGGAACACAGAAAGAAGGTATTTATTGAACTTTGAAACATTTAATTTTCATCCCTCCGTTGCCGCAGGCGTTGCAGCGGCGGGTTATGAAACCCCGACCCCGATTCAGGTTCGGGCAATCCCGCAGGTATCTAAGGGTCGTGATGTAATGGGTCTGGCCCAAACCGGCACCGGTAAAACGGCGGCATTCGTTCTGCCGATACTCAATCGACTGATGGGGCGTAAACACGGATGCGTTCGCGCCCTAATAATCGCTCCCACCCGTGAATTGGCCGAACAGATTCATCAGGCTATCGAAACCCTGGGTCGTAAGACGCGCATAAGAAGCGTTACCGTTTACGGTGGCGTGGGAATTAACCCGCAGATTCAGAAGCTGAAGCATTCCGATATTGTTGTTGCCTGCCCTGGCCGGCTTCTTGACCATATCGGACGTCATAGCATCGATCTTTCCCAACTGGAAGTGCTGGTTATAGATGAAGCCGACCAGATGTTCGACATGGGATTTATGCCGGATATCCGGCGAATTTTAAAACATCTTCCAACGAAGCGCCAGACGCTGCTCTTCTCGGCGACCATGCCCCGCGAAATCCGTCGCTTGGCCGGGGATATCCTGCGAGATCCGGCCACCGTACAGGTGGGAATCACCGCACCTGCCGATACTGTCAGTCACGCACTCTACCCGGTAGCCCAGCATTTGAAAACGGCGCTGCTGTTAAAGCTGCTGGGAAACACCCATACCAAGTCGGTGCTGGTCTTTACCCGAACCAAACATCGCGCCAAGAGCTTGGGGAAAAAGCTTGTTGCCGCAGGATACCGATCGGCTTCACTGCAGGGAAACCTTTCCCAGACACGCCGCCAGGCCGCACTGGACGGCTTTCGCGACGGGACATTTCAGATTCTGGTGGCCACCGATATCGCCGCTCGCGGCATTGACGTTACCAAGATTTCTCATGTCATCAACTATGATATCCCTTCCACCCCCGAGGCATACATTCACCGCATCGGACGGACCGGACGGGCAACTCGCAGCGGCGAAGCTTTTACCCTTATTACCGGAGAAGACAAGGATATGGTGCGCGCCATCAATCGAATCATCGGTTCTGAGATCGAGCAACGCACCGTATCTGCTTTTGACTACGGATCACCGGCACCCGATCGTGAAGGCCGTTCGCCGTGGACAGGAAAACCGCAACGGAAATTATCCCAAGTGAGAAAGAGTCGGTACAAAACCAAGCCACTCTCGAAGGCTTTTGCTTAGACAAAACGTTACTGAATATAGAAAAAAGACGGGGGATATGACTATCCCCCGATGGTAATGTAGCCGCTCTTAGTGCAGACGCTTGACGTCACTATAAAAGCCAGCTGCCAGATGTATTTTTGATCAACATAGAATTTTCTGTTGGTCAAAAAGAAAATTTGCACACCAATCAAGTTCTGATAGCATTATACAGATTTCAGTTCCTATTATTTCCTTGACCGATCCGGATTAATTGTGTATGTAATCTTCTGAATTTATTTAAATATTTTGTGCTCAATCTCACCGATACCGGCACCGATCAGAGGACCGAATCATGAACGAAACCTGTAAAAACAAGCAATTCACACCGGCCGACAACGCCCAGCCCTACCTGCCCAACGTGAGCCCCCAAAAAGATGCATGGTACACGGCCTTTTTCATTGAAAATCACATCGACCACTTTGCCTATCCCCAACACGTGGCAACTTCCGAGCAGATTCGGTTCATGGTCTACACCGAAGATGAGGAGCGATACTATCCGTGTTCCGACCGAATGTTCAAGGCCATCATGAGCCGGAACCAGTCCGATTTTCTTCAAAGAAAATACGCCGAAGTGCTGGACCGGGTTCTGAAGCTGATCCACCGAATGATCGACGATCCGTGGGAAAAAGATTATCTTGATGCACTGATCCGTATCAAGTTCGAACATGAGATACGCGACGAAATCATGATTCCGTCGCGACTGGAAAAGCGTTTGATCAATATATTCCTCAACCGAACCCAGATCGAAGACCCCTATTTCTGCGAAAAGGGGATGCGAAACCTTCGGACCGCCGGCGCTCTCCGTTCGACGGCCTGTAAAAACGCCCTGAACATGCTGGAGGCGAAAGACCTCGCCAGCTTGCACCGAACCCTCACCGAAACCCGGGAAGTTCTCCGTTTCATCGAGCTGAAACGGCTGCTCGCGTTGACGGTGGAAACATCACTCTGGACCGACGATAACGCGATCCAATTCACCGAATCGGACTACATTCGCTTTTTTAAGCGCCCGGTGACCGGCGACGGCGCCCAAGCCCTGTTCGACTTTTTGGGAATTCGTGGAAAGGAATCATCGGAACATCCCGGTCTGGTCCCGAAAAAAATTCTGTGGCTGGGCGACGAATCCGGAGAGTTCATGGTGGACCTGGTCATCATTCGACTCCTCACGCGTCTGGGACACAAGATCATCGTCGGCTTAAAGGAGGGCGCGGTTTACACCAAGGTTGACTTCAACGACGCCCACAGCGACGAAACCCTGAACAGTGAACTCGATAAAGCCTATTTTATCCGGGAAAAGAACCTGGGGAAAAACGAACTCGTAGATATTCTTCGAAGCGACTACAATATTATCGTTATTTCCGACGGCACCCGGGAAAATGTCAACCTGCTTTTGGCCTCCACCACCTTTGCCCGACTTTTCAAGGAGGTCGACGGCGTTATTTCCCGAGGACCCGACCAGAAGCGACGATTTTTCGGGAGCCGTTTCCAGTTCACCCAGGACCTCTTCAATATTTCGGCCGGAGAGAACGGCGCGGTCATGGTCAGCTTCAAGCCCCGGCATCCGGCAGTGATCAAGTACACCTACAGCGAGCTGGAAGATAAGGCCAAGGCGATTATTGAGCAGATGCGGGCCGCCAAACAGAAAGGCATAACCGTCATGTTCTACAGCGGTATCATCGGATCGATTCCCGGAAGACTCCAGATGGCCAAAAAGATCATGTCCGTCTTCATCGATCACCTGAGACGGGAATATGCCCTGACCTTTATTATCAACCCTTCTGAGTACTTCGAGAAGGGAATGGATGCGGATGACCTGATGTACATGTGGGAGATTGTCCAGCGCAGCGGATTCATCGAAATCTGGCGATTTCAGACCTACGAGGACATCGTTCAGGCCTTCCGAATGATCGAGAGCAAGGTCCCGCCGGAGTGGGTCGGCAAGGACGCCACATTCAGTACCGGATGCACCAAGGAGATGAAGGTCGCTCTGGACGTCCAGAAGAAGCACCCGGAGATGCAGATTGCCGGACCCGCCAAGGAAAAATTCATGCGGCGCAGCGAGTACGGTGTCGGGATGCTCTACGACCAGCGTCTGGCCGATATCTGCCAGGGGTAGTCGAATCCCGACGATTTTAATTTCGCGAAATGTTTGGGTTGCTTTCTAAATCTCGAAACAGTGTTGACATGGCTTCTGACGAACCTTAATGCTCTATAATTTATCAGCATTTCACTTGAACCCTTGGACCCTCGAATCCTTGAATCCTTAGATAAAACACCGGTCATTTCCCGGCATATTTTTTGATCTTTTCCAAAATGCCCCGCCACAACGCCTTGATCTCCGATATGCCCAGAACGTATCCCGCCGACATAAGGATGACAACAAACACCAGTGCGGTCAGAATTGAAACCGCGAGGCTTCCGCCAAATGTGGCCGAATCGAATCCCGACAGGACGGTTCCCTTGAAAAATTCCAGAAACAGGCCCAGCGGTATGCTCAACAGGATCGTTTGCAGATAAAACCGATACACCCTGAGACTATCCTTGTTTTCACTCTTTTTGTTCCAAAGAACGTATAGCAAGGCAACTTGAAAAATGGCTGAAAGTGAAATCGCCAGGGCCACCCCTCTGGCACCCATCTTCAGCATTCCAACCGTGTAAACGGGAATGCTCAGAAGCACCGCCGCGGTTCCGTACAATGCGGGAAAGAGCGTGTTCTGCACGGCATAATATCCCCGAACCACAAGGGTCTGAGCCGCAAATGCGGAAGCGCCGATCATCAAAAAAAACAGCACCTGGGACGTTAAGGCCGTTGCGGCGGCATCAAATCGGCCCCGCTGAAACAAGATGACAACCGTTTCCTGTCTGAGGACTATAATCAAAACGGAAAACGGAACCACCAGCGCCAGATATCGCAGGGCATCGTTCAGCAGCCGGTTCATTTCACCGATTTTATTCTCTGCCGCCAGACGCGCCATAAACGGAAACGATGCCATCCCCACCGCCTGGCCGAAGAAGCCCACGAGTATAAACATGGTCCTCAGTCCGTAATTGAGGCCGGCGATGCTGCCTCGCGGCAAGTAGGAACCGAAAAACCGAAATAAAAATTCCGTTGAAAAGCTCATGGTCAGGCCGATGATCAAAGGAAGCGTCAACCGAAGATAGCGCCATAGATCCGGGTGCCTGAAATCGAAAGCCGCTGTGAACCGCATCCCGACCTTTTTTGCACCCCAGATCTGAACCATGAAATTTCCGATAAAGGCCCCGATGAGAACTCCCCAGGAAAAACCTTCCATGCCGATTCGAGGCCCCAGCAGTACCCCCCCGCAAATAATTCCCAGATTGTATAAAAGGGGAGACAGGGCCGGTATGAAAAATTTCTCCTTGGCGAACTGAACGGCCATAAACATTCCGCCGGAAAAGAAGAAAAACTGGGCCGGTATGATAATCCGTGTCATCCTGACTGCCCGTTCGATCAATACGGGATCATCGAGCCCCGGCGCGAGAATTTCGACGAACCCGCGTGCAAAAACGCAGGCAATGGTAATGAATACCAGCAGTAAGCCGCCGAAACCGGTGAAGATGAGCGAAAAGACCCGCCAGCCCTCGTCTTCTTTATTTCGTACCAAATAGTAAGAAAAAATCGGGATAAACGTCACCGAAAGGAACCCGCTGGCAACGATATGATTTAGAATTTCGGGGATGATAAAGGCGACCTGGTAGGCATCGACGCCGCCGCTGATTCCGCCAATATAGGCAATGACCTGCTCCCGGATAAGACCGGTAAGACGGCTTAAAAAAACCGAAGCCATCATAATCAGCGAGGCCAAACCGACTTTTTTATACATGGATGACATATTTTTTTTGGGCAACGGTCCCTTGATCAGCGATGAATACAATTTGAAGACTATAGCATCATAATGATATCGCTAACAATAAATGTTTTTGGTTTTGGCTGAGAATCCAGGGTCGGTGGTGTCATGATTCGCCGGCATCGTTTAAAAAAATTGGATCAGAATTTTTGACATTTTTCGAGTTTGTGGGTTATACTTCTATATCCCGGATGAAATCGAACATTGGGTCACGCCAAACCCCACGAATCGCCCAAAAGAAGGGCGCGTGTGAGGGAAAAAGAAAACACAGTTCAAGTATTGAGCCCTGTCCGATACGCTTTTTCGTGATACAAATATGTTTCACTTAACCCATTGCGCTACATTTGCTTGATATCGTTTCTTCCAAAAATACAATTGGTTAGCCAATCGAACCCTATTGGCATGGTCGTTGCTATTGTATAAAGAGTTTAAACAGTTGTTTGCGTTTTCGATCCACAAATCAACCGACCGGGCCGGACGGACGTACAATCTTATTCGGCCGGGTCATCAACCCTATGGAGGTGAAATTATGACGAATCCAATCCAATGGGAATCAGACATGACCCATGCCCTCGATATGGCAAAAAAAGAAGGCAAACCTGTTCTACTCGATTTCTTCAATCCCGGCTGAATCGGCTGCCAACAGATGGATGCAGTTACGTATCCCGACGCAGCCGTAATCGATTTTATCTCTGACGCGTTGATTGCTTTGCGCGTCCCGTCAGACAGCAAGCCCCTCAGCGACGACTTCAACGTTAAATGGACCCCCACCCTGATAACATTGGGTCCTGGCGGTCAAGAACACCACCGGACCGTCGGTTTTTTAGAACCCAAAGAACTGATTGCACGCCTGCTGCTTGGAGAGGGGAAATATTTCTTTGATAATGACAAGTTTCCCGAGGCATTAAAAGCATTGGAAAAAATCCTGGCAGATTACAGGAATACGGACGCCGTGCAAGAAGCCATATACTTAAGGGGGGTAAACCAATACAAAAACACCGGCGACCCGCTACCTTTAAAAGCGGCATATGAAACATTGAGCAAGGATTTTCCTGAGGGCGAGTGGACAAAACGGGCGTATCCATACCGTTTAATCGGATAAGATCCGAATCTCATATCCCAGAGCACCTCGATCATCCAGATGCTCCGGGACATCCTCGGCCACATGGACCGAACCCCATCTGTCTATGGGGATATTTACGTTCAGGTGCATGGGATCCTGGGGGACGTTGGTCACAATTCAAGTTTCCCACCAATAAAAAAGCGTGGAATTGAGTCGGGTTTATGGATTTGCTATAATAAAAGAACAGCATCGGTTACCATTTTCAAGCACTATCTCTGCAACCTGACTTCACATTGCAATGGATATCTTTACAGCGATCTCTAAAAAAATCTAACGGATTTTCACTCGATCCAATGGCTGCGTTCAATTTTAAGGTTCAATCTGAACGCAGCCATCATTCCATAGGAATCATTTACCCGAAAAAACCATTCCATTAACCCCGAAAATTAGGAGGCCATTATGAGTGAATCGAAGAAATTAACCACATCGGCCGGAGCTCCGGTTGCCGACAATCAAAACGCGCTGACCGCCGGTCCCCGAGGCCCGGTTCTGATACAGGACTACCAGCTGCTTGAGAAGCTGGCCCATCAGAACCGAGAACGGATTCCCGAACGCGTCGTCCATGCCAAAGGCTGGGGGGCACACGGCACGTTAACCGTCACCCACGATATTACCCAGTACACCAAAGCCAAGATCTTTTCCGAAGTGGGCAAGAAGACCGATATGATCGCGCGCTTCTCCACGGTGGCCGGCGAGTTGGGTGCCGCAGATGCAGAGCGTGACGTGCGCGGTTTTTCATTGAAGTTCTACACCGAGGAAGGCAACTGGGACATGGTGGGCAACAACACGCCGGTCTTTTTCGTCCGCGACCCGTATAAGTTCCCGGACTTCATCCATACCCAGAAGCGGCATCCAAAGACCAATCTGCGCTCGGGAACGGCCATGTGGGACTTCTGGTCCCTGTCTCCGGAATCCTTGCACCAGGTGACCATCCTGATGTCGGATCGCGGCCTGCCCATCGGCGTCCGTCACATCAACGGTTACGGCAGCCACACCTACAGCTTCATCAACGCCCAAAATGAGCGTTTTTGGGTGAAGTTTCATTTTAAAACCCTGCAGGGCCACAAACATTGGACCAATGCCGAAGCTGCGGAGGTCGTCGGTCGGACTCGCGAATCCACTCAGGAAGATCTCTTCTACGCAATCGAGCAAGGCGATTTCCCTAAGTGGCGGTTTTGTGTGCAAGTCATGCCGGAAGCGGATGCCGAAAAACCATCATACAACCCCTTCGATCTGACCAAGGTCTGGCCCCACGGGGACTACCCCCTGATCGATGTGGGTGAGATGGAACTGAACCGCAACCCCGATAATTATTTCGCCGAGGTGGAGCAGGCCGCTTTTTCGCCCTCGAACATCGTTCCGGGCATCGGCTTCTCTCCGGACAAGATGCTGCAGGCACGCATCTTCTCCTATGCCGATGCACACCGTCACCGTCTCGGCACGCATTACGAGGCGCTGCCCGTGAACGCGCCAAAATGCCCGGTGAATCATTACCACAAGGATGGACACATGCGCTTCTTCCCGAACTTCCCGAATCCGGATGCTTTTTACGAGCCGAACTCGTTCAAGGGTCCGGTGGAAAGTCCGGATTTCGCAGAACCGCCGCTGAAAATCTCGGGAGACGCTGACCGTTACAACCACCGCGAAGGCAACGACGATTACGGCCAGCCCCGTGCGCTGTTCAATCTGTTCGACGACGGCCAGAAGGCCCGGCTCTTTTCTAATATCGCCGAGGCCATGCAGGGCGTCCCGGATTTCATTGTCGAGCGCCAGCTGGGACATTTCGATAAGGTACATCCGGATTACGCCGCCGGTGTTCGGGCGGCACTGGCGGATCTTGCCTAAACAGCCAATAAAGGGATTTCGCTAACTGTCGGATACGCAATGAATTCCTTAGTAAAATGGAAAAGCGTGGCATCGGCCTGATGATCCACGCTTTTCTTTTACCCTAATTGATCGTAAACAAACTGGGAGAAATATTATAAACTTTCGCTCAATTAGGGTTTTAGGGTTTTTCTGCCCAACCCCTTGGGGTCATCCCAAAATGGCCTTCAGGTCCTCCTCCGGCGTGGCAATCGGTTTGATGTCAAAGGTTTTCACCAGCGTTTCAAGCACATTGGGTGTTAAAAAAGCCGGGAGTGTCGGGCCGAGTCGGATGCCCTTGATTCCCAAATGCAGCAGCGCCAACAGGACACACACCGCCTTCTGTTCATACCAAGATATGATCATAGAAAGGGGAAGTTCGTTCACATCCACATTAAAGGCATTGGCAAGGGCCACAGCGATCTGAACCGCCGAGTAAGCGTCATTGCACTGACCGGCATCCAGCAGCCTCGGGATGCCGCCGATATCGCCCAGGTCTTTGTCGAAAAAGCGATACTTGCCGCAGGCCAGGGTCAACACAACGCAGTCTTTGGGAACCTTTTCCACAAATTCGGTGTAATAATTACGCCCGGGCTTGGCGCCGTCACAGCCCGCCACCAGAAAAAAGTGCCGGATGGCGCCGGCCTTGACCGCTTCGATGATCGTATCCGCAACACCCAGGACTGCGTTTCGGGCAAAGCCCACGGTGACTTCCCGGCCGTTTCCATCTTCCAGAAAGCCGGGCAGCGCAAGGGCTCTGTCAATCACCGGTTGAAAATTCAGATCGGAAATATGGGGAACACCCGGCCAGCCGACCATTCCGGAGGTAAAAATATTGTCTTTATATTCGTTCTTGGGCCGTTGGATACAGTTGGTGGTCATTAAAATGGCGCCGGGAAAGTCAGAAAATTCTTTGATCTGCTTTTGCCAGGCCGTACCAAACTGACCATAAAAATGTTCGTATTTCTTCAACGCCGGGTATCCATGGGTGGAAAGCATCTCGCCATGGGTATAGATGTAAATGCCTTTGCCCTGGGTCTGTTTGAGAAGCTCTTCAAGATCTTTCAAATCGTGTCCCGACACTAAAATGGCCTTTCCTTTTTTGTATCCCAAGGGGACTTTGGTGGGCACCGGGTGGCCGTATGTGCTCGTGTTCCCGGCATCGAGCAGTTCCATGGCTTTGTAGGCAGCTTCGCCACACCGAAGGGCCAGACCCACCCAGTCGTCCACGCTTAAATCGTCTCTCTGGATGGCCGCCAGACCTTCATGAATGTAAGCATACACCGCATCATCCTCCCGGCCAAAAATTTGGGCGTGGTCTGCATAGGCGCTGACCCCCTTTATGCCGAAAAGAACGGTGTGCTTCAAAGAAAGAATATCCGGGTCGTCTCCGGGATAGGATTTCAGGCCCACCGCCTCACCCTGCTCGATCAATTCTTCCAAGGTGGGTAGGGGGGTAAATCCGGCAGGACCGTCGGGCAAATCCACAGTTCCACCGGCGTTGGTAATCTTTTCTTTGAGCTGATCACGCTTTTCTGCAGCCTGATGAATCAACGTCAGAAAACGATCGGGATCGAAATCTACATTGGTCAACGTGGAAAAGGCCGCTTTAACCGTAAAAACGTTAATGTCCGGATCCGTGATCCCAGCTTTTCGCCCCGCTTGGGCGACCTGGGACAGTCCCATGAGCGTATAGAGGAGCAGATCCTGCAGGGCCGCCACCTCGGGTTTTTTACCGCAAACACCCTGCACCGTACACCCTGTACCTTTTGCCGTCTGTTCACATTGATAACAAAACATTTGCATCCCCCTTATGTTTAGAGGTTAAAAATATCTTAAAACTCAGCATCCATTTCAAAAAATCGGTGAGGCTCCATCCGGGATTTTAAGGACCTTCTGCATGATAGGCTTCACACCATTGAAAAACGGACCGCCGAAATCACTCGACAACGGTAATGGGACTTCTATGGTTCACTGGGCGGATAGATTAGATCTGTAACGGCTTGATAGAAAATTTGAAATCAGCGGAATACGCCGAGTCCCGCACTCGGGCGCAAATGAGATTCGATACCAGATTGTTTTAACTTAATAAATTAAATACACCATTGCCCTTGAAAGGTCAAGATAATCGTGGGACCCGCACCGGGGTCGACGCTTATGTGGATGTGAGGAATCCGGTTTGCCCATATAGGATATATGATTATTGTATACCGTGCCGAACAGCGAGCTTTTCAAACATTATCACCAGTCCGGCACCCAGAATATAGATGGATTCAATGTTGAGATTCTCTTCGGCGGTTGCATCGAAAAAAATGTTGAGGCTCGATTCGAGTCCATCTTCGGGCTTCCAGTAGCAGATCAGAAGCGGCACGTTGGGCAGCGGGTGCAACACCAGTGAAATATCGGCGTTGTAATGTTTTTCCACTTGCCGGCCGTTGAAAAGGTGAATCATATCTTCAAAAAGATCGGTATAGGTGTCCGCCACTTTTTTTAAGGGTTTTTCGCATCGTTGTCCAAAAAGCCGATACCACGTCTTCCCGCCGTCCAGTTCCCTGAATGGAGTCCATTTTCCTGAAACAGGGACGCCTGCACCATGGAGGATGTAGTTGAGTACAGGTATCGTTATCCATGAATGGACGTGGATGTCGGTTGTAATGTTCCCCCTTGTATCGACGCTGAAGTCCTTGCCGAGACACTTGATCGTCAATTTATCGTCAGAAAACCGGGCCCCCAATCTCCGGGCGGCCAAACCAAGATCCAGGGTGGCAATTTTTCCTTTCAACTGTTCCATGGCCTGTTCCCGCTCCTGCACCAGCGTCATATGATTGGCGGCCGGTCCGCCATACTTCTCGATGATCTCTCGCTCCAGATGCGGGCACTCGTCGAGCTGTTTTTCACCCTGGAATACGGCGGCAGCAAATGCCAGACATGTCGGCTTGTAACACTTTCTACAATTCGATTTATCGAGCAGTTTGAAGATTTCCATGGTATTTGTAAATTGAGCCATACGGGGATTCTCCTTTTTTCCGGCCATGATCGGCGGAAAATTTTTTAAAATAGGCTTGAAATCCATGCATCGGTTCCGCACACCCACCTTTGATAAAGAAAAGTCGGAATATGTTTTGATAAATATCTTTTTTTATGCCACTTATTAACAATAAAAACAGGATGTGTGCGCCGTCGATCGATGCGGATTACCCATACCGAAAAATCCATTAAAAATCAAAAGATAAAATCCGGCCACCAAAGGGGAGAACAATGCCAATCAAGGTGTTAATAAAACGACGATTCAAAGAGGGGTATGTCAACGACATCAACAAGGTCATAAAAGAGATTCGTTTTGGGGCTATGGACCAGGAAGGGTACATAACCGCTGAGACCATGTGGGACCATGACGATCCGTTTCGCGTTGTGATCGTCTCAAACTGGAGGAGTATCGAATATTGGAATAAATGGAAAAACAGCGAGTTGCGGAAATCCATAGAACAAAAACTCGAAAAATTCCTCGATGGTGAGACGGAATATGAAATATTCGATCTTGGGGTGAATCCCCCGCTGGAAAAACTGAAACACAGACCCTGAAGCGTTGGTTGTCAAATTGAGGAACAAGGACGGCGTCGGAATTTAAAGACAAAATGAAGGGCCTCCCATCATTTTTCTGTCGAACGCCCCGTATGTGTTCCCAACAACCGTATGACGTGTAACCGACTATTTTTGAGACAGCTTCTAATATCTTTTCAAGCTGTAGCCGATAATCCCCACCACGATCAAAATAATTCCAACAACGCCGGTTAGCTGAGGCCACGCACCATTTAACATCAGTATTTCACCCACCAGAGAAAACACAATTCCACCGGATTGAGTCGCATCAACCCCTGATATAACGTAAGGAGATTTTGATGAGTTTCTTGCGTTATAAAATATTGAAGTCCCAATAATGCCCGACGATACGGCAACAATGAACGTGTTTATGAGTTGGTTTTTGAGTGGCGGCGGCGGTGCAACCCATAGCAGTAACAGGGCCCAAAAAGGCATCGACCCCAGGGTCATAAGCAGAACACATGTGGGCGCATCGTGTAGAATTGGGGCGTCAATATGGGGTATCGATGAATGATTGCCATGTTTAGCAAAATTTAAAGGCGGATAAAAATCCATTTTGGAATTTAATTTTCCAAAATGGACGGAAATTTTGACCCAGACACCGATTAAAGCGCAATAAGAAGCATTTCCGATGCAATATCTAAGGGTTCGATGGTATTGGCATGTTTTTTGAATGACACAATGTGTCAGATTTAGCACCTTAACTTATACGAAAACCATTTGCTCAAATTTTTAACAACAAATTCTAGAATGCAATGGCTCTCAGCGCTTCCGGGTGGATATTGCAGGGCGCATAAATTTAACGGGAATATCTTCCGGGAATAAAAAGGAAATGAACATGGCAAAAATGAATTGTTGGGAATTCAATAAGTGTGGCAGGGAGCCGGGCGGCGACAATGTGTCTGAATATGGAATATGCCCGGCTGCACGTGACACGAGCCTCGACGGTATGAACCAGGGCAAGAGCGGCGGGCGTGCCTGCTGGGCGATTTCAGGGACACTCTGTGAAGGAAAAGTGCAGGGTACCTTTGCAATGAAACTCAGCGATTGCAAACAATGTAGTTTTTTCAAGTTGGTTCTAATGCAGCAGGGATGTAAATTGCAAGACACCCGAGAAATCCGCCGGGCACTCATTTTGGGCGATCTGAAACGTCATGTGGGAAAAAAATACAAAGACCATTTAAACCTAAACATTCGGACCCTCAGGGGACGGTGGGAAAATTTGCCGAAAGCCAATTGCTGGGAATTTATGGAGTGCGGAAGAGAACCGGGCGGTGAATTCGTCGATGAATTGGGGGTATGTCCGGCTGCGGAAGACCCGGCATTTGAAGGTATCAACCAGGGCAACAAGGGGGGTCGTGCCTGCTGGGCAGTATCCGGAACCCTTTGCCTTGGCCGAGTTCGGGAAGGATTTGCATCAAAAGAATGCGCCTGCGAGAGGTGTGACTTTTATCAAATGGTACGACTGGAACAGGGAAAAGACTTTTCGAATACCAGAAAAATACGGCAGCAGTATATACTCAAGGATTTAGAGATTCATACATGCAAATACTATGAAGGAGATCACTAAAATTTTTTATAAAAATTATGCCAGCAGCTCCCCGCCCCTTGGAGCGGGGAGCTTCACTATTTTTTCTTGACAGCAGGTGCCTCTTTGTGGCACCTGCCGGACTTGTGTTTTTTGATGATAAACGAATTTAGATATTATTTTTTTCCATCATTAATTCATGATATCAAATGGTTAAACAGATGTTATTCCGAAGAGTACGATGAATTTTAATCTGAAAAAAATTGTTTGCTTGACGCTGTTTGTTGTTTTGGGAACGGTATTTATCAGCCTTACCATCCTTAATGCTAAGATCGATCCCAATAATGAGTTTGCTCCTCACCGCCGGCCGCCGGTTATGTTTCTAGAAAATTACCATGATCAACACATGGAGAACCAGGATTGCCTGGAATGCCATCATAAATATGAAACCGGCAAAAATATTTTAGACGCGGGTGACCTGGAAGAGGGCGATCTGGAAATTTTATGCGCATCTTGTCATAATAATAAGGTAAAATACAATCTCCAACGCGCGTATCACAGGCAGTGTATGGGCTGCCATGACCGGTTAAGTGCAGCGAATATGAAAACCGGGCCCATCCTTTGTGGAGAATGCCATATCAAAACAAAAACCGGATAGCCCTATTTTCGGAGGTAGAAATGGTAAAAGGTAAAAGAAAACCGTTGGAGGAAATAAAATCCTTCATCGACGCATATAACAATATTTTAATTGTCGGATGCGGTGGCTGTGTCTCGGTGTGCATGGCCGGCGGCCAAAAAGAAACCAACGTCCTTAAAGCCGATCTAAATCGGCTATATAAACCGGATAAAACAAGAAAATGTATCAAAACCTTAACTATCGAACGTCAGTGCAATATGCAGTTCTTGGCTGAATTAGATGAAATCGTTCAGGAACATGATTGTCTTTTATCCATGGCTTGTGGCGCGGGCGTACAGTATCTTGCTGAGCGGTTTACGGAAAAACCGGTTTTCCCTGCGATCAACACCGTTGGTATCGGCGTTGACAGAGGCATCGGGATATATGAAGAAAAATGCCGGGCCTGCGGTGAATGCATGTTGGCCTATACCGGCGGAATTTGTCCGGTAACACGATGTGCAAAAGGGCTTTTCAATGGCCCCTGCGGCGGTACCCAAAAAGGCTTGTGTGAAGTAAGCATGTTTAAGGGCATGGATGACGTCTCATGTGCTTGGTATGACATTTATGAACGCTTAAAAAAACAGAACCGCCTGGATTGCATTTTAAAAATTAAAAACCCGCCGCAATGGCAAGATCAGGTTCAACGGACTATCGTCCAAGAACCATATGAAGACCGATACCTAAAAAAGGTCGCATAGCGCTTCTTGAACGAACATTCAATTCTACACGAAAGAGAATTGTTTTAAGAGATTATGTGTGTTGTATGGAACTATCCGCCATTTTATCGGATGACGTTATTTACAATTTAGCCCGAGGTCCGTTTGTATGGATATCCTTGTCCGTATGTATTGTCGGTACGATCCTTCGAACCATTCATTTCATATCGCTGACAAAAGTTGAAAAAAGAAACATCCGGATCCAACGAATTGGGTCCATAAAACAAAAATCTCCTCGAAATTTCTCGCTAAAGGACCTCGCCCGATTTTTTTCGAATCTAAAATTGACAATCATCGGAACCAGTCCGACAACTATTGTGGTTAGCTGTATTTTCCATCTATTCCTGATCATCACGCCGATTTTTTTGCTGGCTCATAACATTTTGATCGAAGAAGCGATTGGATTCAGCCTGTTCTCTTTTTCAGAACGCTTTACAAACGGGTTAACCTTCATATTCCTTATCTGTGCGGCCTACTTTTTAATCCGAAGAATTTTTCTGCCGCGGTTACGCGTTATTTCATCGGCTTACGATTATGTAATCCTGCTTATTTCAACCGCACCGTTTCTCACAGGATGTCTGGCATATTATCAAGCGTTTGATTATAAATCATTTATCATTCTGCACATGTTGACAGGGGAACTCATGCTGATGGCCATTCCATTTACAAAAATCTACCATATGGTCTTTTTCTTTGTCGGCAGATTCGTTCTCATAAACCAAAATACCTT
>DATKWE010000051.1:0-20302 GCA_035529735.1 Desulfobacterales bacterium | reverse complement strand
CTTTTTCGAAAACCATCTTATCTTTCCGACAAGCTGTTTCAGCGATGGCACACCTATCCTGATACTTGCATCCTTCGGGAACGACATCTGAATCGCCGATACGACCATTGGACAATTCAATATGCCATTTTTTATCCGGATCCGGATCGGGAATCGCCGATAGTAAGGATATGGTATAAGGGTGATGGGGATGATTAAAAATATCTTCCGACGGCGCAACCTCCATGATATGCCCTTTATACATCACGGAAATGGTGTTGCAAAGATACCCCACAACATTAAGATCATGGGAGATAAACAGATAACTTAACCCCAGCTGATCCTGCAGGTCTTTCAAAAGATTGATGATTTGTGCCTGGATGGAAACATCCAGCGCCGAAACCGGTTCATCACATACAATAAATGATGGTTCAACGCTCAGGGCACGGGCGATACCGATGCGCTGGCGCTGGCCCCCGCTGAATTCATGGGGATATCGGTCTGCGCTGTCCGGTGACATGCCCACCATTTTCAAGAGCGTCTCAAGACGCTGTTTACGGCTTGTTGCGTGTTTATTGCCCAGGATTCGAATCCCTTCTTCTATGGACTGTCCGATGGTCATACGGGGATTCAGTGATCCGAATGGATCCTGGAAAATGATCTGTATCTCTTTTCGATACGGCTTCATCTCTTTTTCGGAAAATCGGCTGATATCGTGACCCTGAAAAATAATTTTCCCTTCATCCGATTCCAGTAGTTTCAAAATAAGGCGGGCGACCGTTGTTTTTCCACAACCACTTTCTCCCACCAGGCCCATGGTTTTACCCTGTTCGATTTCAAGATTCACGCCGTCCACGGCTTTCACCCATCCGGCGATTTTTTGCAAAAAACCCCTGCGAATCGGAAAATATTTTTTCAAACCTTCTATGCGAAGAATGATGGAATTATTTTTATTTTTTGTTTCCATACGTAATCTAAGGTTGTCTTTTTTCCTTTGGGAATTTTGGTGTTATTCCATATATTTCTAAACAGCGTTCGTATGACTTTTGCCAGACTTTCAACTCTTTGTAATTCTTTAGCATTTGCACTCGAACCCTTGAATCCTTGAACCCTTTGGGATCCTACCTCCCCGTTCGACGACTATCGTTTGTATTCCTTGCCGGCTTTATGATATACATTGCGAGACGTGGAGCAAAAAGACCCCGGGCCGCTTCATCCCGGCGATCCATAGACGTGATTTGGATTTTTGAAAACCATGTTTCGCAACTCCGGACCCATAGAATGGCATCCCGGTTGGATCCTGGCGACGGCCTTTTTCTTTCTTGGATCTTTTGGCACGCCGGTTCCCGCCGTTTGGGCCGACGAGCGTCTTTACGCGCTGAATGTATGTGCCGGCCGTCTGACGTCCAATAACTGGGAAGACTTCATCGGCGACAGCGGCGGGCTGGACTTCAAAGATTCCTATTTGGTAACGGTGGGGTTGGCCCGCCGTATCGGGACCTATGGGGACACGGCGAGTTTCGAGATCGAAGGCCAAATCGTTAAACATTTTAATATTCAGACCCACTGGGAACTGAACGCCCTGGTTGCGGTCCGCTGGGAGGCGTTCTGGTGGGATGATATCCTCGACACCAGCGTGGCCTTTGGTTTGGGGCCTTCCTATGCCACGGATACGCCGGAAATCGAGATTCAAAACGATGGAGATACGGCCCGGCTACTGATTTATTGGATGTTCGAGCTGGCCGTCGGCTTGCCGGATTATCCCCGGTTGGCATTGATTACACGCATTCATCACCGGTCCAACGCCTTTGGATGGGTGGCCGACAACGGCGGCTCCAACGCCCTGGCGTTGGGTCTCAAATGGCGATTTTAGATGGAATTGTCATGGCATCGAAAGGTTTTGAAACGGCCGTTCAGAACGTTGATCAAAATGATCTCTTGGTGAGGCTTTGAGCTCCGTTTGAACTCAATTGGCAAGTGGCGCAGGCGTAAAATTGGAAATCTACCCGAATAGAGAACCATGGGCGAGTCGAGATAATGAAGCGGACCCCGCATCGATTCCAGATATTTTGGGCCGCGATACAATTTGATCACCGGCAGCCGCCGGGTTCCTTTCCCGGACCTGGGCGCCGGCATTTCCGGCACCGATATCGGGGAGCCGGATTTAAGCACAACGTTTCAATTCAATGTCCAAATCGGCGTTGGAGCGCACTGTTTTTTTCTGGATGATATGGCACTGACCCTGCAAGTCCGGGGGATTCATCTGTCCAACGCTCAAATTAAATTGCCGAAATACGGAACCAATTCCATCGTGTTTATGATCGGCGCAACCGGGTTCTTTTAAAATAGGGTGTATAACTTGACAAAGGATATCTGTTTGAAATGGAAAAATTCGTAAAAGTATTCATTATCCCCCTGATCCTCGGATTCATCGGCTATTATGGATATCATCGCGTTATGGAATGGCACAAAAAAGATCTGGTCACTGCCATAAGCCAGGAGCGACAAGCGTTTGAGGACAGATCCTGGACGCTCAAAGAAGAGATTCGGAAGCTCGAAGAAGAACTGGCACTGGAGAAAAAGGCCCGTGTTCCCGAAGAAAAATTAACGGAAGTCTTCGGAAAAGACGCCGCCGCCTTTCCGTTGCAGGAGGATACCGACTGTGAGGACCTGGAACAGCAGATGGAAGCATTCTTTATCTACTTGGACACACAGGATTATCCCATGGTTCGAGAATCGAAGCACGGATCGTATGATATGTTCCGGCAGATGGTCCGGCAATTATCGGAAAATCCACCGATGGTCACCGGCGAAACAACGGATCTCATCAGTTTGACACGTAATATGGCGCACTTCTGCAAGATTTTGGGGAAACGGCGAATTCAATTTGCAAAAAATGTACTCCATAATGAAACCGATATTATTGAACCCATGATGGCCGCTTTCTTTGGGTTTTACACGTCGGATAAATGCTGTCAAAAGGATTCACGAGAATGCCCCGGCTTGGGGGTTTTATATGAGTATGCCGGATTTTTTTTGAACACCGTGGGCGGAAGAAGCTATCTTTTACGCCGGGATTCGAAAGTTAGAATTTTAACCACGTACTACGCGATCCTGACTCTGGACAAGGCCAACGATGCGGTACTGAACCGCTATGGCATCGACATCAGACCCCATATCGATCTTTCAATCGACGATATCAGCAACCAGAAAAATCTCATTTACCCCGAACCGTACGTAACGAAATTGTACCAGTTACAGGAAAAATATAAAATGTAGAAAATGCCTTGCCACATCTTGATCAAATCATTAGAAGACGTTTCGCAAATGGACCCCACAACACGGAGGAACAGCGCATGAATTCCGAATTAGATCGCAAGGTTTTTCGAGACTTAAGTTATGGCTTGTACATTACCACATCCCATGACGAAGGCCGGTTGAACGGCCAGATTGTCAACACCGTCATTCAAGTGACGTCCGACCCTCCCAGAGTGGCGGTTATCATCAACAAAAAGAATCTGACCCACGAATACATTTCAAAAAGCAAGGTTTTTGGCGTATCGGTATTGGATGAATCGGCGCCCATGAAGTTTTTCGGACCCTTTGGATTTCGAAGCGGAAGGGACATCGATAAACTTGAAAACGTGCAGTTCAAGACGGGATCGACCGGCTGCCCCCTGATCACCGAAAATGCGCTATCCGTTCTTGAAGCCAACGTCGTCGAGCAGATCGATTTGGGGACCCACACCATCTTTATTGGGGATACGGTTTTTTCAGAAGTTTTAAAGACGGGAAAACCGCTGACCTATCACTATTATCATGAGGTGCTCAAAGGAAAATCACCGCCCAATGCCCCGACGTACACTGCGGAAAAATAAGATTTTTACGCGGATTCTTCTGTGGATAACCTGTGGATGTCCGTCATGAGTTTCAATACCGCCAGTTCTTTGTCCTTGGCTTCGACTTCGATGGTGATGTCGAGCTGAAGCCAGCACCGTGGAAAATCGGCGATGTCTATGGTGTCGTGATGGTTTCGGGGATTGCCGCCTCCCCAGGTATTCAAGGGGCTCGACAGGTGAAAGAGCGGCTCACGATTCCAGGTTTTCAAAGCCAGTTGGGTGCTTTTTTCAACACCATTTCCATCGGGCAGACAGCGGTGATGATGAACGTCATAAACCAATGGGATCTCCATGTCCCTGCACACCGGCAGCAGGTCTTTGGGTGTATAACTGCGGTCGTCATTTTCAAGGGTCAATCGGCGGCGGACGGCTTCGGGCAATCGCTCTATTTCCCGTCGAAGGCGATTTAAGGTCCTGATCTTGTCCCCGTACGCCCCGCCGCCATGGATGTTGATAACGTCCGCATTCACCCATTGGGCGACTTCAGACTGATAGATGAGATCTGCGGTGGAACGCTGAATTACCTTATCATCGGGGGATGAGAGGAGAATGAACTGATCCGGATGAAATGTGGTCCTTAGATCGTGTTCTGCAGCGTACGTGCCGCAGCGCTCAAACATCCGGCGTATTTTTCCGTGGGACGGGAGATCTTCGAATCGGTACCCGATGTCCGGGTGGGTTTTCAGCGGAAGGATCTGGCTGTTGATCCGGAAGCCTTTGATCCCGTGACGGCGGCAGAACTGCAATGCCGTGTGCAGAGCATCGGCATTGACCAAACAGAGTTCGGAAAGGTATGCCAGCTGATGACGGCGGGAAAATCTCCCCAGATATTTTGCAGTGGTTCGCCGGAATTTTATGGGTTCTTTCCGGAATATGCAACAAAGTCCGAAACGGATCATCACACCCCCCGAGACCTTTGCAAAACGCCCCTTTTTGCCCAATTTCTGCGTCAGTCTCAAATTGCAATCCTCGAAATACTAAATGTATTCCTGTGGTTAAAATTTTCGCCTTCCTTGAACTTGAACAAAAATGAACATTTTCCAATGGTCTCCCCCCTTAACCCGGAATTCTCGATTCAAGCCCAAAAAAGAGCGCCATCATGAACCCTTGGATTGGGTTTCACTGCCGGGTTTCTGCTAACCGTCACCGATCAGGGGCCGCTCCGTGTCGAGTTTGAAAAACACCAGAAATCTGGACTCTGTTATTTCCGGGTCCGCCGGGTAGCTCCGCCGGGACAATGAATCGATCAAGGGGGAATTTTCTTCTTCTCGAATTTTGGTCAAGTATAACCGCTTCCCGTTATATCCGGCGCCGTCCTCTTTAAACAGATAGGATGCATGGGGGTTCGACGCTAGATTCCGATGGGTCAACCGGTCCCGCATGATAAATGCCAGGGACCCGTCTTCCATAAAATGGGGTCTGGAATAAACGGCGGCATCCACTCGACCGCCGCTGTCTGCCGTGGACAAAACGCCCAGGCCTTTGATGTTCTGAAAATATTCTTTGAGTTCCATAAAAACCTCCTTTATGTGTGTTGCCGCCGGGAAATTCATTTAAATAGAACCGTTCCAGCGGACAATCGGATGCGGCGCCTGTTGAACAAAAGCACGCCAAATCGGCCATTGCGTTGAACCCATGGCTTTTTTTTGACCTTCATGAATAACACTAAGTCCTTTTGCCGGCAATGCAAGACCTCATCCCCAATCAGTACAAACCCGTTTGAATCTGAAAGAAATGGCAAGTTATGGGTATGCCCGGTAAAACCAAGGCTAGGACAGGGACAGCAGATAGGATCTCAAATTGGTCCGGGTGTTTGTGAGTCCGAATTTGATCCTCAGGTTTTTTCTGTGAAAATGAACGGTGGTGTCGGCAATTTCTTTACTGCTTTTGCCGTCTCTGATGAGTGCGGCAATCATCATTGGACCTATGAACCGTCGGCAAATTACCCTTTAACCACACCGATGGGTTTTAATCGGGCCACTTTTTTTGAGATACCGGCCCCATGGACCGTTTCCACCACCTGGGAAACATCCTTGTACGCCTCGGGCATCTCTTCGGCGAGGGTGGACCTGCCCGTCCATCTGACAAAGATCCCCTTGTCTTCGAGTTCGCGATGGATGGCCCTCCCTTTGCTCGCTTTTTTGGCGGCTTTTCTGCTCATGACCCGTCCGGCACCATGGCAGGTCGAACCGAAGGTCTCTTCCATGGCTTTTTGGGTGCCCAAAAGCACATACGAAGCCGTCCCCATATCTCCGGGGATAATGACCGGTTGTCCGGTGGGTTGGTATTTACTGCAGAGTGCGGTGTGCCCGGCCGGGAAAGACCGTGTGGCCCCTTTTCGGTGCACACAGACCGTCCGGGCTTTTCCCTCGACAACATGGGTCTCTTTTTTGGCAATGTTGTGGCACACATCGTACAACAGATTCATGCCAAGGTCTCTGGGACCCATGCCCAGCGCCCTCAAAAATACGTCACGACACCGGTGCATTAAAATCTGTCTGTTGGCCCATGCATAGTTTGCGGCACAGGCCATGGCATTGTAGTAGCGCATCCCTTCTTCGGACTGTATCATGGCGCAGGCAAGCTGTCTGTCCGGCAGTTCAAATCCGAGCTTTTTTACATGTTTCGTCATGAAGGCCAGAAAATCGTCGCAAATCTGATATCCCAGACCCCGTGATCCTGAATGGAGCATCAGCGTCACCTGGCCTTCAAAAAGACCGAACACCTTTGCCGCCTCAGGTTCATAGATGGTTTCCACCACGCCGATTTCAACGAAGTGATTCCCGGACCCGAGAGTTCCGAGCTGCTTTCGCCCCCTTTCCAGCGCTCTTGGACTGATGACATCCGGATCGGCGTTCTCCATGCACCCGCCGTCCTCTGTAAAATCTAAATCCGACGTGTCTCCAAGCCCCTGGCTCACCGCCCATCGACTGCCATTTTTGAGGACCTTTTTTACTTCGGGGATGGACAGTTTTATCGGGCCGGTTGAACCAACTCCCGAAGGTATATTCTGAAAAAGTGAATCCACCAGCGCCCTGAGTTTTGGCCGTATTTCCTTTTCCACAAGAGACGTGGTGGCGAGACGGACGCCACAGTTGATATCGTAACCGACCCCGCCCGGAGAGATGACCCCCGAGTCCCAGTCAAATGCGGCAACACCGCCGATGGGGAATCCATACCCCCAGTGCATGTCCGGCATGGCAAGGGACGCCTTTATAATTCCGGGGAGGGTTGCGACATTGGCCACCTGTTTCAACGGTTCTTTCTGAGGGCTGCCTGCCAGCATCGACTCGGTGGAGTAGATTATTCCCGGTACGCGCATGGCACCTGTTTTGGGAACTTCCCATCGGTATTTATCTATTTTTTTAATATTTGTTATCATCTTTGCTATCCCGTCGATTAATTTAACATTTCGGATTTTCTACAACTCAATGAAAATGTAGGACGATTTTTGAGGCTTTAACGCTTACTTCAAACATGGAATAATGGAGTAATGGAATAATGGGTTTGAAAGGATTTTTAGCCATTTAAATTGGGTTTTTTCCATTCTTATTTCCAATATTCCAACATTCCATTCTTCCATGCTGACGTCATAAACAAGAACCCACTAATATTTTAGTAAATTCTATGGGTTATAGTAAATCCAGACATCCTTTTAGATATCGAAGATGATTCTTGCCGTCCATCCGGAAGGGGTGCGTTTTACCTGAATCTGGTGATAGGTCACCGCCTTAATTTCGGTTTTGATGGCATGGCGATCCGGATCATAGGGGTCAAAAACAACCTGGGCCGAGAGCTTGTTCTCCGAAAGAGACGTGATATTCGCCGATTTTACCAGCCGTTCCTTTCCGTTCCACAAATATAAAATCTCTCTGAGCCAGTTGATCATGAGATCGGACCAGTCATCTCCGGAGACCTCGATATGGCAGGAATCATGACCCGTTAACGAATCGATTTCCGTGATCACATCGAACAGGGCCTCGGCGGCATTGGCAAAAAGATCTTTTGAGTTTGTGCCCGAAACATGGATGCCGAAATCAGCCGTATGGTCTATTAAGTGATATTTCTCTCTAATCCTGTTCCCCATAACCAAACCATAAAGCTTCTTCGACCACTATTCAACACCTAAAACTTTTATGCCAGAAATAGAAAGTAGGAATTAGAAAATAGGTAACCGCAACAGGAAACGCACTGTGCCCATTTTACAATTGTGGATGAGCACTGATTAGAAGATGAGAAAGTCTCGGAAAACAGGAAGTTAAGAAGGTCGCGGAAAACAGGAAGTTAAGAAGGTTAGAAAATCAGAAGTTAAGAAATCCTGAGAATTGCCAACCTTCTTACCTTCCCACCTTCTCACTTTCTTGCGCTTCACCTTCCCACCTTCCCACCTTCTCACTTTCTTGCTCTTCACCGTCTTATTTTCTTATTTTTCAAAATAGTTGTGTTTATCCGTGCTTTTCTTTATTCTCTTTCCTCTTTTCTATTTTCTAAAATGGATTTTCTCTAAGTCAAAATTTTTTCTAAAAGATTACTTGCCCTGTCCTTTCCGTGCTGTATCCGCCCAGGGCTTGAACCCGAAGTTTGAACTCCGGCGTGCGGATGGTATCGAGGAGGATTTGGATGTTTTCAGATTCAAAATAGATTTCGGGAATAACCAGGTCATATTGCTCTGTAACCACCGGGATAAAATCGAGCTTGAGTGCCTTGGCAGCCGCATAAATGCCAAGCGCAACATCAACCGTGCCGCTCTGCACCGCCACGGCCACGGACATGTGGGTAAATTCTTCATTTTCATACCCGTTGACGTCAGATGGATCGATACCCATCTGTTTCAAGCGGTAATCGAGAAGTATCCGGGTGCCGGAGCCGGCCTGCCGGTTGATGAATGTAATGTCCTTTCGACTGAGATCCTCGATCCCCCGGATTCCCTTGGGATTTTTGGGCAATACGATGAGACCCTGGTCCCGCATCACGAGATTCACCAGTTTAACCTCGATATCCGGAAGATATTTCCGGATATAGGATTGATTGTACGTTCCGTCTCGGGTGTCGAGAAGATGGGACCCGGCCAAATGGCACCCCCTCTTTTTTATGGCCATGAGACCCCCCATGCTCCCCACATGGCTCGACGAAAGGGTCAAATTTTTGTGTCCGGATCGAATCTGGTTCGATAGAACATCCAGTGTGTTGTCGTGGCTCCCCACCACAACAATGGTATTGTTCACCGAAGACAAGGGCCGTAAAAGTTCGGCCGTCACCGGTTCATGGGGCCGAATCCCTTCCAGGTTTTTGGGGACCCGGATGATGCCGTCCGCTTCGGTCAGGGTGGTGATACAGCCGGCACCTCTGGGAAGGGGGATGGCCACAATTTTATTGCCTACCGCCCCCAGTTTTACCCGGATAAATTCTTCGAAGCCGAGTTTGGAGGCGATTTTTCGGGTAGGCTCGACCTGGACCCTGGGCCGCTCCGATTCAGGCTGGCCGAGCATCGAGGCTATTAACGGGGCAACAAACTGTTCAAAGGCAACGATGGCCGAAACCGGATACCCCGGGATTCCAAAGATGGGAATATCCGCTATTTTACCGATTAAAACCGGTTTCCCCGGCATGATGGTGACACCGTGAACCAGCACCTCACCGAGTTCATCGATGACGCGTCTCGTATGGTCTTCGGACCCGGCAGAGGATCCGCCCACCATGAGGATCATGTCGAAGCCGATGTTCACGGCATCCAGAATCGCCGCTTTTAATTTCATAGGATCATCGGTGAGCATATCATGGCGGGTAAACGTGCCGCCGCACGACTCCACAAGTTTCCCGAGGACAAAAGAATTGCTTTCAATGACCTGACCCGGCTGAAGATTTTCAACGGGTGTTTTCCGCCAGTCCACGAGCTCGGAGCCTGTTGGAATGATCAGTACGTTGGGTTTGGTCTTTACCGGGACCGTAAAGATGCCGCCTGAAATAAGGGCCCCCAAGCAATAGGGGGTGATCACATGGTTCTGGGGGAAAAGGAGCTCGGTTGCCACAATATCTTCACCGACCTTTCGAACGTTCTGCCAGGGAAATGCCGGGGCTTCGATTTCAAGCCGGTTTGGGTCGATAACATGAACATGTTCTATCATGATTACCGCATCGGTGTTTTCAGGCATTACATGGCCGGTGTTGACAAAAAAAGCGTCGGTGTCGACCCGCAATTCTTTGGGTTTTGTTTCAGCTGCGCCAAAGGTATTGGCCGCTTTTACTGCGATACCGTCCATTGCAGATAAATGAAAATTGGGTGAGGAGATTACGGCCGCTACCGGCTCGGCCAGAACCCGGCCCACCGCGTCGGGGACGGAAATCGTTTCTTTGGAACGTGTTCGATCCAGGGGAAACCGCTGAAAAATGATTTCCTGCGCCGCTTCCAGGGTTTTCATTTTTAAATAAATATTGCGTTTGTTGCTCATGTTGTTTCCGTTATATTTTTATATTGAAAACCGGGGCCTTTGGGCCATGCCTGTCCCGCATTGCGGGGGTCAGAGATAATAACCCTGCCTTGGAGTTTTGTGTCTAAAATCACAAGTACCAAGCACCAAATCACAAATAAACCCGCCTGCCACACAAGGCACGAGCGGGCAGGTCTCAAATTCCAATATTCAATGACCAAAACCTTCCATAACGAGACATTGTTTGGATTTTCGAATTTCGGTCAGCCGACTTCGCCATAGTAGCCTTTTGGCTACGACGGCTGAATTGGGAATTGTTTGATATTTGTAATTTTAATAATTCAATGAACTTTCAACAAAGCAAATTTCCTATGGGGTAAAACCAACGCCGGATCCTCTGGGCCCGGGTTCTTTATTTATGGGTATTTTTTCGAGAGCCCAAGGCGGTCTACCCATTTTACGATTTCTCTGTTTAATATCGCATAAAAATTTTCTGATCCTCCAAGACCACGCCGCCCAAAAAAGTAGTTTATCTCCAGAAAAAGAGGTGTGTTAACCGCCGCACCGGAGGAAAAAAGGATATCAAAACCGGCCAGATCGATTCCCGTCCGGAGGCAAAAATCTTTCACGGATTTGACGGCTTCTTTCTGCAGTTCCGGGTCGGTGTCAAAATCGATAAACGCCCCTTTGGCAATATTGGATGTAAAACTTTCTATATCAGGCTGAATCCGCCAGTAGGAAACGATCGTCTGTCCGATGATAACAACTCTTAGCGATCGGTTTTTTGAAGGAATATATTCCTGAATGATAAATCCCTTTTGACCGCTTTTTTCAAATTTTTTGGCAGTTTGCATAACGCTCAGAAAATCTTCAGGCGATTTTATCAAAAAGACATGATCTCCCTCTCCGCCCCAGCTGAATTTGAATACAAACGGAAAATCGAAAGCGGGTTTTGGGGGCATTTCGCCGTAGTTTAAGGAAAAGGTGTTTATATTTATATAGGTTTCCGTTTTTGGGTGGGCTGCATTTTTTTCTCGAAAAAGCTGAATCTGCTCGGTCTTGCCCTTATACTTGAACCGTGCATCAAAATTTGGAAAAATATGTTTGCAGTTGTTGCGCGCCATTTCGTAGAGGGATTGATAGCATCCCTGGGGCAGGATAACGGCATCGGCTGCCCTGATTGCATCAAGATCATCGGCTCCAGGCTCCCGCCCGGCGCAGAGTAAGTTTTTCTCACCTTCAAAGCAGGGGTGATAGGACAGAATCATCAGTAACCCAATCTTCTTAGGGCTTTTGTGTCTTTACTCCAGTTTTTATGGACCCGTACAAAAAGTTTTAAAAAGACCTTTGTGCCCACCATCCGTTCGATCTCTTTTCTGGCCTCTGTGCCGATCATTTTCAGCATGCTCCCGTTTTTTCCGATGACCATACCTTTCTGTGAACTGCGTTCAACATGAATGGTTGCATCAATTTTTACCAGGGATCCTTTTTTCTTTTCGGAAAATGAATCAATAGTGATCGCTGTGGAATAGGGTATTTCCTGTCCGGTTAAGCGAAAAACCTTTTCACGAATCATTTCAGCGGCTATAAAACGTTCCGGCAAATCGGTGATGGTTTCTTCCGGAAAATAGGCCGGTCCTTTTGGCAGTAGCGCCTCGATGGCCTTAATGAGTTCTTCGATCTGGTCCCCAAGTATCGCGGAAATCGGTATTATGGCCTCAAATGGGTGAAACTTTGTCCAATTGGCCATTATGGTAAGGAGCGCAGGTTTTTTTATGAGATCTATTTTGTTAAGGACAAGGACAACCGGCCGTTTTATTTCTTGTAGTTTCTTTACAATAAAAGCTTCTGATTCAGGATCCGGATTGGCAACATCAATCATAACAAGGACAATATCTACATTTCTCAGTGCTGAAAGGGCTGTCTCCACAATTCGAATGTTCAACGGGCGTTTGGCCCTGTGAACCCCCGGCGTATCTAAGAAAACAAGTTGAGACGCGGGCCGATGGACTACACCCAGTATCCGATTCCGTGTGGTTTGTGGTTTTTTAGAAGTAATTGAAATCTTTTCGCCCAGAACCTGATTTAGTAGCGTCGACTTCCCCACATTTGGTGCACCGACAATGGCCACGAATCCGGATTTAAATTCCTGTAATTTTTCCTGTATATCTGACATGTAATTCCTTGTATACTATAAATTAGGGGCTTCGCCCCAATTGAGATAATGGAATGATGGAATAATGGATTACAGAAGGAATTAGAATGATATTGTTCCTTCAACCCAACGTTCCACCAACCCAACGTTCCACTATTCCATTATTCCATGGAAGAGGAAAAAACAAGAGCTAATAAAAGATCTTTAATTTCAAACAATTGCAGAATTTCCGAGACGTTTTTCTAATTTAAACGGTCAATGATCGATCAACGGTTCAATCGCAGCCCACGTCGCATCTTTTCCCTTGCGTGATTTGGCTGAGAACAGGATCAGGTCGTTGCGATCGACTCCCAGGATTTTTGTGATGGCAATATGCTGGTTCATCTGTTTTGACTTAGAGAGCTTATCAGCCTTTGTCAGTATGAGAATGCTGGGAATTGTGTAATAACGAAGCCATTCGATAAATTCGAGCTCTTGGGTTCCGGGTATGCGACGAATGTCCATGATGAGCACTACCCCTTTTAACGTTTTTCTGGTTGACAGGTATGTCTCAACCATGGGTCCCCATGTTCTTTTTATGGATTCCGGAACTCTGGCGTATCCGAATCCAGGGAGGTCTACAAACGAGAACGCATTGTTTATGTCAAAAAAATTAATGAGTTGGGTGCGCCCGGGTGTGGAGCTGGTTTTTACCAGACGTTTACGGTTTACGAGGGTGTTGATCAGAGAAGATTTGCCCACATTGGATCGTCCCGAAAAAGCGATCTCCGGCAAGATCTCAGGGGGATAGTGGGATGGTTTAACAGCGCTTTTAACGAAATCAGCCGATTTTATGATCATGGTGTTTTAGATAGTTCTCCAGTCGGTCCAATCCCTCGGTAATATTTTCCATTGAAGTGGCATATGAAAATCGAAGGTAGCCCTCGCCGTTTTTACCAAAGTCGATGCCTGGCGTCACTCCGACATGGGCTTTTTCGAGAATATCAAAGGCGAGTTTATATGAATCGTCGGAGATGTGTTTTGCATTTGCAAACACATAAAAAGCCCCTGTCGGTTCCACGGTAATCCCGAGACCCATACCTTTTATGCGACGGATCATGTATTGCCTTCGCTCATTGTAAATTTGCTTCATGCGTGAGATATCTTCCCCGGCCTCCTTAAGGGCGGCGATTCCTGCGACCTGAACCATCGCATTGGCGGAAATGAAGAAGTTTTGCTGAATCTTTTGGATGGATCGTATAAAATGTTTCGGAGCGATCATGTATCCAAGTCTTAAACCGGTCATGGCATATAGTTTTGAGAAACCGTTAAATACAAATGCCCTTTTCGTAAATTCCAAAATGGAGTGTTCTTTACCCTCATAAACCAGACCATGATAGATTTCATCCGAGATAATATACGGTGAATCCGGTTTTAACGACAGCTCGGCAATAGCCGCCATGCGCTCCTTGGAAAGCAGATTTCCGGTGGGGTTGGACGGGGAGTTGATAAATATTCCTTTTGTGTTGGGAGTTATCTTTTTTTCAATGGCCTTGGGTCGGTATTGAAAGCCGTCTTCCTCATAAACAGGTACGAAAACCGGAGTGCCCTGGACGAACTTTATAAAATTGGGATAGCAGGCATAATGGGGATCAGAGACAATGACCTGGTCTCCTTTTTCCAGGAGAGCGGAGAACATAACAAACATCGCCGGAGATGTACCTGACGATATCACGATCTGGTCAGGATCCACCGATACGCCATATGTCTTTGAATAATGTTCGCTGATGGCTTCTCTGAGTTCGATCATGCCCAGACTGTGGGTATAATGGGTATGGCCGTCGTCGAGAGCTTTGCAGGCGGCATCCTTGATGCATCTGGGGGTGTCAAAATCGGGCTCGCCCACTTCCAGGTGGACCACATGAACACCTCGGCGTTCCATTTCATGGGCTTTCTCTAGAACATCCATGGCAATGAAAGGGGTCATTTCTCTGGTTCGATTTGATGTCATTTTTTTTACCTTACACGACTTTATTCAACGGATATTCTATAATGCCTTCGGCGCCATGCTTCAAAAGCTTTGGAATAAGGTCTCTTACAATGCTGGACCCCACCACCGTTTCCACAGAAAACCAATCCGAATCGTAAAGGGGGGCAACTGTGGGCGCATTCAGACTTGGAAGCAAAGAAACAATCTTTTTAAGGTATTTATCCGGAGTATTCATTTTAAGGCCGACCAGTTTCTCCGCTGCAAGAGCACCCTTCAATAAAAGGGCGATCTGTTCCAGCTTTTCTCTTTTCTCGGGATTCTTCCAGACTTCATGATTGGTAATGAACTGAGTATTGGTCAGCATCAATTCATGGATAATTTTCAGCCCGTGAGCTTTAATGGTACTTTCAGTCTCAGTGACTTCCACGATGGCATCGGCAAGGCCGGAAACGACTTTTGCTTCTGTGGCCCCCCAAGAAAATTCAACGTTTACATTAATCTTGCGTTCAGAAAAATAGTTTTTGGTAAATTTCACAAGTTCGGTGGATATTTTTTTACCCTCGAGGTCCTCGAGTTTTTTAATCGGAGAATCGTGTGTCACCGCCAGTACCCATCGTGCAGGTCTTGCACTCACCTTTGAATAGATAAGGTCTGTGATCACATGGACATCAGATCCGTTTTCAACGATCCAGTCCTTTCCGGTAAGTCCGGCATCGAGGGCGCCGTTTTCAACATGCCAGGACATCTCCTGCGCCCTGCACAGAGCGCACTCGATGGTATCATCGTCGATTTCAGGGAAATAACTTCTTCCGTTAACATTAATCTTCCATCCAGAACGCCTGAACAGGTCTATGGTCGCGTTTTGCAGGCTTCCCTTTGGAATTCCCAGTTTTAAAGGCCGTTCCATTTATTTATATACCTCCTCGGGGTTAAATATCGGTTTTCCGACAATCCGGATGGATCCATCCTCAACTTTTTTATAAAAACAGCTTTTATGGCCGGTGTGACAGGCCGCACCGCCGACCTGATCAACCTTCAAAACCACGGTATCATCGTCACAATCGATCCTTATTTCTTTGATTATTTGCATATTGCCGGACGTTTTTCCTTTTATCCAAAGCTCTTGCCGGGTACGGCTGTAATATGTGGCCTTTCCGGTGGCGAGTGTTGCTTCCCACGCCGCTTGATTCATAAACGCCAGCATTAATACCTCGCCGGTTTTATAATCTTGAACAACGGCAGGTATCAATCCACCCATTTTTTTGAAATTGAGTTCGATCATTGCGTTATCTCTCGGTTCAGATTGCAATTAAATACTTAAAACCATAAAAACTATCTATTATAGGGAATAATGTCAATTTATTTTTTTGTTAACAGAGTATCTTGCTTAACGGCACCATATTTGATATTTAGACTCTCTACGTATGACGCATAAAGGCGTATGGTACATTTATTGGGTCCTGAAAAACTTGGTCCTTAGAGCCAGGTTAAAAACAACGGCTATGCCATCTCAATCGGTTAAACTGGAATATTGGAATGTTGGAGTGTTGGAGTAATGGGTTTAGTGGAATTAGATACATAACGACAAGATGTGTATAGTTCCGAGATCCGGGTTCTGCGTTTTGAACCCTTTGATTAAAATAAGAAATCTTCCGATTTTAATGCCCAATATTCCACGACTCCAGCACTCCATCATTCCGGCTGGCATGTACGGTAGACTCCACCCTTCTGGGGTGGCACCAAAGCCGGGCCCTCTGGACCCGGATATTTACTTTTTAGAGTTTGAAAGATATGGCAAAAGACAAAAGAACATCTCAAGTACTCAAAAAGCGCGCTAGAAAGGACCGAAGGAGGGGAGGGGCAAAGATCGTCCGATGGTTTTTACTGGCATTTATTTTTACCTTAATATGCGGCGTCATCGGAGTTGCCGGCGTCTATTTCTATTTAAGCGAAAATCTTCCTAAAATATCAACCTTAAAGGATTACCGTCCCCCTGTCATTACAACGGTCTATTCGGACGACAACCGAAAGATCGCTGAATTTTTTAAAGAACGCAGAATTGTAATCCCGCTTTCCCAGATGTCCCCCATGCTGAAAAATGCATTTATCGCTGCCGAAGATGCAAGATTTTACACTCATAAAGGGATAGATATTTTGAGTATTATCAGAGCATTTTTCAAGAATATCGAGGCAGGGGCCATCGTTCAAGGCGGCAGCACAATTACCCAGCAGGTTGCCAAATCGTTTTTTTTGACCCCCCAAAAAAGCTATGCCCGCAAAATAAAGGAAGCAATCCTTGCATATCGCATTGATAAGAAATTTACCAAGGAAGCAATTCTATTTTTGTATTTGAATCAGATTTACCTGGGACACGGGGCATATGGGGTTGAGGCCGCATCAGAGAATTATTTCGGAAAATCTGCTCAGGAATTGAATCTGGCTGAATGTGCGGTTCTGGCAGGTCTGCCCCGGGCACCGAGCAGATATTCACCGTTCAGGTATCCTGAAAGAGCAAAGCAGCGCCAGATTTACGTTTTAAACCGAATGGTTGGAGAAGGCTATATTACCAACCACCAGGCCACAGAAGCCATCAATAGAGTGCTGGATATTAAACCCAGGAGAAATCTGTATATCGAAGAGGTCCCGGTTTATACGGAACACATCAGACGTTATATCGCCAAAACATACGGTAATGACGTCCTGTACGAAGGCGGTCTCAAGATTTATGCCGCAGTAAATGTTGAGATGCAAAAGATTGCGCGGGAAGAAATCGAAAAAGGGTTGTATGCACTCGATAAGCGCCAGGGATATCGGGGGCCGATAGCGCATCTTCCGCAGGAAGCGATAGAATCGTTTTCAAAGGCGCTTCAGGATGAACTTGATATGGCACCCCTTGAAGACGGCCGGATCATAAACGGTGTTGTTATAGAAGTCAATGACAAGAACGATACGGTCATTGTTCGTATGGGCAAGGCCCTCGGCGTAATTAGAATCGAGGATATGCGTTGGGCAAGAAAGCCGGATCCTGAGATTGCCTATTATGAAGCCAGAGTTAAACATCCCGGAGAAGTTCTTAAGGTCGGTGATGTGATACAGGTTAGGGTTAAACAAAAAATTTTCAATACCGACCGATGGTGGCTGGTTCTGGAACAGGCGCCAAAGGCTCAAGCCGCCCTGCTTTGCATTGAGTCGGAAACCGGGTACGTAAAGGTCATGGTCGGGGGGCTGGATTTTAGAGAGAGCCAGTTTAATCGAGCGGTTCAGTCGCGGCGTCAGCCGGGTTCAGCGTTTAAGCCTATCATTTACGCATCGGCGCTTGATAAAGGATACACACCTGCAACGACCATCATCGATTCTCCGATTGTGTATCAGGACATAGATCACGACTTTACATGGAAGCCCAGGAACTACAAGGAAAGATTTTACGGGCCAACACTTTTTCGGGATGCCCTTGCAAAATCACGAAATGTCGTTACCATTAAGATATTAAAAGATGTCGGCATCGATTATGCTATTGATTATGCTCGAAAACTTGGAATTACGTCAACCCTGAGCAGGGACCTTTCAATAGCCTTAGGATCTTCGGGTGTATCTTTGCTCGAGCTTGTTCGGGCCTATTCGGTTTTTAACAATCTCGGCTACCTTGTAAATCCTGTCTTTATCACAAAGATTTTGGACAGGGATGGAAATGTCATCGAAGAAGCCGAACTTGTCAGGGAAAAGGTCATCGAAGAGAGTACCGCCTATATCATGACCAGCCTGCTTGAGGGTGTGGTCAAACATGGAACCGGCCGCAGGGTTAGGGCGTTAAACCGGCCGGTGGCAGGCAAGACCGGCACGACAAACAATCTTCATGATGCCTGGTTTGTGGGGTATTCGCCACGATATACCACCGGAACATGGGTGGGCTTTGATGATGAGACCTCCCTTGGGAAATCAGAAACCGGCTCCAGAGCGGCCAGTCCCATATGGCTCGGCTTCATGCAGAAGATCCTGGCAGGCAAGCCCGTCAGGGTTTTTCAAGTGCCCGAGGGGGTTGTCTTTTCTAAAATTGATGCTGAAACAGGTTTTTTGCCGATTCCTGAGTCTAAAAAGACCATTTTTGAATGCTTTAAGGAAGGGACCGTTCCCACGGAATACACCAAGAAGCCGGATTCGATGACGGAGCCGGAACAGTTTTATAAATCGGATATGTGATAACTGGATGCCGGATGCCGGATAATGGTTTCAGAATACAGGCAAACAGTGCGCATTTTTTATCGCTTGATGGACCAGAAAAATTTTTCCGAAATGGCTCAGCGTCCCTCGCAAAAAACTTTTACTGTTTCTCTAATATTTAAATTCGGTCGCCCTGATTACATCAGAGACGTGTCTGGTTAACGTCAGCACCTTTGTTGTAAGATCGATGCTCAATGAACCCGTTCCGCAGCTCGGCGTTATTAACGTCTGCGCCAGTATGGTGGATTTTTCTATGCCGAGCGCCGCTATCTCCCCGACTTGATCCTCCCATTTAGCGACAAGGGATTCAGTGGTTTCTTTTTCAATGTCGTCGGTGTTTAAAGTGGGAACGATTCCCCATGCCAATATTCCCCCGCGTTCGATAAAACCCTTGAGATGATCCGGATAAAGCATCAACTTATCGAAAAAAGCGTATGCGTCAAAGCTGATGATGTCGGCATTGGATTCCAGAAGCAGGGACCAGTCGGCATTGGCACAAACATGGATTCCAGCCATGCCGTTCTCGTCGTGTACAGCGTCAATTACCTCTTCAAAACATTTTTCCACTTGTTTGCGGGAGATGCTTATCATAGCAGAAGAACCGAATCCGGCCAGTGCCGGTTCATCAAAAAAAATAATGGACGGGCATCCAAATTCTGAAAGACTTTTTACCTGCCACCTGGCTTTTTGGGCCAGAAGCTTTACGGCCGCATCCCTGAGTTGTTCGTTGTAAAAGATCGCCTTCCCGTTTTCATCGGTTAATCCCAACCCGAAGGTTATGGGACCGGTGATTTGCCCCTTTAACGCTACCGGGCGATGGGAAAGGTGCTGTAGATGCTCAATAAATGCGAAAAATCCTCCGGCGGTATCGGTGGTCATGGTAAACCTGGAACCGTCCAGATCCGTTTCTCCTTCGCTTACAGATATATAATCTTTGTAAAACCCTAACAGATCATCATCAAAAGATGGATCAGCGGTATTGACAAAGGATTTGTCCTTCTCAATGGCAAGGCCCGGAAAGCCTGGCAGAAATTGGGCGACCATTCCTTCTTCTCTATACACCGGCAGTTGAACCCATAGGGGTATTTGGGGAGTATATTTAAAAACCAGTTCAACGCTTTCCACATGATCATGCAGCGGAAGGCTTCCGATCAAGACCGGGAGACAATTTGCCTGAAAGTTTTTTAACATGAATAAACATCCTTTGTTATTCGTTGTATAAGTTTGGTTGCGTCTTTATGATACCTAAATTGAGCGATTGTAGAGTTTGCCGGAGCTGCAAGGCGCAGGGGATGCCGCTGTAGTCGGCTACCGCAAGTGCTCTGCAACATAGCAGATCCGGTAAAATCGGCAAGCCCGAAGGGTTTCAAATGGTGACAATTTTTTTAATAAAAATATTGACCTATTGGATGAGACCTATTCGCAATTTTAGCGATGTATATTTATTTGTAATTATTAAAATTTTTAATTCCTGTCACTATTTGGAACGCTCAGTTTAGGATATATCAATCCGGCACCCCCCAGTGCATACCCCTCGTTTTTGATGGAAACCACCTGGACCGACGCTTCGGGAGATATACGGTCGACGTCGCCCTATAGGTATTCATCGAGCATTAAATCTTCGACAACAAGGAGATGACATCGGTCAAATTTT
>DATKWE010000050.1:0-4407 GCA_035529735.1 Desulfobacterales bacterium | reverse complement strand
CAGGAATCGGTCCAAAAGGCGCGTTTTGCAAAGGTCTCTTAATAAACTGCGGGGTATCAGTATTATGGAAAACATATTGGGTGAGTTATGGATTTTCAAACTTATGAGTATTGCCGGGGCGGCATATCTGATCTATGTTTTCATTAAAGACCGTCGGAAAAAAAAGGATTAAACATTATTTTTTTGACCATAAACCTAAAAGCGGTAAAAAATTTGGATATCCACCTGTCACAGATAACTTCATGTTGATAAAAACCGGTGGTGTTGGAAGGGATTAAAGAAACGAAACAGCGGTTGCCAACCCCGCTGCTCACCGGTTCGAATCGGGTCGTCGTTTTCAAATAAACATAAAAGGCTTGCAAATAAAACCAAAAGGTTGCAGGCCTTTTTAAATTAATTGCTTTAAGTTGTGAAAGTTCGAGAAAGATGGTTTTTTTCTGTTTACAAAAATATCGACATCCCATCAAAAAAATTCATTCAGGTTGACGGTTTAAAAGGTTTAAGATATTAAATCCGCTGGTTATAAAAAATAATACACGCATTTCAATGAAAGGTCAAAACATGATCCGAATCAATGAAAATTATCTAAAACTTCAATCTTCTTATCTGTTTGTTGAGATTGCCAATCGGGTCTCGACATATCAAAAAGAAAACCCGGATGCCCGGATCATACGACTGGGAATCGGTGATGTCACCCTGCCGCTGCCGCCGGCTTGCATCGAAGCATTCAAGGCGGGTGTCAAGGAAATGGCTTCGGATGTCACTTTCCGTGGATACGGGCCGGAACAGGGATATGCCTTCTTAAGGGAAACCATCGCTGTCAACGATTATCAGTCCCGGGGAGTTGATATCCATTCGGAAGAGATTTTTGTCAGCGACGGTGCCAAATGCGATACCGGCAATATCCAGGAACTCTTTGCCGTGGACATCCGTCTGGCGATTCCGGATCCGGTGTATCCGGTGTACCTGGACACGAACGTCATGGCCGGTCGAACCGGGGAGTTTAACCATGGAAGATACGACGACATTCTATATTTGGAAAGCCTGCCTGAAAACGGGTTTGTTCCACGCCTTCCTGAAGCGCCGGTGGATCTGATTTACCTGTGTTTCCCAAACAACCCAACCGGTGCGACCATATCCAAAGACACTTTGAAAAAATGGGTCGATTTTGCCCGTGAAAACAAGGCGCTGATTCTATATGATGCGGCCTACGAGGCATTTGTCCGGGACCCAACCCTTCCCCGTTCGATTTTCGAGATAGAGGGGGCCCGAGACGTGGCTATCGAGTTCAGGAGTTTTTCCAAAACCGCCGGTTTCACCGGTACCCGGTGTGCCTATACCGTGGTTCCTAAACGCTGCATGGCTTATGACAGCAGCGGACAAAAGCATTCTTTACATGCGCTGTGGAACCGGCGACAATCGACCAAATTCAACGGCGTTTCCTATCCGGTTCAGAAAGCTGCCGAAGCGACGTATAGTGAACAAGGAAAAGCCCAGATCATCGAAATGACAGACTATTATCTGAAAAATGCAGCCCTGATCCGAAAAGAGATAGCAGCGCTGGGTTTTGAATTTGTCGGCGGTGAAAACTCACCGTATATCTGGATAAACTGTAAAAGGGATGCCTGGGAGTTTTTCGATCTTCTGCTTAAAACGGCCGGCGTCGTGATAACACCGGGGCCTGGATTCGGTAAATGCGGCGAGGGCTTTATCCGTATCAGCGCCTTTAACAGTTATGAAAACGTTGAAAAAGCCATGGAACGGATCCGGGACGCTCTGGGCCGGTCCCGTGTTGAATAATGAAATTTAAACGCACCATACTGCTTGCGGGTTTTGTAATTCTGGTGGTGGCCGGCTGTGGGAAATACGCTGCCGAAACAGAAGTGTCAACCGGATACATTATACCGCTGGTAAAGAAGATACAGCCGGCAGTCGTGACCATAGCGGCCTACGATGTCAACCGGAACGTGACCAACCTGGGGAGCGGTTTTTTTGTGGATAAAAAAGGTCATCTGATCACGAATTATCATGTTCTCGACGGTGCGTATGCTGCCGATGTTAAAACCTACGACGGCGTGAAGCATCCCATCGAGCTGGTTGTGGCTGAAAATAAACTTTCGGATCTAATCAAGGTGCAGGTAAAGATGCCGGAAGCGCCCATTCACTGGGTCGCCGTCAGTGAAACGGAGCCGTCTGTTGGTGAGCGCGTTATGGTGGTGGGGAGCCCCATGGGGCTTGAACAGACGGTGAGCGAAGGCATTGTATCAGCGATTCGGGAGCTGCCGGTTGTGGGAAAGGTTTTCCAATTGTCGGCACCGATTTCTCCGGGTTCCAGCGGGAGTCCTGTGGTAAATATGAGCGGCAAGGTGGTTGGAGTGGTTTCATTTCAAGCGGTGAAAGGGCAGAATCTCAATTTTGCGGTCTCCGGCAAAGGGATACTCGATTTAAAACAGAATGAGACGTTAAAAACACTGTCGGAATGGACCTACGATATCAAGAAGAAAACACCCAGACTCGCCGAAGAACTGTGCAAAAAAGGATTTAATTTTTCCATCAGAGGAGAATTTAAAGACGCCCTCAATTACTATAAAGAGGCCACGGAGAAGAGTCCGGACGATACGATTGCGTGGTATGGGCTGGGAAGCTGCTATGATGGGCTGGATAAACCGGAAGACGCCATAGCGGCGTATAAGCAGGCCGTTCGAATCGATCCGGAAAAAGCCGACGCGCATTATAACCTGGGGCGCTACTATCGCAAACTGGGTCGTTATGAGGACGCCATTGAAGCCTATGATCAGGCCATCGAAGCTGATCCGGATCATACAGCCTCCTACTTTGACCTGGGAATGTTATACGGTAAGCTGGAAGAATTTGAAAATGGAGAGCAGTCGTTTAAGCAGGTTCTGCGAATCAATCCCGATCATGCACCGACGCACCATTATATGGGATTGATCTACAATGGGCTGGGTCGCTACGATGATGCGGTTGAATCCTGTAAAAAAGCCTTGAAGATCAATCCGGATTCGGCGCCGACCTTATACAACCTGGGGATTGCATATGGCGGACTGGGTAAAAGCAGACAAGAAATGGAAGTCTTTAAACAGGCGATCCGGGTTGATCCGGATTTTGCCCCGGCACATTATAATATGGGGATTATCTACCTCAACAATGGCGATAAGACCGCGGCCCTGGAAGAATATAAAATTTTAAAAGTGCTTGACCAGAATATGGCTGAAATGCTGTTCGAGCGGATTTACTAGAACCCTGATTGAGCCATCCATTTTGTTTGGGATCAATTAAGGTAGCGGTATATTGGATCTTATTGAAACCAATCTTTATTCGGTTTTGTTTTTGGTTTTTCCTCTTTTTCTCCTTTTTCCTCCTCGCCTTCCGCTGCTACTATTTTTTCTGTGTCCTTATAGAGCAGTGCTTCGGCGCCTCCCATGATCCGTGTTGCATATCGCCGGTCGACCTTGACCACGGATTCAGACGCTGAAGCCTTTAGAACCGTACCACAGACAAGTTGATCACCTGAAGCTGCAGGAAAGCATACTTGTGCGCCAACGATGAATCCGGCATTTTCGCCCCCATCAATGGCAACGTCTCCATTTAATTTATTGACTTTTATAACCTGTGCCGCCAGGGCATTGCTTTTAAAAGAAATCACCACCAACAGAATAATTGCTAACACAACCAGAAATACACCCAATTTTTTCATGAAGTTCTCCTCTCTGTGCCAAGCATATTTTCGTTTGTTTTTGTTGCGTTGGATGTTGCCGAATTTAGAAGCCATCTCAAAAATGCACCTAACGCCCAATGGCTGCGTTCCATACCGCCTTAAAATGCTCACATACTACACATGTATGCTGCGCTTTTTCGTCGGCCTGCGCCTTGCCGTTTATCCAAGATTATCGCAGAGTCACTGATTAATCAATCCTTTTTTATCCATTTATACGACAACCTAAGCGCCGGGAATTATGTGTCGAGTGGTTCGTTAAAATCGAGAAGGGTTTTAGAAATGATCGGTAAACAGAATCTGCGTTGCAATTCATTTTTTGATCTATCATCCATAGAAGCGTTATGAAAATACATTTGCATCTACAAAATATATAAAAAACTGAACACTTATAATATTTCTCCCGGTTTGTTTGCGATCAATGAGGGTAGCAAAGAAAAGGCCCCGATCCACGATTCAACCGGGACCGCACCCTGATTCACCGATATTATGACTTGATTAAATCGGACAGATGTATTAATAAATATGGTTCTGCACATAAATGTATGCACAAGTTTAGTTTGTGGTAGATCAACCATACAGTGATAGCGGTCGAGAATATATTTCTGGCTGATCTGAATCCATAAGCTTCATGGCTTATCACTTTTGCCTTGTTATTGAGTCCTTCTACC
>DATKWE010000049.1:0-4312 GCA_035529735.1 Desulfobacterales bacterium | reverse complement strand
ACTGGATGCATCAATGGTTTTTTCGCCCAATGCCAGTCGGCACAGCACTGAATTTGCCGCAAACGCAATCAGCGCAAGCCCGGTAAATATAAAGGTTTTTATCAATAAAAGATTGGGTTTATTTGTCAAAAAAGTCTCCGGGCAAAACATAACAGCCGTGACGCCTGTCCGGCAATACCTTGTGCCCCCCTGCGATACAATCTATATGACGCCCGGAATTCGGTTGGTGCCTGTTACGGCATTTTCCAAATCAGCAAACCTCAATGATTTCTCTTTTTTGGCAGCCAAAAGGTTTTCGGTAATTCCAGACAGTTCCATCCTTTCAAGGCTGGCGGCATGTATTATACTATATTTTCCTCCAGGGGAAAGCTTTTTTCATACCGGTCAAAAAGAAAAAGCGCGTTTCAGCAAACCGATAACGCGCTTTTTCTTTTGGGTCTGTTATAATATAGAATCACTATTTACAGTATGAATCTATATCCTTAAGAATATCCTCTAATTTTACTCTGGATCCATTTTGAAGATAATTTATTTGCGTAAGGGCTGCCTCGTGTTCCTCCCAGCTGCTTCCTGCACAACAATCTTCAACGACCTTAATTCTATAATCCCGCTGATGCGCTTCAGCACTGGTATAGTGGACGCAAACATTTGTGGCGTCCCCGCAAATTATCAGTGTATCATGTGGCAGAACATTTAATCCATTCAATACATAGGTGAGATCTGTACCCAAAAATGCATTGTATCTCGGCTTCGTAACAACAATATCACTCGCTTCAGGAGCAATCTCCTCCATTATTTCAACACCTTTGCTACCTATAATACAATGGTCCGGCTCATTTCCGTCCAGTTCCCTGCCCATGTCGACATGTGACGGCCGGTGAACCTCCTGAGTGTAAATAACGGGAATATCTGCACCGCGACAGGTCTCGATGAGTTGCTTGATTTTTGGAAGCATACCTTTTCCGCCCACACAATGGACCGGCGCATCATCGTCAATGAAGTCGTGCTGAACATCGATGACCAGTAATGCCGCTTTACCAACTATCATATTACACCTCTCTTTCTTATAAATAATTCATCTGATTGTTTGCGGTTCATTCAAACTCAATACGACGGTAAGTTTGTCCTGAACCCATTAAATATTTTCATTTTTTATAATACTGTTGGACAACGGCTAAATTGTCCCGATGTATGCTCCGATAACTCTCTCTCGGCTCGACTGCCGGGGTGATGTATTCCTCCATGCGCCCTTCAAGGAACTCTGGCGCGTTCACATTGGACAGAATTTTGGTAAGATAGTGCAGTGTGTTATCGATAAGACGGATATCGTAGCCGCCTTGATCGTATCGCTCCAGGTTGCCATGGGGCGGGATGATCATCCCGATATCCAATTCCCTCAATTTTTTAAGGTTCTCGATGTGAGTTGGGATGTTACCGACCTCGATGATGAGCGGCAAAGGCGCTTCCAAGGTGTCGCCCGGAATCAGTATCTTTTCTTCGGGAAGGTAGCAGACCAAACAGTCTCGGGTATGAATGTGGATATTGAAAAGTTCAATTTTAATATCTTCAAAGTATAGCGCAAGCCGGTCATTAAAAGTGATATTCGGGCAGACAACCGGAAAGGCGGTCTCGATGAAGGCGATGGTATCCACATCACCGAGGGCTCTCCCGATCTCTCCTTTTCCGCCTGTTTCCATTAATTTCTTATTCTGTTCCATTCTTTGACGGGATATGGAGGTCGCGATAATGTTGTCGTCTTGGAACAGTGAATTTCCGCCGATATGGTCAAAATGCCAATGGGTATTTACCACCGTAAAATGATCGATGCCCAAATCTTGCAAATAATCCTTGACCCGCTTGCCGTTGGCAACGCATTCCATTGTATCGAAAACGATGGCCTTATGGTCCTGGATTAAAACGGTCGAGCCATAATTGAACTCAGCGGCTTCGATGTAGAAGAAAAGCATCCAATCATTGACTTTTTTAACCGCCATCTCACCGACTTCCATTCACATCCTCCTTACACCAGACATTTAAGTTTCTTTGCATCCTTAACTTTCCGGCCAATTAACCGGCCATTCCAAGAAAGAATCGCACCATGATCGCGACCAGCATTCCCAGAAACGGATCTATCGCAGCCGCTGTAACTCCGGCGGCAACGGCACCGGGTAAAGGGTCTTTCAATAGGATCGGAAGATTCTCCGGTATGATGATCATTGTACTCAGGACGAGGAGAAAGCCAACCACCGACTGCGTCGGTACCCATTTACCCACTTTGGGCAGTAAGCCGCAAAGCAGAATTACGCCCATCAAAACCAGCAATATCGCACCGGAAAAGACCGGGTGCGGAGCCCCGGCAGTCGCACTGATAATCGGCTCGACATTCGCACCGCCAAACATGCCGCTGAAGAAACTGGCAATGCCGGAAGTAATATTTACAGCATCCGGGTTTGCCTGAACTTTAGCCAACAACTCGGAATCAATCCCGCCATAGGCAATACTCGTGCCGGTTCGCAGGGCCAGAAGCGCCAGAGCTGCTCTGATAACCTGGGGCTTTGTTAGGTAAAACTTAATCTCTTTCAATGACCGAGGTATAAGGATGATCTTCTCTATTTCCGCCTTGGATACCACCGGTTCAAATTCACCGAGAATCCTTCCCATAATGATACCGGCGATGACACTCCCGGCCAAGGCGATAATTAAACCCCAGTCAGGACTGGGTACAAAAATAAAGAGAATGTAAGCAACGCCTGCACTGACAACCCCTATTCTCCAATTTTCCTTTAGCATATCGAATGACACGATCGCCAAAATTAAGCCTGCTCCGACCATCATGCCCCCCTGTATGGCTTCACCGATGAAGCTAACGATAGAACCGTAGACACCCAGAGAGCCTAAAAATGCCCCGATCAGACCCGCCAGCATGACGGTGTAACACATGCTTCGCCAGTCTCCGTTGTTGCGCCGGGAAACAATGGTTAAACCTTCTACTTGAAATGAGACCGGCGTTACGGATTGGAATATGACCATAAAGAACGCACCGACCAAAAAACCAATTCCGGTTGCCTTGGCAGCGAAACCCAAACTCAGTGCCACAAGACCTTCACCAAACGTGTCGCCAAGATAGAATACCGCAGCCATAATATCTTGTATCCATTCCATTTTTACACCTCCTAACGTTTAGATTGTAAATTTCACACGGAACTCGCTTTGTGAGTTCTCATCAGAAAGAGCACCCGGTCCAACCAATGTCTCTAAAAACGGTCTCTTGTCCGAATCAAATTGAAACGAATGATATGATTGTTCACAAAAACCTCTGAAAAAATAATCGGTTCATTATTTTGATCGAAATGGATTTCTTCGAGTCTCAAAATAGGGTTGCCCTTTGGCAGATCCAGCGTTTTCATCATGGCCCTGTCAACGATGGCAGGGATAATTTCAGAAATAGAATATTCTATTTTTCGAGAAAGAAACTGTTCAGATATTTCAAGAATTGATTCCGGCAGGCTCTCAACTTCAGGCATACGAGTCAATGACGCGACCGGTATATATTCACGCAAATGAATCGCCGGCTTGCCGTCTCCCAACAGGGTCCGTTGAATAATTAATACTTCACTATCGCGGGACACATTGAGTTGTTCGGAGATCTTTTGATCGATCGATTCCCGAAAAATACCTTCTTCTCTGATGGACGGCTCATATCCCGAGTCTCTCAAAAGTTGATAAAACCCTTTGATCTTGTCAATCCGCATTTTTAATAGGAAATTCTTGTGGGTCAAAAAGGTCCCTACCCCTTGCTGCTTTTTTATAACATTTTCATCCTCGAGATATTGAAGGGCACTTCGGATGGTCGCTCGACTCACGTTGAATTTTTCAGCAAGAATCTTTTCGGTGGGCAATTGATTGCTTTCGTCGAACATGCCGGATTGTATGGCTTTGAGGATTGCGTTTTTAACGCTGATGTAAAGCGGTACTTTTGAAACGGAAAAATCCATTTTGCCTCCCTTCGGATAAAGACTTCATACTGTTGTCAGACATCATGATGTCTTATCATTAAAACACGAATTGGGCCGTGTCAAGTTTTTTCTGCGAAATTCTTTGTCGATGGTCGGGAAAAAGAAACGGTGGGTTCTCACCCACGGCCTACGCCCGATGTCCTCTGCTATTTTGGGTTGGGGGTTTCACTCAATGGGGTCGTCGATATCGATATCCGGATCGTGTTTGCTGATGCATTCGGGGCAGATACCGCGGCTGAACCGGGCTTCGGACCGGCTGTGAATGTTGCGAGATCTTGGTTGAGCGCGTCGGGTGC
>DATKWE010000048.1:0-2290 GCA_035529735.1 Desulfobacterales bacterium | reverse complement strand
GAATTCAAAAACCACCGAGAAAACCGGCTTGAATTTGAGCTGTGTCTGACCCAGCGGCCCGGACAATGTATTAACTGCAGTCTTACGTATGGATTGCCGGAAGTTTTTTCCCGCCATCCGGTCATCAATATAAACGGCTTGGTTCAGGAAGTCGAAGTTTTGCTCGACGGTCGAGCCAGATCTATTGACTGGCAACTCGGCGCTACCAGAGAAATTTCAGACGACATCCATGTGGTACCGCTCGTTGTTATTCTGGACAACTAAACCCGCTCAGATGAGATTATAGAGGAACAAAAGCATGTTTTCCATAAAGGATATTGTTGATATCGCCATACAAATCGAGCAAAACGGAGAGCGTATCTATAGAGACGCTGCAAAAAAAATTAAAGATCCATCTCTGAGTTCCCTGCTCCGGTGGCTGGCCGATGAAGAAGCTACACATGTGAAATGGTTTACAGCACTGAAAGATAAGGTCCCAGACACCGGGGACCACCCTGAACAGGAGAAAATCGGCAGGGCTTTATTGCGGGACGCGGTGGGCACTCAAAATTTTACACTCAAGGATGCCGATTTTTCCACCCTGGAACAGGTCGAAGATCTGATCAGACTGGCCATTGAATTTGAAAAGGACACGATACTGTTTTATAAGATGCTCCAGCCGTTGATCGAGGATCAAGAGACCCTCGATCAATTGCATGAAATCATTAAAGAAGAAGAGAAACACGTACAAAGTTTTAAAGAACTGCCCAAGCCAGGATAGGCTTGGACGTAAAAAAAAATTACGCCTTGGGACGAACCTCCCGTGTCGGCTGTTCGGTCAGAGTGGGATTCATTTTAAGGGGACGCCCCAATGGATACTTAACGTCACCGATGCCGTTGTTCCAGATCAAGGAGGGCCTGCTTTACCTCGATACCCCCGCCAAACCCGGTCAGCGTGCCGTTGCTGCCCACGACCCGGTGGCATGGAATTATAATGGGAATCGGATTTCGGGCGTTTGCCTGCCCTACCGCCCGGCTCGCAGAAGGATTTCCAATTTTTTCAGCCACTTCACCATAGGAAGCCGTCTCTCCGTAAGGGATCTGTTGAAGTGCCGTCAGCACCTTTTTTTGAAATGGTGTGACGTCCAGACACATGTTCAGGGAGAAATTTTTCAGTTTTCCGGCAAAAAAGGCTTCAAGCTGGCGAACCGCCTCTTCAAGGGGCTTACGGGCTTCCACCCAATGGGGTTCCGGCAAATCGGTTCTCTTCCCTTTGGGAAAGCGGATTAGACGCAATCCCCCATCGTCTCCGGCCAAAAAAAGCCTGCCCACAGGACTATCCATATACCGATAATACGTCATTTTAAAACCGCCTTTTTAAATAAATTTTTATTTAATTGAGGGGTCGGGAAGTTTTTATTGTAAACACATATATATCCATGGAGCGATTTAACAAACAAAAACACTCCGAACCCTCAGTTAATTTAATAGGTTAAAAAGTTTTTTGAACGGGCTAAACCATCATACTCAAGTTTCGCAGCCTTTTTGTTCAACAAAAGCCTTATCCGAAATTGTTTTCCGCTGAAACGTCATTGTGTGGATCTGTTCTTTTCAGTAAAGCTTTCTGGTGCCTTTTGTCAAATAATGTGCACAATTTTATATAAATGACTTGACCTGTGCTTTTAAGAGATGTTAATAGTAACCATTCTTAATAAAGACGGCGTAGTACACCGTTCGCGTTAAGATTACATTAAAATAAATCTATTTTTGTATTAATAAAAAACACCAGAAGGAGGAACCTCTAATGGCTGAAGAGAAAAAGTTAACAAAAGATGAAAAGCCGAAAAAGATGGCGGATCCGATAGCAGCTTCAATTGATCCTGCGACTCAGGAAATGATTGCCCGCGCTCAGGAGCTGGGCGTCGAAACAGTCTTTGACCGGGCGGTGACCATGAAACCCTGTAATATCGGCATGCAGGGGACCTGCTGTAAAAACTGTGCCATGGGGCCGTGCCGTCTGCCCCTTCCCAAAGCAGGGATTGAAGGTGAGGACACCCGCAAAGGGTTATGCGGTGCTACGGCAAACACCATTGCAGCACGAAATTTTGCCCGCATGGTGGCTGCCGGCGCATCAGCACATTCAGATCACGGACGTGCCGTGGCCGAAGTCTTTTTGTCGGTGGCCCGGAAAGAAACCCAAGATTATACGATCAAATCTCCCGAAAGACTGTTGCAGATTGCGCCCCACTTTGGGGTGGCCACTACGGTTGAAAAAGACGGCGAAACAATGGACCGGGATTTTGATGAAATC
>DATKWE010000047.1:0-14377 GCA_035529735.1 Desulfobacterales bacterium | reverse complement strand
GGTGTCGCCGAACGGCGTGATCAGTTTCACCCAGCTCTGGGCGAAACCGCGGGGGATGGAGACGACGAAGTCATCCAACCTCACGGTGGCTCCCAAAATGAGCTATTTTCTCGCCGACAATTTGGCACTTTCAGCCGGTCTGGATTACAGCCGGGACTCATCTATGGACGAGGACTTGAAGACTGCCGCCGCTGGCATCACCATCGGCCTCGGCGTCGCAGACCTGCCTGGTTTGGGCAGTTCGATGGAACTACAATCAGTTCAGGATAAGCGACAAATAGGTAACCCGTAAAAGGTCACGGCCGCGGTTTGTTTTGAGAGTCTCCTACAACCCGCACAGATGAAACATGTTGTCCTGGACCAGAATTAAGGTCTCGCAGAAATCGTTGTTGATTGCGCCGTCCCAGCCGTAGACTTTGGACAAAGGGAAAGATTTCTTGGAAATCTCAGCGCTGGTTCTGCTACAGATGAACAACCGTGATACGTACTATAGCCGAATCAGCGCTGAGATTTCCAACGCTCAAAATGCTGACGTTCGCTTGCACCCATCCAGGCGTTGATCTGGTTGAGATTTGCCACCGGATGATTGGTAAACGGCATGGTGTGCAGATAACCGTCCGGTCCGAATTCAGGGGTCATCGTTGAAATACTGTAATCGCGATTGCTTTGCGACGCCCAGATGGCCTCCCAGCAACGCTGATGCGACGCCAGAGCTTGCGCATATTCCGGTGCAGCCGGATGGGGCACTTGCGGACCCTGCGCATAGCCGACACGGGCATGGACATGATGCGCGTGGCGTGCCACTTGCGTAACCGCCTCCCAGTCATCGTCGAGCAACCGTTCCATCACCACCACCCAATGGCTGAAATCGCAGGTGAGCTTGAGTTGCGGAATATGCTCCAGAATCGCCAGCGTCACCCACGGATTGAACAAGGAGCGGCTGCGATGCGTTTCAAAACTGCACGCCACGTTATAGCGCTCACCCAGTTCCATTGCCTCCGTAAAGAAATGCATGCTCTGCTCAATCGTCCATGCATCACAACCACCGATGATGGTAGCGAAGCGCGGTCGGAGTGGCTTGCCGAGCTGCATCTGTCGTTCCACATCAGCCAGATGTTCGTCAACCGTGGCATAGCGTCTGGGGACATAGTCGCCGCCGGTCATGATCTCCTGAATGAATGCAAGACTATTTTCAGCCAATGCCGGCGCCAGCGCATCTATTTGTGCCGGCGTCCTGTCGGCGCATCCTTCCAGCCCATCAAAGCCGTTGGCAAGGGCCTGTTCGACAGCCTCTTCCAGCGATCCTGCATGCCCCCACAATGTTTTGAACAGCTGCAGTTGCATCACCTGTCCTGCTTTTTCAGTTAGGCGCGCCATCCTCCGAAATAGCCGCCCCGCCGCTGGCGACTTTCACCATGCCTGGACGATATGGTGGCCCGCCGGGCAAGGGCATACAATTTGTGTGTGATTTGCGCCCATAAATTTATAAGTTTCTATTTTAGGTTGGTCATATATTCCTATCATGCCACGCAAAGCCCGTATCGACGCTCCAGGCGCTTTTCATCATATCATTGCAAGAGGCATCGAGCAAAGAAAAATATTTGAAGACGACACTGACAGGATTAATTTCCTGGATCGCCTGAGGAAGGTGCTTTCAGAAACCGGCACAAAATGTTTTGCATGGGCATCAGAAAATTGCTTTATATTGAAAAAATAATTTTGCACGGTAATTTTCGAATAATTAACCCTTTTCAAAAATCGTCTATATGTGTTAATTATTTCTGTAAGATCCATCGATTTCACCCCTTTCAATAATCTGCATTGCCCGAAAGTAATCCTTCTCCAATGCTTTGTTTGTCAATCATGCATATCTTCGTGTTACCCCAATATGGCTATGCCCCATTAATATTTGAAGAGATTCAAGTGGCATTCCAGCAGATAACAACTCACTTGCAAATGTATGCCTCAAACAATGAAGTATATAACCCTTTCTTATGAGTCCAGCTTTTCTTAGACATTTAATAAAACTGGATCGAGAAGTTTCGTAACTCATGCTTTCCCTGCATCGGGAATAGAATAAATATTTCCGTTTGGGATCTTGAAATTTAATCCATTTCCGAAGTTCTTTGTACGCATCATCGCTTATGTAAACGACTCTTCCTTTTCCGGTTTTTGCATTTTCATTTATTATTACTGTACGTTCTTTGAGGTTGATGTCCTGTAGATTTAAAGCGAGTAGTTCACATATACGCATGCCGGTTCTTAACAACATAAGGATCATACACTTATCCCTTGGTGTGAATCTCTTTCGGAGTAACCTTTTCACATCATCAGGTTCAATTGATCGAGGCAATGTACGCCAACCATTTGATGAGCTTATGGAGCAATTGTATTTTCTTTTTTTGACCCATCTCTTAGGAATATTCTTTTTCATGTCAATCTCCTTTCATTGCAAAGTTCATAACAGAAGAAAAACATGTAGTACGAATAGGAAAATGATTCAAAAAAGATTTCAAATTTCATTGAATAGGTTGCAATGCTTGATTAGATACTATTATTAGGTTTGCCTTTTTGATTTTTTGTGAATTTTACGATATATGCAGAGGCATGTGACTGAAAAACCGAATTTTGAAGAATTAGCAAAGATGTGATATTGGCTAAAAAAATACAGGAGGTTAAAAGAGACAAATGAAACGAATTATACCTATGATAAAGCTGTTGGTGCTGGCGATATGCGTATTTTCGATACTGGCGCTCGCCGGATGCAGTAAGGTCAACAAAGAAAATTATGATAAGATCAAAATTGGAATGAGCTACGAGGAGGTCGTTGGGGTTCTGGGAAAACCGGACACATGCGAAGAACCTGTACTGAAAACGAAAAGTTGCATGTGGGGGTCATCCGACAAGCAGATTAAAATCAAGTTCGTGGGTGATACCGTCGCGTGGCCTTCCAGCAAGGGCATCTAACCCAAAGAATTTGAGTTTTAACTTTATACTTGAAAGCAGGGTTAGCAATGACCCTGTTTTTCATGTCCATAGTTTGTAGTTTGGCCTTTTAATGCTATTGCATGTATCTATTGGTTTTAGGTGAATAAAATTTATTGAGATTGAGCCAAGTTTTGATCGAAAGCTCCCGAAATATTGTCGATTTGTTCATCCAACCACCGCGTATATTTCTCCATCGCCCCTTTCAAAGAATCTTCACTCGGCGCCAAATAATGAACGTCCATCCCTCTGAGGCTATGGCCAACACCTCCATTTATCCATAGTTGCCCCGATGTCGGCCTTATCCCGTAGTGTCCATCCATAATTGTAAAATGGGCACGGTGGGTTTCCTATTCATAAATGAGCAATTTTTGTTCGGATCAAGGCCGCACAAGGGTTTTCGGTAAGGCATACTCCCTGTATGCCGCAGCCGGAAACCCTCGGAGAACGCAGATCCGGGCAAAAAGGGCCATTTATGGATGGAAACTAGTTAGTAGGTTCGACGCCTGCCAGGAATACTAATAGGGCTATGATGAATATCATAACCCTTAATTTTTGGGTGCACATAGGGTGCAACAGGTGCATTTGCTCTTGCTGATTTATTATGATTTGTTACGATTCATTACATGCAAACCCTTGATAATTTCATAACTACCTGTAATAATTACGCAACAAAACAAACGGCGGCTTTGACAATATCCATGAACGGCTATTGAAATCATTATAATTTTAGACGGATATCAAAGCATGCACCATTTAACCCGAATTGATCGTAAACAAACTGGGAGAAATATTATAAGAGTATAGGTTTTTTATATATAATGATTACCGACCCGTTTTGTATGAAAGGCAGAGGACGCGGAGATGAATGACTTTTCCATTAAATTAATGTAGAATCTGACTCAGGAACAGTTTGGTGCGTTCGTGTTGCGGATTTTCGAAAAATTCCTCGGGGGTGTTGCCCTCGACAATTTTGCCGTAATCCATAAAAAGTACACGGTGGGCCACGCTTTTAGCAAACCCCATTTCGTGAGAAACCACGATCATGGTCATCCCTTCTTGAGCCAGTTCAATCATGACGTCCAATACTTCCTTGATCATTTCAGGATCAAGGGCGGAAGTGGGTTCATCAAAGAGCATGACTTTCGGGTTCATGCAGAGACTCCGGGCAATGGCCACACGCTGTTGCTGGCCGCCGGACAGCTGCCCGGGATATTTTTGGGCCTGCTCCGCAATGTGCACCTTTTCCAGAATATACATGGCGTTTTCTTCGGCTTCAGCCTTGGGGACTTTTCTCACCCATATGGGCCCTAACGTCAGATTTTCGATGATGGTCAGATGGGGAAAAAGGTTAAAGTGCTGGAAAACCATGCCGACTTCCATACGGACTTTCTCGATATTTTTGATGTTGTTGATCAGTTCGATTCCATCCACAATAATGCGGCCCCGTTGATGTTCCTCCAAGCGATTGATACAACGTATAAGGGTCGACTTTCCGGATCCCGAAGGGCCGCAGATAACAAAACGTTCCCCTTTATGCACCGTTAGGTTTATTCCCTGAAGCACATGGAAATCACCAAACCATTTGTGCACATCTATGATTTCTATCATGGCTTTATCAGACGATTGACTCTCAGAGTTTGCTGATGATGTTCTGTTCATAATAACGGTTAATCTCCTCGTGACAATTCTTTTTCCAGCTTGCGGCTGAAATTCGACATGGAAAAACACCCTAAAAAGTAAAGAATGGCAACAAACAGATAGACCTCTTTACTGAACCCCATCCATTCCGGATTGGAGAGGACCGTCTGCGTGGTCTTGAGCAAATCGTACAGGGCGATGATGACCACCAGCGACGTGTCTTTGAAGGCGGAAATGAGGATGCTGACGGTGGGCGGGATTACGATTTTTAAAGCCTGGGGCAATATAACCAGACGCATGGTCAGGTAATAATTCAATCCCAAGGATTCAGCAGCCTCATACTGCCCGAGGGACATCCCCTGCAGTCCCCCCCGAACCACCTCTGCGATGTAGGCTGCCGTAAACAGAATGATGGCCACCTGGGCCCGGAGGATCTTATTGATGGTAAGCCCTTCAGGCAGGAACAACGGAAAAATAATCGACGCCATAAAAAGGAGGCTGATTAGGGGAACCCCCCTGATCAATTCAATATACACAATGCAGATCAATTTTATGGCACGCATATTAGACTGGCGCCCCAGTGCCAGGAAAACGCCGAGTGGGTATGCCGCCGTCAGTCCGAAAACAGAGAGCAGAAGTGTCAGCGGCAGGCCACCCCACTGCGTGCTTTCCACCGGGATCAACCCAAAAAGACCCCCTTTCATGAGCAGGCCCATGATAAAAAGACCTGCGATCCATGCATAGCCCAACAGTTTCTTCCAATATTTTCGGCCTCTGCTGAAAAAAAGGAGCGCAAACAGAATAAACATGGCCAGCAGGGGCCTCCACTGCAGTTCGTAAGGAAAGAAGCCGAACAGAATAAACCTCAGGTTTTCTGTAACAATAGACCAGCAGGCACCCCCCGTATCCCGGCATGCCGCTCCTGTGGTGCGCCAAACACTGTCAATGAAAGCCCATCGAAATAATGGTGGAATGGTTTTCCAGAGAAGATATAAGGTAACAATCGTCAAGGCGGAATTAAACCAGCCGTTAAAAAGGTTGGCCTTTACCCATCCGATAATACCGATACTGACCACCGGCGGCTTTATCTTCTCTGTCTGTGTTTTCTGAATCGTCTCTTCCATGGATTTGTCTATCTTTCCACCAGCGCTGCTCTTTTATTGTACCAGTTCATAAACGCCGACGTCAGCAGGCTGAAAATTAGATACACCAGCATGATCAGCGCAACGCCTTCAATGGCCTGTCCGGTCTGATTGATGGTTGTGTTGGCAACGGATACAAAATCGGGGAACCCGATGGCCACAGCCAAAGAGCTGTTCTTGGTCAGATTCAGCATCTGGCTGGTCAGCGGCGGAATGATCACCCTCAGGGCCTGGGGTAGAATGACCAGGTTTAATACCTTGGCAGGTCTAAGACCCAGCGACATGGCAGCCTCTGTCTGACCTTTACTGACCGACTGAATACCGGCACGGACAACTTCGGCGACAAATGCGGCGGTATACAGTACTAAACCCAGCAAAAGCGCAATAAATTCTGGAGACAGGGTCAGACCGCCGATAAAATTAAACCCCACAAGCTTCGGCATATTCAACCCGGTCGGGGCGCCCGCCATCCACCAGGTTAACAATGGAAGCCCTAACAGTAGCCCCACGGAAACCCGAAATACCGGGAAAAGTTGTCCTGTTCGTTCCTGACGTTTTCTTGACCATCGGCGCAACAGATATACGATAATACCGGCGGTGAAAAAGGCCAATGCCATATAGGCGTGCGCCGAATGCGCCTCGGGGATCGCAAAGGCGACCCCGCGGTTACACACAAACAGACCGGGAACAGGGTTGAGGGCCTGTCTGGGAGATGGAAATGTCTCGTAAAAAATGGCGTACCAGAAAAACAATTGGAGAAGCACCGGTATGTCCTGCATGACTTCGATATAGATCGACGCCAGTTTGGATACCAGCCAGTTGCTGGACAGCCGGGACACACCGATAAATGTGCCGAATATAACTGTGATGATAATCCCGAAAAAAGAGACGTATAAGGTATTCAAAGCCCCGACGATCAGGGCGCGGCCATAAGAATTGGCCGCAGAATAATCGACAAGGGATTCACCGATCTCAAAAGAAGATTCCTTTTGGAGAAAACCGAATCCCGTTGCAATGGATTGTCTTTCAAGATTTTGCAGGGTGTTGGAGACCAGATAGTATCCCAGCAAACCGACCATGCAGAGCGTTAAGATCTGAAAAAAGATCGATCTCTTCTTTGGGTCCAGCCAGAATGGTATTTTTTCAGATATATTATTTCCCATAATATTTTCTGAAGGCAATGAAACCATTGACTCCCATGTAAAATTGAAAGAATTAGTTTTATCGGCAGGCAAGCAGGGCTGGTAATTCCCGGAAATAAAAAAGGTGCCCTATCATGTAGGGCACCTTTTTACCGGTTATCTAAAAGGTGCTGCATACATCAAACCACCTTCCAACCACAGGGCATTCAGACCTCGCATGAGGCCGAGTTTGGTGTTAACTCCCACGTTAGCCTCAAAGATCTCTCCATAGTTTCCCACTTGTTTTATGATGTTGTAGGTCCACTTATCGTCCAGCCCCAGCGCTTTGCCCATGCCTGGGGTTACGCCGAGAAAACGTTGGATTTGAGGATCCGTGCTCTTGAGCATTTCATCCACGTTTTTAGAATTGATCCCGAATTCTTCGGCCTGAATCAGGGCCATGACCGTCCAGTTGACAATATCATACCACTGGTCGTCACCATGGCGAACAACCGGTGCCAGAGGTTCCTTGGAAATGATTTCCGGCAGCAAGACATAGTCCTCGGGATTGGGAGCAACGGATCGGTGGGCAGCCAGCTGAGAGGCGTCAGAGGTCAGGCAATCACAACGGCCGGCAAAAAAGGCCTTGGCAAGTTCAGTGGTACTCTCTATTACCACCGGTTTCCACTTCATCGCATTTCTGCGGAAAAAGTCCGCAGCATTCATTTCGGTGGTGGTTCCCGGCAAAACACATAACGTGGCGCCTTCCAGTTCTTTTGCGCTCTTGAGACCCAATTTTTTGGGTACCAGAAATCCCTGACCGTCGTAATAGTTGACGTGAATAAAATTCAACCCGTTGGTGGTTTCGCGGGTCAGGGTCTGGGTGGTATTGCGGCAAAGAACGTCAATCTCTTTGGACTGAAGGGCGGGAAGACGCTGTACGGCTGTAAGGGGAATATATTTCACCTTGTTTGCATCACCGAAAACTGCAGCGGCAATGGCTCGGCCCGTATCCACATCCAGCCCTTTCCATACACCTTTCTCATCCGGCATGCTGAATCCAAATACGCCGCCGTTGACACCGACCTGAACAAACCCCTTGGTTTCGACATCCTGAAGTGTTCCTGCAAAGGCCATGCCGGTGGTAACCATAAGAAACGCCAATGCAACTGCTACGCATACTTTATAAAATTTCATGCTGAGTCCCTCCTTCGTGGGTTAATTGGTTGATTCAAGATTTCTTCAATACAATCCCTGTTTATTTCCATCCCCTATCCGAAATCTGAACATTGTAGTATCGCTTCACGTTTCCATATAATGCCTGTCCGCAAAGCTTTTGGTTGGAAGGCGGGCGGGCGACTCCGCCGCCCCAAAAAAGGAAGTTCCTATCCCATTGAATTATATTTAATACCACAGGTATCTGTTTTTGCAAATACAAAACTTAATATTGAGGACCGCTTACAAGATCTTTGAAGATCCGTATCGAATACTATTGGCGACATCATCTCCTAAATACTTTAGAATATAACGCCGCGATGATTGGGATAAATCCTATTGTTTGAGGTGTTTGTCCATAATACTTAATATAACAAGCTTGAAAAAATCCTCTAATAGCGATATTATTATTTTAACGCTCATTTGGGGTGTCAATAAATTAAATGCTTTTTATGGCAAAATTGTTTTGATAATCACAAAAACACCCCAATATGACAGGTTCTGCCTACGAGACCGGCGAAATAAGGAAGGCGCGAAACAAAAAACCAATTCGAGATCAACTTTTTAAGAGGTTATTCGATGGAAAGTACGACGTCAAACAGTAAATTTTCGGGAGCCAGCCAATACGTACTGGATGATGAACTGGCCAGTATCGTTAACATATCCATTGCCCTTGAGATGCCGCTTCTGCTTAAAGGGGAGCCCGGCACCGGAAAAACCATGCTGGCCCATGCCATTGCGGAAAGCTTGAAAATGCCCCTTATTGTACTGAATGTCAAATCGAGCATGAAACTTGTGGACGCCCTTTACCAATACGACACGCTTACACGTCTTAACGACAGCCGTTTCGGTGATTCAAATCGGGATGTCAGCAAAATCGAAGATTATATCAAGATGGGCAAGATCGGGCAGTCCTTTACCTCCGAGATAAGGACCGTCCTCTTGATCGATGAAATCGACAAGGCGGACACCGATTTTCAGGATGACATGCTCGACGTACTGGATCAGATGGAATTCGATATCATTGAAATCGACAGAACCATCAAGACCAAATACCGCCCTGTAATCGTTATCACCTCCAACGCCAAGAAGGATCTGTCGGATCCGTTTCTGGGAAGATGCAATTTTCATCATATTGCGTTTCCGGATCCGGAGATGATGCAAAAGATTGTTAAGGTTCATTTTCCGGATATCGACTCGAATCTCATGGAAAGTGCCGGGTCAACATTCTATAAGCTGCGTAAAATTGATGCCATTGAAAAAAAGCCGGCCACAAGGGAGCTGATCAATTGGATAAGGGCGCTAAAAACCGATCCTGATTTTAATCCCAAAATACTGGCTAAAAGAGATATCCCATTTCTGGGCGTTCTGTTTAAAAAAAGCCAGGATTATAAAAAAGCTGTCGATTTTACAAACCGCCGCAGCCTGTTTTAACAACGCATATGTTTATCGATTTCTTCTATCAATTAAAAAATGCCGGAATTCCGGTCAGTCCGACGTCGTTTCTGACACTTCAGAAAGCACTGAATATGGGGTTGATCAACTCCATAGATACGTTCTACACGTCCGCCCGGGCGATTCTGATTAAAAGTGAGCGATACTTCGATGTATATGATCAGGTGTTCGCCCACCGGTTTCAGGACGCTGAGATGCCCGAACTCGAAGCGCTTGTGCTCGATGAGGTCACCCGGGCGTTGCTGGAGGGATGGCTGGAAGATCCTGCGTCCCTTGCCGCCGCACTCGAGATGGATGAATCGGACCTGATCGATCTGACCCCTGAAGAACTTATCGAATATTTCAAAAAACGGCTTGAAGATCAAAAAGGGAGACATGAGGGGGGAAGAACGTGGATCGGGACCGGCGGGACTTCCCCTGTCGGTCATTCTGGACACCATCCGAAGGGAATGCGTGTGGGCGGTGTATCCCGAAACAAGTCTGCTGTCAAAGTCGCCATGGAGAGAAGATATAAGGACTATTCACGCCGCGGCCTGCTGACCCAGGATATGATGGGTGAAGCGTTGAAAAGGCTTCGCAATATGATACCGGTTGGCCCCAAAGATAACGTCAACATCGATGAAACCATTTATCAGACCATGAAAAACGGGGGCGAAATAGAAATCGTCTTTTCACGGCGCCTAAAAGACCGCCTTAAGGTCATCCTTGCCATTGATAACGGCGGATGGTCGATGGATACCTACATACCGGTTGTTCAGACGCTTTTTGACTATTCCCGGGATCAGTTCAAGGATCTTAAAACCTGCTTTTTTCACAACACGGTCTATGATTTCCTCTGGGAAGATCCCTCTCGGAGAAAAAAACCCTTGAGAGTTGAAGATTTTATCTCCTTTGACCCGGAAACCCGCCTGATCTTGGTGGGAGACGCCAGCATGGCGCCGTATGAACTGATGGCCGCAGACGGATCCATACATGTGGAGAAAAGAAGCGGAAAGCCGAGCATTGAGCAGCTCAAGTTTTTGGCTCAAATCTTTCCCCATTGCGCATGGATGAATCCCGTATCTTCACAAACATGGGACCATACCCCGACCATTAACACCATTCGTCAGATTTTCCCCATGTTTGAACTATCGTTGGATGGTCTGGAGGGAGCGGTCAATCACCTGATGACCAAATAGTATTTCCAATGATGTCCAACCGCATCCAATCATCTAAAGTTTTTTTCGGAATATCCTCGTTTCAAATGCTCGCCATGTTCCGGCGTGGATTGTTTTACAGCTATCTCTCCATCTATTTGAGACATTTCTTGGGATTAAGCGTCACCGAGACGACGTTGTTCGCGACGTTACCTATGGTCATGAATATCGTTTTTCAGACGTTTGTATGGGGAGCGTTCTCGGATAAACATCAATTGAGGCGAACCCTGATCATATGCGGTGAAATACTGGCGGGATTCGGCACGGTCCTGGTATGGTATGCCCACACCTTGACTGCAAATCTCATCCTGGCAGGATATGTGATTATCATGGGCCTATCGATAGTGGAGATTTTCTGGTCCATGTCCAATGTCGGCTGGAGCGCTTTGATATCGGATATCTATGCTCAGAAGGATCGAAATACGATCCAAGGACGCCTGGCAAGTGTCGGTGGAATCGGACGCATTGCCGGTGTATGGGATCGGCGGTCTGCTGTATGATGGATTAAGCCTTAAATACGAGGGATGGGGCTTTTACGAAGGCGATTTGTTTTTCGTTGCCGCCGCCGCCATGTTTATCTCCATTGTTCCTATGCTCTGGGTGCCCGAGGGCGGCATTAAACATGAAATGGAAAACGCGTCTGTACAGTCAATCGGCATTTCAGCATCTTCCGGAAGAATTTTCATGTTTTTTATTGTTGCAATGGTTTTTATCAATTTCGGCAGGAATTCCATTGCGGTGATTCAGTCACAGTACCTGGTTCTCGATTCCGGCTTTGCGGTGTCAAGCAAGGGATTGAGCTATATCGTCAATACACAATCGGCGGCGATGATTCTTACCGGACTCATTGCAGGTTGGATCGGAAGGAAAATCGGAAATGGAAACTCCCTGCTGTTCGGAACGGCCATGGCGATGGTGTCGCTGATTCTGCTCGCCGTCACCGGCAACTTGATGCTCATCTACATCAGCAACTTTTTGAGAGGATGTTCCGAAGTCATCGTTCTTGCGTCTTCGTATGCATATGCATCCGTGCTGATCCCTCCGGAAAGACGGGCCAAACTTTTCGGTATATTCAATGCCACATATTTTCTCAGCCGGGGAATTGCCGGAACCTTCATCGTAGGGCCCATTACAGATATACTTATGGTTTACGGTGCATCGGAAGTATTTTCCTACCAAATGGCCTTCGTGGCCGCGGCAGTCATGACCCTCATCGGCTTTATCCTTCAGGTATTCTTGTCGTATGTTTACATTCCGAAGTCTTCATTGGAATTGGAGCAGACACAGGGGCTGTAAACGAATGGGAGGTTTTGAAACAGGTTCTAATCTTCCAAATCCGGTTCGAAAAACGACCACAGCACCTGAGGGAATGCCTGCTTTAGCCCCACTTCACAACGATTGACAGCTTTAATCAGAGCCTCGGCAGAGTCCATTTTGATCATTTTAGCTTTAACCGCTACCATCACGTCATTGCCCAGCTGTAATGTCAGCAAATTAAAAACTGTGTCGATTTCATCACGTTGTTGTAAAAATTCGAGCATCTGAACCCTCTGATCCGGTTCGACACTCTGGCCGATCAGTAGGGCCTGGACTTCGATCCCGATTACAAAAGCAATCACCACGAGTAAAACCCCGATACATATACTGCCGGCGGCATCATATACGGGATTGCCGGTGATAATGGTCAGGATAACAGCAATCAATGCCAAGCTTAAGCCCAACAGGGCGGCCAGATCCTCACCAAAAACAACCAGCAGATCGCTTTGACGGGTTTCTCGAAACCACTGTCTTAAACTTCTTCCCCGCAGTTCCTTGTTCACTTCCCGCAAACACCCCCACATGGAAACACTTTCTGCAATTATGGAAAACAGCAATACGCCAACCGCCACATACGGATAACTCAGCGGTTCAGCGTGATTCAATTTGTGAATGCCTTCGTAAATTGAATACACCCCCCCCATACTGAACAATATCAAAGCGACAATAAACGACCAGAAATAGACGGCCTTGCCAAAACCCAGCGGATAATCCGGCGAAGGGGGACGTTTTGCATGCTTGATCCCCAGCAACAAAAGCAGCTGGTTGCCGCTGTCTGCCAATGAATGGACAGATTCGGCCATCATCGCACTGGAGCCTGTAATCACAGCGGCGATGAGCTTTGAAAGGAATATCGCCAGATTGGCGCATAAAGCAAAAATGATACTTTTTACAGAATCAGCGCCATGTGACATAAATACACGTCTCCTTTTTATCCCTATTTTTCATAAAGAACACCAACAGCAGGTGTGGGGATCCTGGTCAGTGAAACGCCCCGCTATTTTATCCGGATCGAGCGAATTTAGGGTTCTATTTCATATGCGATGCTCACCGTAACACGAATTTGGCTTTCCCCGATCTCCATGGGCGGTGCGGCGGCGGCTTCGGTCTTCATTTCTGCTGCGCGTAACATCTGCGGCCGGGGCGGTATGTGAATCGGCTGCGTGCTCAGTGAAACGACGCGTTTCAGCTTCACCCCCGCTGCCTCGGCTAAAGTTTTCGCCCGATCCATGGCTTCTCGTGTCGCGTGTTTCAAGGCGTCCTTTTCTAACGGTTGTTTGTTATTGATGTAAAATTGAATGTGATTGATATCGTTGGATCCGCTTTCCAGAGCTTTTCCGATAATTTTGGAAACATTCTTGGATAAAGGCTCAGGCTCAAATCCTTCCAGGGTCACTTCAATGGTATTGGACACTTCATAACCGTTAATTTTGGGCGGTCGGGCTTTATAATCCTTTTGGGGCGCAACGCGATAATTGGCGGTCTTAAGTTTAAGATTTTTAATATTCAAGCCCTTTACGCCCGTTAGAACAGCGTTGGTTTTGCCGGCATTTTCTGAGCTAACCTGTTCCAAATTTCGTCCTTCGGTCACAACGGCTAAAGAAATCCTGGCCGAATCGTTTTGACCCGTCACCTCGGCCATACCTTCGGTAAGGATTAAATTTCGATCCGAACCCGACGGGCATTGGGCAAGGGAAGAATGCGCCGTGAGGAGTAGCGTCGCCGTCAGTAATAAAATAAATGCGCTTTTCATTGCTGCCTCCTTATAATCTCCAATGGTTTTTTTATTGGCATCTCAAATGATTGTCTAAATTTATACCAGGTTTCCTTTGTTAATCAATCTCTTTTTGGCCTTTGATTTTGTGTCGAAACCTGTTATTAATTAATTTGGTTTTCGAGTGAAGCTTCAGGAAAAGGTATAATCCAGCGTATAAAAACAAACATGTCGAACCCCATTGACAATTTATTGACTTTGAACCCCATATGAAACTTTGTGCTATGGTAGGATCGATCATTCGAAACATTGTACTTTCATGCCTAATTATCATGGTTTTGACGGCAGCAGACTCTTGGAGCCAGCCGGATCACGAGATAGAACCTTCCCAATTCCCCTCCCTGATGACCAGCATCCGAACCAACGGTTCATTGGATTTCTGTGGAGAACCCGTTCCCCTTGAGGAACAGGAAATCCGGGAGCGTCTGGAAAAAGAGCTGCTGCTTACGTTGTGGGATCGTCCCCAGGTGATTCTCTGGATCAAGCGGTCTGCCCGCTATATGCCGCTGATTGAAGCACTGCTCAAAGAAC
>DATKWE010000046.1:0-2253 GCA_035529735.1 Desulfobacterales bacterium | reverse complement strand
GTGGCCGTGGTTTTTGGCGGATTAATGGCGCTCAGCAACCTCAGTTTCCAGGTTAAAAAGGGAATGATCAAGGCGGTTATCGGTCCCAACGGTGCCGGCAAAACAACACTGTTTAATGTCATTACCGGATCTTTTCCACCCATAAAGGGATCTATAAGGTTTAAAGGCCGGTCTATCGAACATCTCAAGGCCCACAAAATTGCAGACCGGGGCGTTTCCAGAACGTTCCAGACCGTCGAGCTGTTTGGAAATATGACGGTTCTTGAAAATGTCATGCTGGGCTGCCATACCCGGGTTCGGGCATCTTTTCTGTCTTCAGGGTTGTACCTCCCCGGTGCCAGGCGGAAAGAAGAAGAGATGCGGGAAAGGGCCGTTAAGATTTTGAAGTTTATCGGTCTGGCCGACAAGTTCGAAGAATCGGCCGACAACCTGCCTCTGGGGGAACAGAAGATGCTGGAAATCGGGCGGGCACTGGCCACTGAGCCGGAACTGATCTGCCTGGACGAACCTGCGGCGGGCCTCAATGAGACCGAAACTTATGTGGCATCTTCCCTGATCAAAGCCATCAATGCAAGAGGGATTACCGTTTTGCTGGTGGAGCATGACATGAAGGTGATCATGAATATATCCGATGAGATTGTGGTGCTCAACTATGGACAGAAGATCGCGGAAGGAACTCCGGAAGCGATCCGGGACAATCCAAGGGTCATTGAAGCCTATTTGGGAAGCGAGGCTTAAAATATGCTCAAGATCGAGGGGCTATGCACCGCGTATGGCAGAATCCATGTTCTGAAAAATGTTTCACTTAAGGTGCCCGAAGGAAAGATGGTTTCCATCATCGGTGCCAACGGGGCCGGCAAATCGACCCTGCTCAAGGCGATATCCGGGTTGATAAAGATCGATAAAGGCGGCATCCTGTATAAAGACCGCGACATTGCCGGTCTGTCTGCCAACCGGATCGTCGGTTTGGGCATATCCCAGGTGCCGGAAGGGCGACAGATTTTTGCCCACCTCACGGTCCTGGACAATATCCACCTCGGGGCCTATTTATACTTTAAACGCAGAAACCGTTTCGAGATCAACGAGAAGGTCAAGGGTATTTATGAAATCTTTCCGGTTCTTGAAAAACGTTCAAAGCAGATTGCCGGCACCCTGTCCGGTGGAGAACAGCAGATGCTGGCCATTGCCCGGGCCTTGATGGCCCAGCCTGAACTGCTCCTGTTGGATGAACCTTCCATGGGCATCGCTCCATTGATCGTTCGCGAAATATTTCAGGTCATAAAACAGCTGAACGAAACAGGAACCACGGTTCTGCTTGTGGAGCAGAATGCCCGAGCCGCCCTCAAAATCGCCCATTATTCCTACGTGATAGAGCGGGGAGAAATCGTACTCGAAGGTTTGGCCGGAGAGCTTCTTCACAACCCGAAGGTCAAGGAGGTGTATCTCGGCGGGTAACCCATAACCATACAGTGATATTAAAATGATGAATTCTGAAAAATCAGACAAAAACGAGAAAGCCCCTAAAGATGAAAACAAAGTTGTTGTCCAGATAATCTGGGGCATTGCACTCACCCTGGCCGGTATCGGGGTGATTTTCAGGATCCCCCAGGTCATACCCAGAATTGAAAAGATCGAACAGTTCGCTTCGATGATATTTTTTATCCGTTTTAGCTTCTATCTTTTGGGTATGCTGCTGATCGGCGGCGGGCTGAAGAAAATTTATATCAACTTTGGATTATTTAAAGATCGGTAACCATTGCTTCACACAGAATCTCGAAGCGATGGTCACACCGAAAATCGTCGGGCCCATCCTCGGTTTATCTTACACTCCCATTTTCTGCTTGCACAGAAATTTGTGCATGGATGCACATTTGAATGTGTAACTTCTATGGGTTTGCATCCATCAAAAATTCTCCTGGAATCCAATTCATACGTTTTGCCGTATTTATTCAAATTATCATGAGTGCCTGGAGAACCTTTTAACTTCGGGCTTTGCGGGGCTTCAGGATCAAAAGACCCATTTTAAATCCCATTGGGTTTTAAAAAAGGTGCTTTCTGGCACGGACGTTGCTGAACCGAATGTCATGGGTTTAATGCGACGGAAACTCCAATTCGAGATTGCGTATCGAAAAAATCTCCAGGACATTTGCAACAAAATACATGCTGCTGCAAATTTGGATGAGATTCTCGTTGATCTGAAAGACGAAATCACCGGGCTTTTTGAAGCAGAACGGTTGACCGTTTACGTGGTGG
>DATKWE010000045.1:0-7393 GCA_035529735.1 Desulfobacterales bacterium | reverse complement strand
TGTATTCCGGTTAAGGATATTCATGTCAGACGATTCGGTGACGATATTATGATCGAAGGGTATATTGACAAATAATTTAACCCAAGGCGGATACACCGAAACCGGACAAGATCCAAGATTGAACAATTGATAATTTCCAATAGGCCATTTGTTTGAATTATGTTTACCGGAATCATAGAAGGTCTCGGCACAATCCGTGAAATACGGCCGGCGGGTCAGGGTAAACGCTTGGGTGTAGATGCGGACTTCGATCTTGATCAGACCAAAATCGGAGACAGTATTTCAGTAAACGGCGCCTGTTTGACCGTAGTTATGATCGAGGGCGCACTGTTTAAGGTGGACATGTCACCTGAAACCCTTGCAAGGACAACCTTTGGCAGGGCAAAGATCGGAAATCGCGTCAACCTTGAGCGCGCCCTTCGGCTGTCCGATCGCCTTGACGGTCACCTTGTTTCAGGGCATATCGATGGGATTGGAACCGTAAAACTCAAGGAAAAAACCGGAAACGCCATAATTTTCACCATTGAAGTTCCCGAATCACTGTCGTATTATATGATAAAAAAGGGCTCGGTTGCGGTGGATGGCATCAGCCTTACCATCAACAACTGCGGCCGAAACGGTTTTGATGTAAGTATCTTACCGTATACTGCAAAATTGACGACCTTGGGCGTTATAAAAACTGGAGATTTTGTCAACATAGAAACAGACATGATCGGAAAGTATGTTGAACGATTTGTTCGTCGAAGTCATGACATCGACAACCCGAAAGAAACCGGCAAATCGCTGGACATGCAGTTTCTTGCCAAAACCGGTTTTATTTAATTTTGGGTTTCGGAACTTTTACAATTTATTGAAAATAAAAGAACAACGGAGAAAATAAATAAAAATGCCACTATTAACCACCGAAGAAGCGATTAAAGAAATAAGGGCCGGACGTATGGTCATTCTCGTTGATGACGAAGACCGTGAAAACGAGGGCGACCTTACCATGGCTGCTGAAGCTGTGACACCTGAAGCCATTAATTTTATGGCCAAATATGGAAGAGGACTTATTTGCCTGTCCATGACCGGAGAAAAGATCGATTCTCTTAACCTGCGGCTGATGGTTGAACACAACACATCTAAATATCAGACCGGTTTTACGGTGTCTATCGAAGCACGGTGCGGTGTAACAACCGGAATTTCTGCTGCGGACCGCGCCACCACAATTCTTACAGCCGTAGCAGACGATGCCGAACCCACCGATCTTGTGAGACCCGGACATGTATTCCCGCTACGCGGCAGGAACGGAGGGGTCATCGTGCGAGCCGGCCAGACAGAAGGGTCGATAGATCTGGCGCGTCTTGCCGGTCTAAAACCCGCCGGAGTGATTTGTGAAATCATGGATGAAGACGGTACCATGGCTCGGATGCCGGCGCTTGAAAAGTTCAGTGAAAAGCACGGCATCGGCCTATGCACCATCGCTGATCTTATTGAATACCGTATGCGCACCGAATCATTCGTGAAAAGGGTTGCAGAAACGATTATTCCCACATCCATTGCAGGAGAATTCAAAGCAGTTGTGTATGAAAATGTTGTGGATGATTTGTTGCATATCGCCATGGTCAAGGGGCACATTGATCCGGAGAAACCCATCCTTGTCAGAGTCCACTCAGAGTGCCTCACCGGAGATATTTTCGCTTCCCTTCGTTGTGACTGCGGTGATCAGCTGCATACGGCCATGGAAATGATCGACCAGGAAAACGCCGGGGTACTCCTCTATATCCGGCAGGAAGGACGCGGCATCGGTCTTGTTAACAAGATTAAGGCGTATGCACTCCAGGATCAGGGCCTTGATACGGTTGAGGCCAATGAAAGGCTCGGATTCAAGCCTGATTTGAGAAATTACGGGATTGGCGCCCAGATTCTGGTGGACCTCGGCGTTAAAAAGATGCGGCTTCTGACCAACAATCCCAAGAAGATGGTCGGCCTTCAAGGATATGGGCTCAGCATAGTCGATCAAATGGAGATCCAGACAGAACCCAATGAATATAATCGGAATTATCTGGAATGCAAGAAACTTAAGATGGGGCACCTGTTAAATATCAATACCGTGCCGTAAAATTGTGGGAACCGTGACAGGTGATGTCTTTCAATAACATCGGGAGGGAATCAAATGCCAAAAATTATTGAAGCCAAGCTCTTGGCTGAAGGCAAAAAATTTGGGCTTGTTGTAAGCCGTTTTAATAATTTTATCACCGAAAGGCTTCTTGAAGGTGCTTTGGATGGGCTGTTACGCTCCGGTGGCAGAGACGAAGATATCGAGATTGTGAAGGTCCCCGGTGCCTTTGAAATACCATTGATAGCAAAAAAGATGGCCGCAACAGGTCGATACCATGCGATTATCTGCCTGGGAGCTGTCATCAGAGGTGCAACGCCGCATTTTGATTTAGTCAGCGCCGAAGTCTCCAAAGGAATCGCCGCGGTGAGTCTGGAATCTGAAGTTCCGGTCATCTTTGGTATTATAACCACCGATACCATCGAACAGGCCATAGAACGTGCCGGAACAAAAGCCGGCAATAAGGGATGGAGTGCGGCAATAACCGCCATAGAAATGGCAAACTTGATTGAGGTCGTCGACCAGGCTTAACCATGGGGAACCGTCGCAAGTCCCGAGAACTTGCTATGCAAGCGCTCTTTTATATTGATATGAACAAGAATGACTCCAATGAGTTGCTGGAACGATTCTGTGTCAATTTTAACCCTTCAAAAAAGGCCCGCCCCTTTTTTCTCAAGCTTGTTAACGGCGTTATCCAAGCAAAATCCGAAATCGATTCAATCATCGAAAACTTCTCCGATAATTGGAAAATAAGCCGCATGTCCGGCGTGGACAGAAATATTATTAGAATTGCCGTGTATGAACTGCTTTACTGTCAGGACATTCCACCCAAAGTATCCATCAACGAGGCCATTGACGTGGGAAAGAAATTCGGCACCGAATTGTCGGGTGCCTTTATCAATGGAATCCTCGACAGTATACACATAGCCCTTAAAAAAAGGGAAATAAAAACAAAAATCGACATTCAGATAACCGAAACCAGTTAACGTAAAGGAGATTGCTATGGAAGTCAAAAAAGTTCTCTTAACGGAAGATGAAATGCCGAGGCAATGGTATAATATACTTGCCGACATTAAGATGAACCCACCACTGGGGCCTGACGGACAGCCGGTTAAGCCTGAAGCCCTTGCACCGGTTTTTCCCATGAACCTCATCGAGCAGGAGGTCAGTACCGACAGGTGGATCGATATTCCAGAAGATGTCCTCAGGGTTCTCAGCATCTGGCGACCATCACCGCTCGTCAGAGCACGCGCTCTTGAAAAATTTCTTGATACGCCTGCAAGGATCTACTTTAAAAATGAAGGGGTAAGTCCTCCAGGAAGCCACAAACCGAACACCGCCGTTCCTCAAGCATATTACAACAAGGTTTTCGGGATTGAAAAAATGACCACCGAAACGGGGGCCGGACAATGGGGAAGCGCCCTCGCCTTTGCCTGCTCCCAGTTCGGAATTGAATGTAAAGTTTTTATGGTCAGAATCAGCTTCGACCAGAAACCGTATCGCAAATCAATGATGGAAGCTTGGGGTGGGAAGTGTGTGGCAAGTCCCAGTACAGAAACAAATGCCGGTCGAAATGCGTTGGAAAAAGATCCTGACACACCCGGAAGCCTCGGCATTGCTATCAGTGAGGCTATTGAAGCAGCCGTCAGTGATAAAAGCGGTAAAACACGCTACTCATTGGGCAGCGTTCTAAATCATGTTATGTTGCACCAAACCATTATTGGGCTTGAGGCAAAAAAACAACTCGAAAAGATCGGGGAGTATCCTGATGTCGTGATCGCCTGCGCCGGTGGTGGAAGCAATTTTGCCGGCCTTGCATTCCCGTTTATTTGCGACAAAATAAATGGGAAAGATATTGATATATATCCATATGAACCGTCGGCCTGCCCGACCCTGACAAAGGCACCGTTTGTCTACGATCACGGGGATACAGCAAGATATACCCCCCTGCTCCCGATGCACAGTCTCGGACATGCCTTTGTTCCACCACCGATTCATGCAGGAGGGCTCCGGTATCATGGAATGTCTCCGGCAGTGAGCCAGCTTGTTAACGAGGGAATTATCGAAGCAAAATCTGCAACCCAGCTGGATGCTTACGAGGCGGGGGTTATTTTTGCAAGGACTGAAGGGTTTATACCTGCTCCGGAAACAAACCACGCTTTGGCCGGGGTCATTGATGCGGCAAAAAAAGCCAAAGAAGAGGCCAAAGAAAAGGTTATTCTGTTCAACTGGAGCGGTCACGGTCTCATCGACCTTACAGCTTATGACAAATACTTTGCCGGGGAATTGAATAATTTTGTCTTGACTGAAGCGGAGATGTTAGCGTCGGAAAAGGTGTTCGAAAATTTTCCCAAGCCGCAAATGATAAAAAACCGTTGATCAATGAATAAAGTTTTTGATGGTCTTGAGCGAAGATGTTCCAGGCTGGGCGGACCTGTTTCGTTCGGATACTGCAGAACAAACGGCGAAGACGGTTTGCCCTGCTGGAAGATTTTCGACTGCTGGTGGGAGTGCTTCGATGTGGTGGAATATCTAAAGAAATCCTTGCCGGAGGATACGTTTGAAAGACTTGTTAATGCAAAGCCAAAACCAAAAATGGTAAGTATTGTTGAGCTCATCGAGCAAGCAAAAAATAGGGCTCCGTAAATTTAATTTTCTGATTTTGGAAGAATATCTCCAATAACAAATATTTCCCACCATCACGTGCAAGAATGGTATCAACTATCATAGGAGGCTGTTTTGATTATCAAAGAACTGGTCGTTGGACCGCTTATGGCAAACTGTTTTATCTGCGGATGTTCGAAAACAAAAGAAGCTGTTGTCATCGATCCAGGGGGTGATGCAGACACGATATTGCTTTCTCTGGCCGATTCTAAGCTCAAGGTAAAATATATCATCAACACCCACGGACATTTTGACCATGTCAGCGCCAACGGTAAAATGAAAGATGCAACCGGTGCCGACATCCTGATTCATCCTCTTGATGCATCCATGCTGGAAAAACTTTCATCAAATGCAGCTTTTTTCGGGGTTTCAGTGGAAAACTCACCACCGTGTGATCAAACCCTTGAAGAAGGCGATACCGTTTCTTTTGGTGATATTACCCTGAAAGTTATCCATACGCCCGGACATACGCCGGGCGGTATTTCACTGTATACCAACGGGATTGTTTTTGTGGGAGACACACTGTTTGCCGGTTCCATTGGCCGCACCGATTTTCCAGGCGGAGATTTTAACACCTTGATATCGAGCATCAAGACCAAACTTTTTAATATGGAAGATGATATACGGGTCTTTTCAGGGCACGGTCCGGAAACAAGCATCGGCGTAGAAAAGCGCCATAATCCTTTTGTGGGGCAGTTTTAATTTTAGGTTCTTCTCCAATTTAGTTGGTAGAAGAACCTAAAAATGATACCACAATCAACGAGGGGGGCAACCGCGCTGCAGGCAAATATCCTGGCACCCATTTAGCAGAATATCGATCAAATCGTTTTTTTGTTGAAAAAATGCTTCTTACCCTAATTGTTCCCCCGTCCCGACGATATTTGTGGCGGGACGGGGGAAACACTCAGTACTGAAGTTCATCTTCATGGCGCCTATCTGCCATGACCCGGGTAGGGACCGCGAGGCCTTGCTTCTTTATAATGATTCGGACGGCTTCTTTTCCCGGCCTTCCAATGTCCTCGATGATGTCTCGGCGGGTGATAATATCCATAACGTGGCGGACACGGGTATCTGTAGACCGCTCTCGGCGACGGACATGGATAAATACAAGCGTTAATCAGTGCACCACCCAGAACCGCTGCACCAACGCCGATGGCGACACCCTCCCATCGATACTGCTGAGGGCTCCCCGCCCAGACCGAAGGCGAGATAAATGACAGCGTGAAAACCATTGCCAAAAGAACCATTATCAGATTTTTCTTTTTCATTTTCTTGTCTCCTTTCCGGCTTCTTTTGTACCCTTAGACGTCGGAGATCGAAAAAAGTTTAAATCAAGATGAAATGTGCCCGAACGAAAACTATGATTTTTCGTTAAGACCAAGGAAGACGAATATTTTAACCACAGTGATACGGGTAGCATTTCGAGAATTAAAATTTGAATCTGACCCCAAAGAAATAGGCTGCGCCCCGGAGAAATATGCTTCGCATTTCACGGGGCAAGCATTTCACGGGGCAGGCGGAGATATTGGCGGAAAAGACAGTTTTCGTTCAGGCACGAATTATCCGGCTGCGATATGCAGCCATATGGAAAATGTCACAGCAGACAGCATGGTACAGATGGAAAGTGCTGCCACTGCAAAATCCGCATCGCCGTTCATTTCTTTGGCCATAACATAGGTTAAAGTGGCGGTCGGCGATGCCAGAAGGATAAGGCCGGGAAGATAGCCCTGGGGATCTACACGGAATAAACGGTAGAAGATAACGCCCAAGCCCGGAAGTAGAATCAGCTTCAAGAAACTCGAAGAAAAAAGTTGAAATATCTTCGACTGCATCAACTTAAAAGAGAGAGATGCCCCGATGAGGAGCAACGCCATAGGAAGTGCGAGTCCGCTCAAAATATTCAGACTTCTGTCCATAACCAGGGGCAGCCGCAGTCCTGTGAAAGAAAATAAAATACCTGCAAATGCCGAGAGAATAACAGGATTGCCCAGTATTCGTAAAACAACAGCCCGTTTGTTTTCTGAGGCCGAATTTTTGTCAGAATTCAATTGAAGGGCGACGACGGCAAGAAAATTCTGCAATATCATGGTAAACCCCCCAATAATACTGGCCCTCACAAACCCATCATTGCCGAGGGAGTAATATGCAACGGCAAGACCGATATATCCCAGATTCCCATGAAAGGAGGCCTGAATAAACGTTCCCAGGGCCCCTTGCCGGATCCGCAAAAATAAGCCCACGCACCAGGCCACTGCAAAGACAATCAGAACGGCCAGAAGCGTAATGAACAGAACGGTAACGTCGAAATTGGCCTTTAAGGAAGCTTTAGAGATGGCGTGAAAAATCATGGCGGGGATTGCCAGGTAATAGACCAGACGATTTGCCGGACCTAAAAATTCCGGCTGAATAAACCCTTTAAATCGGATAAACCATCCCAGGGTGATTATCGAAAATATAGGGATTATTGTATTGATAATATTCATAATAAAACGGTTATCTTAAGTTGGGGATCCATCCCGGATGTTTCACGGGTTTTGCGCGGCAATATATTTCACCATCTGACCGATCACCATTGCGATGATATCTCTCGGCATAAAGCCATCGGGCATCCATTTTATAAGTCTGTCGGTT
>DATKWE010000044.1:0-19212 GCA_035529735.1 Desulfobacterales bacterium | reverse complement strand
TGCACCATCTCGATTTTCTGAAAGAAACCGGTTATGTCACCCAAGACGGCGTGTTGACAGCCGACGGCATCTGGGCATCCCAGCTGAGGGTCGATCAGCCGCTGATGACCGCTGAGGGTTTTCGACGCGGGATCTTTCCGGAATCCGACCCTGCGCTGCTTGCGGCCATGACCACACTGTTCGTCAATGAGCGGGAATCGGACGATCGTATGGAGAAGGCGTTCAAGCCAAAAACTCTGCTGACTGCCTTTGACCGTGTCCAAAAAGGCCTTCGACCGTTCGCAGGGCTCATGGCGGACCGGGGATTTGAAGTCCGGCCGTTGTTTTTGCGGCCGGCAGCTGCAATTTACGCCTGGGCCCTCGGTCAGCCCTGGGAAAAAGTGCTCGCCATCGCCGAGATGGAGGAGGGAGACCTTGCCATGCTGATTCTGCGGACTGCCGACAACCTGAGACACATCCGGTCCCTTAAACGGGTTTTTCCTGAAGCTGCCCTCACATCGGCAACATCCATCGATCTTATCATGAGAAGTCCAGTGGCGATGGAGTACGCGTAAGAGCGTTATTGAACGAAAAAGCCCAGCTGGATGTTATGGGTTATTTGTTATCCGTTAATTGAAGACCTTGAGCGTCCAAAGTTCTCATGAGCAACGAACTCGAATTCCGCATCCGAATGGTTACGTAAACGCATCTTCCGGGGATGTTTTTATCTGATTTTAGCAATGAAGAATTATGGACAAGGGGCATTAATGGATGGACGCTACTAAGGATAAGAAAAATATGATTGAAAAAACCGTGAATCTTACAGATCATCGCGGGGTCCATCAATTCAGGGGAGCGGCCGGCAATATTTACATTATTGAAGATCATCGGAAAGGGGCCACATACCTTGTGGATTGCGGGATGCCGTCGGATGCCAAGAATCTGGAAGCATCTTTGCAAAATTTTGCGCCCTTAAAACGCGTTGTCTGCACCCATTTTCATGTGGATCACGTCTCGGGATGGATGGGTCTTAAAACCCGGTATCCAGAGTGTAAAATCTGGTTTCATGGAGCGTCCAGGCCCTTTGTTTCGGGAAAAGAGCGGATTCCCTTTCCGTCTTTTGTGGACATCCAAGAGATCCTCATACCGTGTATGAAGGAGGCCGGCTATTTTCCGGGCTTTTTCGATCTCCTTAACGGCGGGTTGTTCGGCACGCCCTTTAAAAAAGGGTTTCCTTTGGACCGGGTCGCGTTCTTTACAAATGAGCCGTCTGTTTTGCCGGGCTTTACAACCATCCATACACCCGGTCACAGACCCGACTCGGTTTCTTTTTTCGATGCGGACAGCGGCATTTTGATTTGCGGAGATTTTTGGGTGGTTATCAACGGGAAGCTGATCAGCAACACGTTTGTATTCAGCAAAAAAGATCAGGAAGACTCGATCAAAAAAATCAAAAAATTAGATGGGTTAAAGTATATCTTCCCGGGTCATGGGGACTGCGTGCCATTTACCGGAGATCAAATTTGATTTTAAATTAATAAGAAAATTAAGCGAAGTTTGACAAGATAAGGATGGCGGAGTTCAAACAGTTCAGGTTGCTTTCCTCCGCTGCGCTAAAAATCCTCACAAATAGGGTGCAATGCCGGTTCAGGGAATCCACTCAATGCCGAGTGGCTTTTACATTAGTCTAATATTTCTCCCAGTTTGTTTACGATCAATTAGGGTTTTAGATTTTGCGAGGGTACGAAAAAGTCCACACGAAGACAACACCCTTTAAAAATGGACCTTGTCCGTCATCGGTCGCTTGCAACCCTTTTAAGGCCAAATCCCACCCAGGTGTCAGAATATTCTTCTGTCAGCGCCTGGGTAATGCCATACACCTGCACCCTTTCTACAACCCTAAAACCCCTTTGGGCCAAAGCCTTCTCCACCTCCGCGGCCTGAACGTCGTTGATACCGGAGACCACCAGCAAATCTCCCTTAAGGGGTAAAAGGCGCTGGTAGTGGTCGAACAATTCCATATGAATGACGGCATGGAGGTTGGCAAGGATCAAGTCGAACCGTTCCGAAACAGCATCCGCCGATCCCCGGAAAAAATGGAACCTGCCTTCCATCCGGTTCAGGCGCACATTATGCCCAGTGGCCCGTATTGCCTCCGGAGAGATGTCGCATCCCAGTGCACGGCCTTTGTTTTTTAGGGCCGCTGAAAGCCCGAGGATGCCCGATCCACAGCCGATGTCCAGGATTCTGGCTTCTTTTTTAATCTGTAACCGGTTTAGAATGGTCAGCGCTGCTCTGGTGGAGGGGTGCGCCGGGGGGAACGATCGGGCGGCTTTCAGAACCAGGCAGTCCTCTCCCATTTTGGGCTTTCTAATGCTCAAAGGGGAGCGGATGACTAAATTCTCTATGCGGTAGAACATGGGTTATCAACGATGTCCTTATCAAAACCCTAATTGAGCGAAAGTTTAGGATGCCCCAATCCAATATTTTTCCCAGTTTGTTTACAATCAATTAGGGTAACAATCTTAATTATTGGATATGTTATCTATCCAGCAAACCCAATATTAGTCAACTACAGATATATTTAGAATATCCTCTAAAACCCGGACATGTCAAAACCTTTAGGCACTTCCAAGAATAGCCCCGCTGCTGAAACATTTGCAGTAGCAGACTACGGCTGCATGTCTCATACCTTGCATCTTCCCGATAGTGCGTGCGGGATCTTACGACCGGCAAACTCGACAATCGCTTAACTTAGGTTGGAGAGTGTCAAATCATTTCGGTCCAACGACATGAAAATTTTGGATGTGGAACCTGACTTTTTTTGGTTTCTCTTTTCGTGCTTTCCCTGTTTGGTGTTTTTGTGAAAGAGCGGTTTTAATTCAAATCAGGCCAACCTGTTTTTATATAGTTCTTCCTGTTCGTCGAGAATCTCCCGCAAAATTTCAATGGTGGTCATGGGGTTCATAATTACAGCCCGAAGCACCACGATGTCCTGTCCGGGCCAGTTAGCCGATCTTAAGGTGGTTCTGGAGACGAAACTGTTGCCGGCCTCCCGCTGCAGCCGTTGAACCTTCCGATTGAGGGTGTTTAATTTTTCGTTGATTTGAGCGACCGTTTCCGCATTCCCTTGAACCAGTTTGTTTTCGAGGTCCAAAGGACACAGTCTGTAGGTGAGAATGTTGAGTTCAGGAGGGGTGGCCAGCTGAAAATCGGGTCGTTTTTCAATTTCATCGGCAAATTTGCGGGCGGTTTCGATGCCGTGGTCGATGAGCAGTGCATAGCCCCGGCTCCCCATGATTTTGAGTGCGCTGTCGAGAATCAACGAGTTTGCCTCCCGGGATCCTGACGGCGATTTTATGCCGAGATCCACCGAGGTGGGCCGGTTGACATAGTTCGAATGATATATGACGCTGTCCATAATCGTTGGATCTTTAAAATAGACCATGCCGCAGCTCATGGGCATATAAAACTGCTTGTGTCCGTCGATGGTTACCGAATCGGCCCCCTCGATTCCGTCGAGCAGATGGCGGTATTTTTCCGACACCAGGGTCGGCCCTCCCCATGCGGCATCCACGTGAAAATGAATTCTGTTTTCCGCGCAAATATCGCCCAGCTTTAACAGCGGGTCTACGGAACCGGTTTCCGTGGTTCCGGCAATGCCGACCACCGCCAAGATGGCTGTTTTTTTTGGGCTTTTCTTTAACGTTTGGATGGTTTTTTTAAGCGCTATAAGATCGATTCGGTTTTTTTCATCCACATCCACGGCGACAATATTCTGGTTGCCGATCCCAAGCAGTCCTCCAGATTTGTTCAGTGAATAGTGCCCACGTTTTGACACAAGAACGACGCTTCGTTCGATTCCGTATGCCCGATAGGCAGCCAGCAGTCCTTCTTTTTCCACACCGTCAAAACCGTTTTTTGGGGAAAATCGAGTATTTCGGGCAACCCAAAGGGCCGTAAGGTTGGAGAGTGTACCGTTTTCAGTAAAGCAGCCGAGGGTCGTGTGGGTGCTTTGGATATGTTCCGTGTAAAACGCATCGCTTTTTCGGTAAATCAGCCGGTGAATTTTGGCCAACACCTGCTTTTCCAACACCGATACCACCTTGGACGTTTCGATTTTAACCACATTTTGATTCAAAGCGGCGACGATGGTTTTAAGGTGGACCATAAAAAAAGGAATGGCCGAGGTCATGTGTCCGATAAAATAGGGTGAGGCCACATTAACGGCATGGGGGGCGATGTCTTCAATCAGATCGGTAATAACGTCGGCCAGTTTTTTTTCAGGATTTTGACTGATAAGGCTGTCGGTAAATCTGTCGGCCAAATCCTTCAGGCTGACGGCTTCGGTAAAACCCACATGTGTTTTAAGAAAATCGTGGAGTCCGAAAAGGATCTGCTCCATGTACTTGATCAACGTCGACCTTGCAGCTTCGTCTTCCGGCCGGATAAATGTTCGTGTCAGAGCCGGCCAGTCGGCCACCAGCGATTTTTTCAATGGCGGTGTTTTTTTGGGATTCATGGATTTTGTCATTCAATATGGCTCGTGAAAGAATTTTTACGGCTTCGTCCTTGATGCCTTGTCGTAGTGAAACGCAGATCCCGCTTGCGGGGGATCTGCCTGCCCTGTGAAATGCTTGCCCAAAGAAATGTTTACCCCGTGGAATGCGAAGACTATTCCTCTGGGGCAACGCCTATTTTATCGGGGGGCATCCTAAACTTTCGCTCAATTAGGGTTTTAGTATCATGACATTTTTTTGATGCCAAGAGAATATTTTGACAGCGCATATTCAGATTGTCTATTGCCAACGCACAACAAATTATAATAAGAGCATGGTTTAGAGAAACACTGCCGGTTGTTTTTTTGATAACCGGCCGCAAACACGTTTGGTTTTGCCCAGTTTGACCCAAGAGAGATGCCCGGTTTGCGCTGTAATGGTATCAAGCCGAATCCAGATGCCGGGTTCATTAGATGCGAGTGCCTCATGAAAACTGAAGAATTTCTGCAAGAACATAAATATTATAGAAGACTTGTCGAGAGTGCTACGGATTATGTGGTTGCCGTCAACCGTAACTATCAAATCATTATGGCGAATGAACTTTTTAAAAATGAATTCGGCATGCAGCCCAATGATTATTGTTACAAAGTATGGAAAAAAAGGAATAAAAAGTGTGAAGGGTGTTTGGTAGAAAAAACCTTTCGAGATGGGTGGGGGCACTGGAATGTAGAAAATGTCACAATGAAGGACGGCAGAGTCGCCAATATGCTTATTAAAGCGATTCCGGTCAAGAATGAACGTGGCGAGACCGTTTATGTTCTGGAAAGAGCTACCGACATCACGGAAAGGCAACACATTCAGGAAAACATCGACAAAATAGTCGGCAACCTGGAAGATATGCTGGCCAATCGTCTGGAAGGATTGCAAAAATCCGAAGAGAAATATCGAACCATATTTGAGCGGTCCCGAGATGCCATCATTCTCACAGATCCTACCGGCAAGATCATCGAGATCAATCAGGCCGCGGTTAATATGTTATGGTATGATACCCAAAAAGAAGTTTTGGCGCTTAAATCTGCTGCAGGATTCTTTGAAAATAAGGTATTTCCCAAATTCCAGAAAAAGGTTTCCAAGGAAGGCTTTGTTGAGGAGTTTGAGACCCGGCTTGTGGGGAAAAAGGGCCGAAGGTTTGATGCGGTGATTACATCAAATGTGACGGTCGATGTGACCGGTCAGATTACGGGTTATGTGCTTATTATCCGGGACATGTCTAAGAGAAAATTCGCACAATATCAAATCGAACAGCGTAATATCCGACTTGATATTTTAAATTCCATCTCCAAAACTGTCAGCAGCAGTTTGAATCTCGATAAGATGCTTAACGGGGCCATTAATAAAATTTTAGAGTTCCTTGAATTTGACAGTGTTAGAATTTATTTGTTGGACGATAAAAAAAGGGTACTTAATTTGAAAGCTTATAAGGGGCCTTCAGCTAAATTAATGACCAAGCCCTTTATGAAATATCGCAAACTCGGAGACGGTCTTTTGGGCCAGACGGTACTCGATTGTAAAACCAAGATTGTCCACAACCCTCTCCGAATCGAAGATCGTTATGTCGATTCGATTGTTGAAGAGGGCCTTCATTCAACGGCTTATATACCATTGGTCAGCAAAGGAGAACCGGTCGGTGTAATAGCCCTTTCCAGCTACACGCCATTTATGTTTTACTATGAGTACGTCGAATTTTTGACCGCCATTGGCAACCAGATTGGTGTTGCTGTGGATAACGCCAATCTTTATAAAAATATAAACGAGGCCTATCAAAAACTCAAAGAGGCTCAGGAACAGATTGTTCAGTCAGAAAAACTGGCTTCTCTTGGCAAATTGGCCGCCACCATTGCCCATGAGATCAACAACCCTCTGGCTGCAGTTCTGACTTATATCCGGCTGATGATCAAGCTCAAAGACCGGGATAAGTTTTCTCCTGAAAGACTTGAGGACATTTCCCGATATTTGGCCACCATGGAGTCGGAAACGGCCCGGTGTGGGGAAATCGTAAAAAATCTTCTGGCCTTTTCCCGCCAATCTAAAATCACCATTAAGAACCGGAGCATTATGGACATTATCGATAGGACCCTCGATCTTATTGCCCATGACTTGGAGATTAAAGGCATTCAGTTGAGAAAAAACATCGCGTCGGATCTACCCAAGGTTCAATGCGATTTCCAGCAGATTCAGCAGGCCCTGTTAAACCTTATCCACAATGCTTCAGACACGATGCTCGACGGCGGTACTCTGACGGTAACGGCCCAAAGAAAAGCCGGGAGTGAGAGATTTATAGACATCATGGTTTCCGATACGGGCTGCGGCATTACCGAGGCAGACAGGGAAAAAATTTTTGATCCTTTTTTTACAACCAAAGCAGAAGGAAAAGGTGTGGGCCTCGGTTTGTCGGTGGTTTACGGAATCATTACACGGCACAACGGCACCATAGACGTGGAAAGCAAGCCTGGAAAGGGGAGCACGTTCACGGTCAGTCTCCCGGTGGCCCGAGTGTAAAGCGAAATAAAAGCGCGGCATTTTACCATCAATTAAGGTGACATTTTTATGCGCACACATGGAAGGAATTCACAATGACCAAAAAGGCCCGTATTCTTGTGGTTGATGATGAAGCGGCGATGCGAGAAGCTTTACATGACTGGCTCAAAGAAGATGGCTATGAGGTCGGCATGGCCGAAAGCGGCAAGGATGCCATTGCCATTGCCATGGAAAAAAGCTGGGACGTGATTTTGCTGGATCTGAAAATGCCGGGTATGGATGGAGTGGAAACCTTGAGACAGCTTAAAGGAAAAGACGTGGATACGGATGCGGAGGTGCTCATGATGACCGCTTATGCCACGGTGGATACCGCGGTTCAGGCCATGAAGGAAGGCGCTTTTGATTATCTGGTCAAACCGTTCGCCCCGGACGAGATCGAAATGCAAATCAAAAAAATTGTCACCCATCGGGAACTGGTTCTGGAGAATATTTTGCTGCGACAGAAACTGGAGGAAAGATCAGAATATGATGAAATCATAGGAAAAAGCGATGTCATGCAAGAAATTTACGATTTGATTTCCCAGGTGGCACCCACCGACTCTACCGTTCTGATAACCGGTGAAAGCGGCACCGGAAAAGAACTGATCGCACAGGCGATTCACGGGAACAGCCGGCGCTGTTACATGCCGTTTATTGCCGTGAGTTGCGGGGCTTTGCCCGATTCTCTGTTGGAGAGCGAACTGTTCGGCTATGAAAGGGGCGCTTTCACAGGTGCAGAGCATACCAAAAAAGGGCGCTTTGAAATGGCCGACAAAGGGACCCTTTTTTTAGATGAAATCGGTGATATCAGTTTAAAAACCCAGGTGGATCTATTAAGGGTTTTGCAGCGAAAAGAATTCAGACGTCTGGGCGGACAGGAAGAAATTAAAGTAGACGTGCGTATTTTAGCCGCCACCCATCGAGATTTGAAAACGGCGATTTCTGAAAACAAATTTCGTGAGGATCTTTTTTACCGTTTGAATGTCATCTCTATCCCGGTACCGCCGCTGAGAAACCGAAAGGATGATATCCCGCTGCTGGTAAAGGCATTTATCCGCAGGTGTTGTCTGGAAATGAATAAAGATCCGGTAAAAATCTCACCCCCGGCCTTGAACTTGCTAATGGATTACGACTGGCCCGGAAATGTGAGAGAACTGGAAAATGTCATCGAAAGGGCGCTGGTTATCGGCCGGGGCAAAGAAATCGTCACGGAGGATCTTCCTTTCTCACGCAAGCAATTGGGGCCTGAAAAAATGCCCAATTCATTAAAATTGATGGAAAAAATTCATATTAAGAGAATTCTGGAAGAGACGGATTGGAACATCAGCAAAACAGCCCGTCTTCTGGAAATCGACCGGCAGACGCTCTATAATAAAATTGCAAAATATAAGATTGAAAAGGAATCATAATTCGCTTTGTCAAGCTGCGTCACCATTTGCCCTGTAGGCTCGGTGGACGAAGAGATTCTCGAGCACATCGCGAGATGCATTTCGATCCGATGTGGGCTAACCTGTAGAATTTCCAAGAGAATGGAAAATCCTCAGTATGCCTATAACGATACCCGCTGCCAGTATAATTCAAAGCTGATATTAAAGCGTCTCCTTCAACGAAACCTCCGCGCCACCCTTAGGCTTATCGGCGTTACGCCCGTGGATTTGTATGTGCCAATCCTTAAGTTTGTCTTTGGATTGGCACAGATTGAAGGCAAATGTTCAATCATATCGTTACACCGGCTGTGTCCCCGGTTTTATGACCAACCATCCAATCCGGATCTCCTGTTGGCACGGGTGGAAAAGACGGTCTTGCACGAACTGGGTCACACATTCGGTATTACCCATTGCCGGGATCGGCGTTGTGTGATGTACTCCTCGGTCCGGATCGAGGATACGGATGTCAAACAACCCGACTTTTGCCCCACCTGTTTTGAACTTTTTCAATGGTATCTTAAAAAATCCCTTCAGAAATCTCCCTAGTGGGTGCCGAAATATTTTACAGGCTGTCTTTTTTTTCGGCAATTCGTAAAATTGTAGAATAAATAGTAGGTTATCTGTGATTTATTCGATTTGCAAGCATTTTTTGCCGAATATTTCGGCAAATTATTCTGTGGGCTTGTCGTTAACTCCAAGCGGTCGAAAAAAAATATTCTATAAAAAAAACAATTGGTTACACTATGTGTTCAATGTCTTATTGGATATTGGCACATCCTTTGCTTTTAATCATCGTAACATCGGAAAAATAAAACAGATTCATTATGATAAACCGAGCATTAATAAGGAGGAGATAAAATGGGTGCCGCGACAAAGAGGGAATCAATGAAAATTGTTCCACCAGGCAAGAAAAAATGTGTATGGATGGAGGCCGGGGTGGTTTCCTATAAACTGTGCGATCACAACTTTGATTGTTCGACCTGTGTATACGACCACGGTATGCATGATCGGGTGGCTCGGTATAAGGAGAAAGTCGCCATACAACCGGTTGCACCGACACCCGATAAGTTCACCGAAACCTGGGTGGACAAGATGATGCAGTTTCCTGCAAATCGGCGCAAATGCCGGTATATGATCACCGGGGAAGTGGGCCGTAAAATATGCCCCAGTGCGTATGAATGCGGCACCTGTTCTTTTGACCAGATGATGCAGGAACGCCTTCAGGCAGAGGCGCTTCCGGTGCATGCTCGAAGCCGGGAAAGCGGTTTTGAACTGGCGGAAGATTTTTATTATCACGACGGCCACACATGGGCCAGACCCGAATATGGCGGACGTGTTCGCGTCGGGCTGGATGATTTTGCCCAAAAACTTATCGGTAAACTCGCAAGGGTTGAATTGCCGAATATCGGCCAGGAAGTTAAACAGGGTGAAGTTGGATTTCAAGTCAGACGCAACGGAGAAATTGCCAAGGTCCTCTCTCCCATGGACGGCACCGTGACCAATGTGAACGATACCCTTCGGGATCATCCGGATCTGGCCAACGAATCTCCCTATGAAAAGGGTTGGTTATTTACCATAGAGCCGACCCGGCTGCGCAAAAACTTAAAAGAACTCTACTTTGGAAAAGAAGCCCATAATTTCATTAACGCGGAAAAGGAAAAACTCTTTGCCATGGCCAATGAGGATCTTAGAGTGGCTGCAGATGGCGGTGTTTCAGTCGAAGACATTTCCCAAGAACTTGAAGGTGACAACTGGGCCAAGTTTGTGAAAAAGTTTCTTAAGACTTGATTCTCGATATACATACAATACCAATAAACCTCCTGTTGGGTAAAATACAGGAGGTTTATTTTTTTGTGGGTGTTTGAGGGCAGTCATCCCCTCTACAATTCGGCGTCTCCATCATTGGTGTTTTCAGTGATTTAGCAGCGGTGGCATTCCTGCCTCTTTGCGTTCCACCTTCTCTTCGCTCAACTTGCATATCCGGGAAACTCAATCATCGCTTAATTTAGCTTTCACCAAGTGTTTGCTCGGTTAACAGGTATCTTTATACCCTGTGTTAAATTTTGGCTGACGAATTTAACACGCATCTTATGGATATGTATTAAATTATGGTTGACAAATTTAACATGTAGGGAGTAAAAGGTTTCTTTGGTTGTGGTCCATGAGTTCATAAGTGAATGAAGTTTGGACTCAATCTTCCTCACCTACTTTTTAAAATTAAATAAGGAGCACAATATGACCGCGAAAGTTAACGGTTCTGTATTGGTAGTGGGTGCCGGCATTGCCGGTATGCAGTCCGCATTGGATCTTGCCGATTCCGGCTTTTATGTTCATCTGGTTGAAAAGTCATCGGCCATTGGCGGTGTAATGGCCCAGCTGGACAAGACTTTTCCAACCAATGACTGCTCCATGTGAATTATTTCTCCCAAACTGGTCGAGGTCGGCCGGCATACCAACATCCAACTTCATACCTGTTCAAATGTTGAAAGCATTGACGGAGAGAATGGAAACTTTCAAGTAACCCTCCATAAAACCCCCCGCTATATCGATTCGGACAAATGTACTGCCTGTGGTGATTGTACGGAAGTCTGCCCCGTGACGATGCCCAGCGGATATGACATGGGCCTTGCGAATCGTAAGGCCACCTACAAACTTTACGCCCAGGCAATTCCCGGCAGCTTTGCCATAGACAAGCGCGACACGGCTCCATGCAGGATGGCCTGTCCGGCAAATCTAAATGTTCAGGGATATGTGGCCATGGTCAAAATGGGGAAGTACCGAGAGGCTGTGGAGATCGTCATGAAAGATGCGCCTTTTCCCGGTATTCTCGGCCGTATCTGTCCCCATCGTTGTGAAAAAAGCTGTCGCAGGCTTGAATTGGACACGGCGATTTCCATACGGGAACTCAAAAGAGTTGCAGCGGATCATGTGGATCTGAGTGAAATCCCGGTCCCGCAAATTACACCCAGAAATGAGAAAGTGGCCATTATCGGTTCAGGCCCTGCCGGGCTCACTTCGGCATATTTTCTGGCACTTGACGGGTATCAGGTCAATGTATACGAGTCCATGCCGGAAGCCGGCGGAATGATGCGATACGGCATTCCCGAACACCGTCTGCCGCGGTCGGTTCTGGATGCGGAGATTGAGAATCTCAAACGATACGGGGTAAAGATCCATACCGATACCGCTATTGGAAAAGACTTGACCCTTGAAGAACTGCAGGAACATGGTGCCAATGCAATCTTTTTGGCCATCGGTGCCTGGAAAGGTCTGAAACTTAGGATTCCCGGGGAGGAAACGTCCCAGGGGGTTTTGGATGTCATCACCTTTTTACAAGAGGTTCATCTGGGGAATTTAAAGAAGCTCGAAGGAAAGGTCGTTGTCATCGGCGGCGGCCATTCCGCGCTGGATGCCGCCCGGGTGGCCCTTCGACTCGGTGCAAGTGAGGCGCATATCATCTACCGCCGTTCCCGAGCTGAAATGCTCGCTGAACCCGAGGAAGTCGAAGAAGCTGAAAAAGAGGGCGTAAACATCCATTTCCTGGTGGCGCCCATAAATATTTCCAGTGAAAACGATAAAGTTGCCGGCATCGAATGCATCCGAACCCGGTTGACGGAAAAAGACACAACCGGCAGGCGGCGGCCGATTCCCGTTGAAGGTTCCGAATTTTATATTGAAGCCGACCATATTATCCCTGCCATCGGGCAGGAGCCCGATTTCGGCGATCTCGTCAAAACCCAGGATCTAAAAGTGTCCAAGTGGAACCTTGTGGAGGTCAATCCTGAAACCCTTCAAACGAATATACCGGAAATCTTCGCCGGTGGGGATGTGATTTCCGGTCCTGCTACCGTCATTGAAGCGGTGGAGGCCGGCCAGAGAGCCGCCAAATATATCGCCCAATATTTGCAGGGCGAGGAACTGCCGACAGAGTGGCAGGATGAACCGCCCATGGGAACAAACTGGGTAGCGCCTTCAAAAGACGAACCGAAAAGAGAACGGTTAAAAGTTCCGACGTTGCCGGTGGAAAACAGACTTTCAGGATTTGAAGAAGTCTCCCTTCTCGTGGATGAAAAATCGGCACACGAAGAGGCGGACCGGTGCTTGGACTGCGGGAGTTGTTGTGAGTGCTACCAGTGTGTCAGTGCCTGTGATGCCGACGCCGTCACCCTTGAGACCCATGCCCAGCGCGAAGAAACAACAACGATCGATGTGGGTTCCGTTATTCTGGCACCGGGTTTTCAGCCGTTTGATCCTTCAAAATTTGACAATTACAATTATGCAAAATATCCCAATGTTGTAACTTCCACGGAATTTGAACGAATTCTTTCAGCCACAGGTCCCTTCATGGGGCATCTTACCCGGATATCGGATAAGAAGGAGCCCAAGAAGATTGCATGGTTCCAATGCATCGGTTCCAGGGATGTCAACCGGTGTGACCATCCGTATTGCTCATCGGTTTGCTGCATGTATGCCGTCAAAGAAGCGGTGATCTCCAAAGAGCATGCAGATTACGATCTGGATTGCGCCATCTTTTTCATGGATATGCGGACCCCCGGCAAAGATTTTGAAAAATATTATAACAATGCCAAGGACAAACATGGGGTTCGCTTTATCAGGAGCCGGGTTCATACCATAGATCCGGTCCCCGGAACCGATGACCTTGAGGTCCGATACGTCACCGAGAACGGAGAACTTAAAACTGAAATATTCGATATGATCGTCCTGTCTGTAGGTATGGAGATATCTCAGGAAATGGTCGATCTTGCCAACAAATTCGGCATCGAGCTCACCGAAGGGAATTTCTGCGAAACCACGAGTTTTCGACCTTTTGAAACATCAAGAGACGGCATATTCGTCTGCGGTGCGTTTCAAGGTCCCAAAGATATCCCCGAGTCCGTGATGGAAGCCAGCGCTGCAGCCTGTAATACCGGAGTCAATCTGGCGTCTGCCCGGGGGTCTCTGGTCAGAGAGAAGAAATTTCCCGATGAAAATGATGTCACCGGCCAAGAACCCCGAATCGGTGTGTTCGTATGTAATTGCGGCGTCAATATCGGCGGCATTGCCGATGTTCCTGCCGTTGCCGAATATGCAAAGGGATTGCCCAATGTCGAATATGTGGAAGAGAACCTCTTTACCTGCAGCCAAGATACTCAGGACAAGATGGTAGAGGTTATTAAAGAACAAAAATTGAACCGTATTGTCGTGGCGGCATGTACCCCCAGAACCCATGAGCCGCTGTTCCAGGAGACCCTACGAAATGCGGGCCTGAATGCATATCTTTTTGACATGGCCAACATAAGAAACCAGTGCACATGGGTTCACTCAAATGACAAGGAAACCGCTACGGAAAAATCCAAGGATCTGGTTCGGATGGCCGTAAGCAGAGCGTCTTTGCTGGAGCCGATTCCGGCTGTTTCCGTGGAAATCGATAAATCGGCCCTGGTGATCGGCGGCGGTGTCGCCGGAATGACCGCTGCGCTGAGTCTCGCCGACCAGGGATTTCCGACAACGATTGTGGAAAAATCATCGGAGCTCGGCGGTGCTGCAAGGGATCTAAAAAAGACCTGGAAAGGGAATGATGTCCAAGAATACCTTGCCGGGCTTGTGGATAAAGTCGAGAAACATCCTGACATCCAAGTATTGTGTGATGCCGAGATCGTCGGTGCTTCCGGATTTATCGGCAATTTTGAAACCCAGGTGACCAATGGGAAGGGGACAAAAACCGTTGAACACGGGGTGACGATCGTTGCAACAGGCGGTAAGGCTACGGATACGGATGAGTACCTGTATGGTAAGAATTCAAGGGTGACCCGCTGGCATGATCTGGAACATGATCCGGAAAAATTAAAGGATGCTGAAAACATCGTATTTATCCAGTGCGTTGGGTCAAGGGATGACCATCGGCCGTATTGTTCAAGGATCTGTTGCACTGCCTCCATATCCCAGGCGATCGCTATCAAAGAAGAGACCCCCGACAAGGGCGTGTTCATTCTGTATCGGGATATACGAACTTACGGCGAAAAAGAGATACTTTACAAAAAAGCCCGGGAGATGGGGGTTATCTTTATCCGGTATTCTCTGGATAATAAGCCGAAAGTTACGGAATTAGAAGATGGCCTTGCGGTGGATGTCTTTGATCCGATTTTGCAAAAGAATTTGCAAATAAAGGCAGACCTTGTAAACTTGGCAACCGCCATTGAACCGGCCGAAAACGATAAAATCTCGGAGTTTTATAAAATTCCGCTCAATGCTGAAAACTTTTTTATGGAGGCCCATGCCAAGCTAAGACCGGTGGATTTTGCAACCAATGGGATTTTCCTGTGCGGACTGGCCCACTATCCAAAGGCTATTGACGAGAGCATTTCCCAGGCCATGGCGGCCTCAAGCCGGGCGACGACAATACTTGCAAAAGATTCTGTCCAAGTTTCACCGCTGGTATCCCAGATCGATGCTGAAAAATGTATCGGATGCGGGCTTTGCGAAGAAGTCTGTGCTTTTGCTGCAATTGAGCTGGAAGAGATTGAAGGCAAAGGATATCGGGCCAAAAATATTTCGGCTTCGTGTAAAGGATGCGGGCTTTGTGCCGCTTCGTGTCCGCAGCAGGCCATCGATATGCTCCATTTCCGGGATCGGCAAATTGTCGCTTCGATTTGTGCCGCGGTTTAAAATATAAAACAGGTAAGGGGTAAGAGGTAAGGGGGTATAGGTTAAGGAACTCTGCTTCACGTTATGATTCATTATCCATTCCCGTTGCCCATAATCCATAACCCATAACCTCTAAATATAAGGTGATATAATGGGGAATTTTGAGCCAAGAATTGTTGCTTTTTTGTGCAACTGGTGTGCTTACGCCGGGGCTGATCTGGCCGGTGTTTCACGGTTGCAGTATCCGCCCAGCATCCGTACCGTGCGCGTCATGTGTTCGGGCAGAGTCGATCCGCTGTTCGTGCTTGAAGCATTTAAGGATGGATGCGACGGCGTGCTGGTGGCCGGGTGACATGTCGGTGATTGCCATTACCTGGAAGGTAATGTTCAGGCCGAAAAAAAGATCCGTTTAACTCAAAAACTTTTTGAAATCGCCGGCATCGGGAAAGAGCGGCTGCACCTGGCGTGGGTGTCATCCGCTGAGGCACAACGGTTTGTGGAGGTCGTTACAAAGATGACCGAATCGATCAAGGCGCAAGGAAAATTTGATTCCAATGCGTTCGCCTCCGAACTGGCCGCAGCCGAGAAAACCCTTGCCGGAGAAACACTCCGATGGATGGTGGGAAAAGAAATAAAGATTACGGCCAGAGGCGATGTATACGGACGCAAATGGGATGTTGACAGTTATGAAACGATACTCGACTCGGTGCTTGAACGGGAATATCAGAAAAATTTGATTTATCAAGCTGTTGAAGAAGGGTATACCTCTGTCAGAGATATCAGTGAGAAGATCGGACTTGAACTTGGAAGAATTTCCTATCTTCTGGCCGACCTGGAAAAGACCAACAAGGTTGAGTTTACGGGAATGAAAGATCGTATACCGGTTTTTGCAGTACTATAGTCATGGGTCATGGGGTCGTGGTAAATGGCAAATGACAGATATAAGGGAGGAGAAATGACTGAAAAAAGCGGGTCGGTTATGGTTATCGGTGCCGGCATTGCAGGAATGCAGGCTGCGCTCGACCTGGCCAATTCGGAGTATAAGGTGTATCTGGTGGATAAGTCACCGACCGTCGGTGGGATGATGGCCCGGCTGGACAAGACCTTCCCCACCAACGATTGTGCCATGTGAGTGATCTCGCCCAAACTGGTCGAGGTCGGCCGGCATATAAATATCGATCTGGTGATGTGCAGTGAAGTCAAAAGCGTGGAGGGTGAGCCGGGAAATTTCGAGGTCTCGCTGGTCAACCACCCCCGATATATTGATCCGGTGAAATGTACCGGGTGCGGAGAGTGTTCCCGACATTGCCCGGTCACCGCCGTTAATCAATATAACATGAAATTAGATGACCGAAGAGCCACGTATATTGAATACGCCCAGGCGGTTCCCCTTGCATTTGCCATCGACACCGATACCTGTATCGGCTGCGGCCTTTGCGAAAATATGTGTATCGCCAAAGCGATTCAGTACGATGACAAGGAGCGCGAAAGCACTATTAAAGTGGGATCGGTTATCCTATCCGCCGGAAGCAAGGGGTATGATCCTTCCGGACTGGATTATCTGGGATACGGCCAGTATCCCAATGTGGTGACCAGTGAAGAGTTCGAGAGAATTTTAAGCGCTTCCGGTCCGTATTTCGGCCATCTGATGCGGCCGTTGGACCGTGAGGAGCCCAAGAGCATTGCCTGGCTCCAATGTGTCGGTTCCAGGGATACCAACCGGTGCGGCAACGGGTATTGTTCGTCGGTATGCTGCATGTACGCCGTCAAAGAGTCCATGATCGCCAAAGAGCATGTCCATGGAGAACTGGATTGTGCGGTTTTTAATATGGATATGCGGACATTCGGCAAGGATTACGAGAAATATTATCTGCGCGCCCGGGATAAAGCCGGCGTTCGTTTTGTCAAGGCCAGGGTGCATAGCATCATTGAGGTTCCGGAAACCGGTGATCTGATAGTCCAGTATGCCGATGAAACCGGTGCAATGAAACAAGAGATCTATAGCATGGTCGTCCTTTCGGTGGGCCTTCAGGTTCAACCGGATGCGGCACAACTTGCAGAGCGTCTCGGTATTAAACTGAACAAATACAATTTTGCCGATAACAATCCGTTTACACCGGTGGTCACATCGCGGCCCGGAATTTATATTTGCGGGGTACTCCAGGGACCCAAGGACATTCCCGGATCGGTGACGGAAGCCAGCGCGGCCGCCTGTTTGGCAGGGGCCGATCTTGCCGAAGCCCGGGGGACCGACATTCCGAAAGTTGAAGTTCCCGAAGAGATGAATGTGACCGGACAGGAGCCTCGCATCGGCGTTTTTGTTTGCAATTGCGGTATCAACATCGGAGGGATCGTGGATGTTCCGGCGATTAAAAATTATGCTGCAACCCTTCCCCATGTCGTCTATACGGATGAAAACCTTTTTACCTGCAGCCAGGACACCCAGGACAAGATCAAAGAAAAAATCGTCGAACATCAACTCAACCGGGTGGTGGTGGCCTCATGCAGCCCCAAAACGCACGAAGCCATGTTCATGGAGACCCTCGAGGCGTGCGGGCTGAACAAGTATCTCTTTGAAATGGCCAATATCCGCAACCAGAACTCCTGGATCCATTCCAAGGAACCGGCGGTTGCAACCAAAAAAGCCAAAGACTTGGTTCGAATGTCTGTGGCCAGAGCCGCTGCATTGAGAACCCTTCATGAAAAAGTCGTTCCCATTAACAAGCAAGCGCTGGTCATCGGCGGCGGTGTGGCCGGGATGAACGCAACACTCAGCCTCGGGAACCAGGGATTCAATGTGGTTCTGGTTGAAAAGGAGACCGAGCTGGGTGGTTTTTCACGAAAACTTCACCATACCATCGAAGGCGAAGATATCCAGGCCTACCTCAAAAAATTGATTGGCGAAGTGACCGGCCATGACAAAATCGAAGTTTTGACCGGAGCCACAATTACGGGCTTTGAAGGTTTCAAGGGAAACTTTGCCACCGAAGTGATGTCAGGCTCCGAAGCGGAGAAACGCAGGATCGAGCACGGGATTTTCATTGTTGCCACCGGCGCCGGGGAATACCAGCCCAAAGAATATCTATACAAAGAGGACGAACGGGTGGTGACCCAGGTGGAACTTTCCGATATTCTCGAGGAAAAAGGTGCTGCTGATCTTGAAAGTGTCGTCATGATCCAGTGTGTCGGTTCCCGCAACGATGAGAATGTTGAATGCTCGCGCATATGCTGCCAGAATGCCGTAAAGAATGCGCTTCATATCAAAAAACTGAATCCGGACGCCCAGGTCTATGTAATGTACCGGGACATCCGGACGTACGGTCTTCTCGAGGATTATTATACCGAGGCCAGAGAGCAGGGGGTTATCTTTATCCGTTTTGACCAGGATGCGCCGCCGGATGTTCGAGGTTCGTCCGAAGGGATGCTGATAACGGTCAAAGACCATGTATTGCGGCAGAACATTGAAATCAGGGCCGATCTTGTGGCACTCAGCGCCGGCGTGGTGGCCGAAGATACCCAAAAGCTGAGCGGGATCATGAAGCTGAACCGCAATCCGGAAGGATATTTCATTGAAGCCCATGTCAAACTCCGGCCGGTGGACATGCCCAGTGAAGGTGTCTTTTTGTGTGGGACCGCCCACGGCCCCAAGCTGATCACGGAAGCCATTTCCCAAGCCCAGGCGGCGGCATCAAGGGCAACGACGTTTCTTGCCAAAGATTCCATCAAACTTTCGGCAATCACGGCCAAGGTCGATACGGATCATTGTGTCAAGTGCCTGACCTGCGTCCGTGCCTGCCCATTTGGTGTGCCGGCGTTTAATGTAACCGAGAAACTCATTGAAATCAACGAGGCGATATGTCATGGATGCGGCGTTTGCGCAAGTATATGCCCGAGACAGACGATTCAGTTGAGCTTTTATGAAAATGATCAAATAATGTGCAAAATTGATGCCTTGCTCGAGGCGGAGGGGATGTGATGGCTGACTTTGAACCGACCATTTTAGCGTTTTGTTGTGATTACTGAGGATATTCGGCAGCGGACCTGGCAGGTTCCATGCGACTCGATTATCCTGCAAGCATTAAAAT
>DATKWE010000043.1:0-2290 GCA_035529735.1 Desulfobacterales bacterium | reverse complement strand
CCTGTATGCCGCAGCCGGAAACCCGCGGAGAACGCAGATCCGGGCAAAAAGGGCCATTTATGGATGGAAACTAGTTATATTTTCCCCATATTTTTTGACATAACAGTCATTGAGAAGAATGAGGAGTCAAATTTTATGATCGCAGATTTGATTAGAAAAAACAGAAGTTGCCGCAGATTTTTCCAGGAACACATCGTGGATCTGGAAACCTTAACAGAACTCGTCGACCTTGCGAGACTCTCGGCATCGGCAGCAAACCTACAGCCATTAAAATATATTCTTTCCGCCAATCCTCAAAAGAATGCTCTGATTTTTTCGTGTCTGGGCTGGGCAGGTTATATCGAGGACTGGCCGGGTCCAGAGGAAGGGGAAAGACCTTCGGGATATATCATTATTCTGAGTGATTCCCAAAAAGCCAATGATTATGTTGGATACGACTGCGGTATCGCCGGCCAGAGTATTCTTTTGGGCGCCAGAGAAAAAGGGCTTGCCGGCTGTATGATCGCATCGATAAAACGTCAAAAGCTCCGGAACATACTCAATATTGACCCCCGGTTTAAAATACCCCTCGTCATTGCAATCGGAAAACCCAAAGAAGAAATCGTGATCGAAGACGTTGGCAGCGACAACGCAATCCGCTACTGGCGCGACAGAAAGGGCGTCCATCATGTGCCCAAAAGAAAATTAAAAGATATTATCATCGGTTCATATTAGCCGGCAACGGCGTGAAGACCATCAAACATAACGTTAAAAAAACCGAAAATGGTAAATCATATCAAGGAGAATCTGCATGTTCCAAAAAAAGGAGGGTATAGATATTGCTGTCGATATTGGAGGCATCACATCTTTTGAAGCAGCAATGCGACTTTTTGAAAATAGATTAGACGAAAAAAATCTATCGAGGATACAGAAAATAAAAAATACGGAAGTTGCTGTTAAAATTGCAAATTCAATAGCAATGTGTGAACCTGAAACTGTTTTTATCAATACTGGATCTGAGTCGGACAAAGCGTATATCAGGGAGATGGCGTTAAAAAATGGAGAAGAAGCTAAACTCCCAATGGACGGACACACCATCCATTATGATCTCAAAGACGAACAGGGAAGGATTATCGATCGCACCTATTATATCTCCAATGAAGGGGAAGATATCAGTTCTCTTGCCAACAAAATGGACCGGGCAAAAGCACTGATAGATATTCGGGATAAGATGACAGGTATTATGCGCGGCAAAACCCTGATCGTCGGATTTTATATGCGGGGGCCCATCGGCTCGCCGGCATCGAACCCGGCACTGGAGATCACCAGTTCGGCGTATGTATCGCACAGTGCTGAAATCCTTTACAGAAATTCTTTCCCTGATTTTGACAAGGAGGTGGACAGACTGGGTCACTTTTACACCAATATCCACAGTGAAGGGCGGAACAGACCCGAAGATCTGCCCAATGCACGGGTATTCATGGATCGAAGTCATCAAACCACATACAGTTTTAATTGTACCTACGCCGGAAATACGTTGCTGCTGAAAAAAGGAAATCACCGGTTTTCCGTCGACAAAGCCGTGTATGATAACAAAGGCAATGAGCTGTCGGAACATATGTTCATTACCGGAGTAAACGGAAACGGAGGCCGTATCACCTGGTGCACCGGCGCCGCACCCAGCGGTTGCGGCAAAACGACCACCGCCATGGCGGGAAACCATTTCGTAGGCGACGACCTTGCTCAGATGTGGATCGACGAAAACGGGAGTATCCGTTCAATCAACCCCGAATGCGGTATTTTCGGTATTGTCGAAGATGTAAACTGGGAAGGTGACCCTTTTCTGATGAAACTTCTCAGAGAACCGGGTACAGAAGTGATATGGTCAAATGTCCTCATCGATGAAAACGGCGTCCCCCACTGGACCGGAAATGGAGAAGACCCTCCCCTTCGCGGTAAAAACTTTCAAGGTTACTGGGAAAAAGGGATGACCGATGAAAATAGAAAAGAGATCCCCATATCTCACCCCAATTCAAGATGCACCTTAACCTCATCTGTTCTGGCAAATTATTCGCCGATGTCGGAGGATCCCAACGGCGTTGAAACACGAGTGATTACATACAGCGGCAGAGACAGTGACACCATGCCGCCGGTCTGGGCGGCTCAAAATTCGGATGAAGGGGTCGTCATCGGTGCCTGCATTGTGTCTGCGGCAACGGCCACTGAAGTCGGGGCAACCGGAGTTAAACGAGCCCCGTGGGCCAATGCCCCTTTTATCCCCGGATCCCTGGCAGAGTATATGGATGCTCAA
>DATKWE010000042.1:0-15738 GCA_035529735.1 Desulfobacterales bacterium | reverse complement strand
GGCGCTTTTGGTTACAATGCCGAGACCAACAAATATGAAGATTTGATTGAAGCCGGTGTTATCGACCCGACCAAAGTGGTCCGTTATGCCCTTCAAAACGCAGCAAGCGTTGCTTCTTTGATGCTCACCACCGAAGCAATGATTGCAGAGAAGCCCGAAGAAAAATCAGACCCCATGCCCGGCGGCGGAATGGGCGGCGGAATGGGCGGAATGGGCGGAATGGGCGGAATGATGTAACCCATCCCATTTAGTCACTTATTTATGAGCCCTCATGTTTTATTCGCATGGGGGCTTTTTTTTGCAATACCTTTGTAAAAATCGTTGCATTCAAAAAACCGGTTTTTAACCCGGATTTTTCGCCCCTCATAAGTACGGTCCCATGGATCAGCTGCCCTAGTTCTCGATTTTCAAAAAGCCAACTTGATACAGCTTGACAAATTACCGACAGCCGGGTTATGAAATTACCCAAGATCTCTCATGAAAATCAGTCTTGCTTTATAATTATTTAAGAATATAAGCAGATTAAATCTATTAAGCAATTATTGTGCAGACACACTGTGATATTTCTTATACGGTAAATTCTTCATCTAAAGGCGAGGCCTTAATCACCCATTTGCTTCAATATCAGAAATTCGCGCTTACATACGACAGCTTCATTCCTGACGTGGAGCAAATGAACGAATCAGACCCGTGAGAAATCCGGACACGCTGAAAAAATGGTTGATTAAACAACAACAATGAAAAGATCGGAGCGTCTAATGTATTGCAACGGCAAATTCAAGATAATGATGTGTTTGTGTATTTTAGCTGCACTGATCGTTTTTCCGGTTCATCTTTTTGCACAGGAAAGCAAGGATACTGTGGAACATGAAGCAGGTTTTTACTATACTGTTCAAAAGGGAGATACGCTGTGGGATCTTTCTGCCCGATTTTCAGATTCACCATGGTTATGGCCCGAATTGTGGAGCGAGAACCGTCAGATCTCCAATCCACATTTGATTTATCCGGGTGAGCGTATTCGAATCTATCATGGAAAAGGCATCGATACTTTCGTTCCCAAAAAAGTGGGGACTGAACGGCCCATCAAAAATGAAACGGTAAAGAAGACGCATTATTATTCTCCCATTAACAGCATTGGATTCATCCGAAAACAACCGGTCACTCCCCAGGGTATCATCTTCAAGGTGAAGGATGATAAAGGATTGATCAGTGTCGGGGATCTGGTTTATGTTCGGCAAAAGGGTAACGATCCGCTTATAATGGGCCGTAAATATACAGTGTATAGAACCTTAAAGCCGGTTGTCGACGAAAAAACAAAAACGCCCATAGGAACCCAGCACTACCTGACAGGGGTTGTTGAAATCACAAAAAAAGAACCCGGTTTTGCGTTGGGCAAGGTTGTTCAATCCTATCGAAGCATTGCCATCAACGATCTTTTGATACCGTATAAAAAACGGTCGCCAAGGATCGCGCTGACTGAAAGTATAAAAGGACTCAACGGTAAAATCATTTCAGCTGAAGAGCATGTAAATAACATCGGCGATGAAACCATAGCATTCATCGACAAGGGGAGCGAAGATGGTGTAACGCCCGGGCAGTCGTACAGCATCTATTATCAGGAAAAGGACAAAAACGGGCTGGAGACAAAAGAGAATGTCCTCCTGTCGCCGGTCGTTTACGGTACGCTACTTGTCCTTCACACCGAACAGACCACATCCACAGTTCTCATAATTCGCACAGAACAAAGTATTCAGCCGGGAGCGACGATTTGTAGTCCAATGGAATAGGTTTGGTATTTATTTTTACATCCTGACCGATTTAAAATCTTAAGTAATTCCTGAAAGCGCCAAACAGGCAGGGATGTTGTATTATGCCCTGCGAGGTTCCAGAACAGCTTTTTCCGGGGCTGATTTCGGTTAGAACCCTTCAATTCATTGCGCCTTTTGGGACAGCACCCCCCCGTATCATTTTTATGAATCTTAATTCATATCAAAAGCGTCACATGGTCGATGGTTCAAGCGTTCCAAACAGACAGAACACTGCGTGCGTATGAAGTTGGCGTGTATGGCCCGTATTAAATTTTTGTTGTTGGTTTTAGCCGTCGTTCTCTGTTTTATTGTAGTTTTTTTTTCGGGCGCGGCGTTTTACCTCTATTATCATCCTGAGCTTATAAAGCCCATGATAGAGCGGTCTTTATCTGCATCCACAGGGGCATCGTTCACCATAGAGAATCTCTCCTACTCCTTTGAACCCATGGTCTTAGAGGTAAAGGGGATTCATCTCAAACCGATGAGTCGACAGCAAACCTTTTCAATGGATGTTCGTTTTGCCAGGGCGGATATGGCTGTTATGGGTCCATTGGGTCACAGATCCCTCATTATAAAAAATATGCAGTTGAACGGTGTTTATCTTGACCTTTCTTTGGAACGGTTCGAATTGCCTACCATTGCATCTGGGAAAGAGGGCCTTTCTTTTCCGGCCAGGATGGTTCGGGGACTTGTCGGCTTTTTTATTTTCAGAGACATCAAATTTCAATCAGGGGAAATACTCGACGGACGTATCTCGGCAGTTATGGGCGATCAGGCGCTCCAGGCCCATCGAATTCATGCCAAAGTCGGCGCCGACCAACCCCTTTTCTTGTCTTTTGCTTTGGAGATCAAAAGGCCTTCCCGAAATATTCATTTTAGGGCGCCGAGCGTAAACATCCATACCGATAAAATGTTCGATATTTTTGATCTCAAGTTAAATGGTGCGATTCAGTCCCATGACATGACCCTCCAAGGTTCCGAACTGGGGATACGGAGGATGGACGTGGTGTCTATATTTACTTATACCCATGCCACAAAAAAGCTCAATGTCGAGAATCTTCAAGTCAGTTGTAAGGGTATCGCGTTACGGCCTGATTTGGAAAAGATGGGATCGTTGCCCGTTTCAGTGACCGCTGCCGAATCCATATGGATGGAAACCGGACTCACCTATGATATGGACCAAGGAGAAATCGCCTTTGTTCCCCTGGAACTCCATATCGGCGGTGTATCCCTTATGGAAAAGACAAATAAGCCCCTGCCGCCAATGGACATCAATCTCCGGGCAGAGGGCATCTTTCATTTGCCCACATACCGATTGGACATTGTCCAGATACATCTGGCCTTTGCCGACATCCTAAAAATGGAAGGGGCGCTCCAGGCAGAACTCGGTCAGAAAGGTGCGGTGCGGCTTCAGGTGAGAGAGGCTTCGCTATGGCCTGAAAGGAGCCATACCTTTTTCCCATCGGAAGTCAGGCAGGCCTTAAAGCCCGTTAGGATCGAAGGCATTGTCCGTTTTAAAGGCCACCTTGCCGGGGTCAAGGCGCACGAGAAATGGCTTTGGGAATGTGACCTTGAATCCCGGTTAACGAAAAACCCCTATGCCTTCGTCGATAAAGAGACACAGTTAAAGGGCGTGGTCTCCGCCGTAATAAAGGTCAAGGGGCGCTTGCCTGATGTCGCCATCTCAGCCGAGATGGACTGGGATCAAAACATCCTTTCAGCCAAAGCACTGGCCCTGGAACAGTTTAAGGCGAATTTTTCTCTCTCAGCCCGGTATCCCCGGATGGATATCAAGGATGTGGCCGTCCAAATCCCTCAGACAAAGATCCACACCGGAACCCGAGATCTTCTGATCAAAGATATTCGTGTCCAAATACCGGAATGTAGAATCGATACAGAAAAAAGATCTGTTGTACTCCCGGAGGTCCGATTCGACTCTGCCGATTTGAAAAATATTTTGTTCGCGGCTGATTTGCAAGAAGGCCGGATAAACCTGACGATTCAAGGTGCAGAGACCGCTCTTTTTCATGCAGCAGCAGCCCACCGCCTGCTTCCGGCCGATTGGAACCTTACGGCTCGGGATTCCATCCAGATCAAGGTCACGGGAGCGGAGGCTGGGCCGTGGCGGGTGAAGGCAAAGCTGTCTCTCGAGGATCTGGTCTTTCAAAACAAAGATGGCAGCCTAATGGGAGAAAATATTTCGCTTATTACAGGTATCGAAGGTGATGTCGATTTAAAGCGCTTCAGGATGAACTTTACCGCTGCTTTAGAAGCCAAAGGGGGTGAAGCCCTTTATGATCGTTATTATCTGAACCTGAAAAAAAACCCCATTGTCACGTCATACAAAGGGTCCTACAATATTCAAAAAAGATTGCTGAGGCTTTCCAAACTCAGGTTTGACCTGAAGGGCATCCTTCCCATTGAAATTCATGGATACCTCAATCAAGATCCATCCAAGGGGGATACCTATTTTACCGTAACCATCCCGCAAGTGCCCTTGAAACCAATTTTTCATCACCTTTTGCAGGAACCCTACAAGACGGAGAAACCCTTTCTGGAAAACCTTGAGACCGGAGGAACCGTTTCAGCTGAATTCAACGTGAAAGAATGTCAGAATGCGTGGGAAGTTAGAGGCCGTCTCGGGTGGCATGGGGGAAACTTTTCTCTGGGAGAAAGAGACATCTCGCTAAAAGGTATTGATTTCGATCTTCCTGTCTGGTACCGATCCCGATTCGTCAAAACGCCTGTTGAAACCCTCGAAGGTAAGTTCGAGATCCAATCCGTTAGGGTTCCCCTGCTACCTGAACAGCCGTTAAGAATCCGTCTGAATACGGGCCCAAACCGAATATCCGTCAAATCTCCCACCGTGATTCGAGTGCCCGGCGGAGATCTTCGCCTGGGACCTGTTGAGGTCAATCACCTCTTTAGCTCGGATCTTTCCGTCCATACCTTTCTGGTATTCGACCGTATAAAACTGCAACCGCTTCTATCCAGGATCTGGACACGTCCTTTGGAGGGAACCTTAACCGGTATACTCGACCCCCTCCGATACGAAAAGCACGCTGTAACCAGTCAGGGAGAGATCAGGGCCGAAGCATTTGGCGGCAAGATTCTTATATCCGACCTTGATATTCCAGGAATTTTTACATCTGCACCGGTTTTAAAGCTCAATGCACAATGGGATGGTCTTCTTCTGTCAGAAATGACCACCGGCACTTCATTCGGAAAGATTGAGGGGGTCTTGAATGGCCACATCCGTGATTTTGAGATCGCCTATGGCCAACCCCAAAAATTCGATCTTTTACTGGAAACCCTCAAAAAAAAGGGGGTTCCACAAAAGATCAGCGTTAAGGCCGTAGAAAACATTGCGCAGATTGGGGGGGGGCAGAGCCCTTTTATGGGGTTGGCGGGTGCCTTCGCATCTTTTTTCAAAAAATTTCCCTATGAAAAGATCGGCATACGGGCCAATCTTGAAAACGATGTATTCACCATCAACGGTACCATCAGCGAAGGTGGCACAGAGTATCTCGTAAAAAGGGGTAGCTTTTCAGGGGTAAATGTTGTAAATCAAAATCCAGACAATCGGGTTAGTTTCAAGGACATGGTTAAAAGGATCCAACGGATCACCCACAAAGGGGGGCCTGTTGTCAAATGACGAGAGGAGGTTCATATGAAGAAATTTCAAAAGTTGTTGTGGACCACAGCGGTGGTCATGGTGGCGATGCTCGGTGCCTGCGTAACCATAAACATCTATTTCCCGGCCGAAAAAGTTGAATCTGTTGCCGGGGATATTGTGAATGATATCAGGGGCCAAAAGCCATCTCAAAAGGATAACCAATCCGAAAACCATAAAGGGTTATCTATACAAATCAGGTTCGCCTTAGGTGCTGCCAGTGCATGGGCGGAGGACGTGACCACCGTTTCCAATCCGACCATTCGCGCTTTGAAGGAAAAAATGAAAGCCCGTTTTCAAGAGTTAAAGGCGTACTACCAGAAAGGCGCCCTGAATGAAGGGGGCAACGGCTATCTTTCCGTCGCAGATACCAGCAGGTTGAATCTCAAGGAGAAAAGAGATCTGAACGGCCTCGTGGATGCTGAAAACAGAGACCGTAAAACGTTATACGCAGAGGTGGCCAAGGCCCTGAAGATAGACGCCAATCAAATCGACCGAATCGCAGAGATCTTTGCCAAAGAGTGGCAGAAGCCGGTGCGTTAGTATCCAAAAAGGGGCATCCGGACGGACTTGAGGCGGCATGGCCTTCGATGAGGTTTTGCGATTCATTTTCAACAACGCCGGGTTTTTTGAATTTTTATCGGGGACATTTGCGTTTTCAGTAAAAGCGAACACTTGAACTGCAACAGCTCGCCCAGTTGATTCGAAAATCTTTGTCAAAGAGGACTAAACCCAAGTTTTACAATATCTGACGGAAAGATGTTCTCAATCCTTAGACCCCATTTTTTCTATACAGGTGGGGTTTTTGTGTTTTAGAAATACAATAAAGGATAAATAATATGAGAAAATATATTTTATGTTTTCTGGGTTCAGCTTTGATTGCTACGACCGTCTGCGTTACTATAGCTGTGGCTGCATCAAAAAATCTTTATTTCAGTCATGGCGTTGCATACATGAAATCAGGCAAGTACCAGCTGGCCATAAAAGATTTTAACCAGGCGATACGTCTTGAGCTGGATAATGCAAAAGTTTACTATGCCCGAGGGATTGCCTATAATAAAATAGGTCGGTATCAACGCGCTGTTGAGGATTATAACACGGCAATACGTATTGATCCAAATTTTACCAAGGTGTACTATAACCGTGGGATTGCGTATAAGAAATTGGGCCGGCATCAACGTGCCATAGAGGATTTTGACCAGGTCATACGTATGAACCCTATCGATACGTATGCGTACTATAACCGCGGGATTGTTTACAATAACTTGGGTCAACATCGACACGCCATAAAAGATTTTAACCAGGCTTTGAAAATAAATTCTAAAGATGCCGATTTTTACTGCGTCCGGGGAATGGCATATCGTGATTCAGGTCAACATCGTCAGGCCTTAGATGACTTTAATCGGGCCATACATCTTAACCGGAAGTTTGCTTATGCTTACTACCATCGGGGACTTTATTTTAAAAAACTCGGCCGGCATCAACGTGCCATAGAGGATTATGACCGGGCTATCCACATTGATCCGAAGTCTTTGGATGCATATGTCGGCCGAGGCGTTTCATATGATTCTTTGGGTAAATACCAAGAAGCCATAAAGAATTACAGTCAGGCAATACGTATCGATTCAAAAATGGTCGAGGCCTATTACCATCGGGGCAATGCTTACAGTTCGTTGGGGCAGCATCAACGTGCCATCGAGGACTATGACAACGCCATCCGTCTTGATCCAAACCATGCCCTGGCTTACAACCACCGGGGGTATGCCTATTATTTGTTGAACCGATATCCGCAAGCCATACAGGATTATACCAAGAGCATAGAGCTTAATCCGAAAGATGCCGATGTTTACATTTCCCGGGGAATTGCCTACAGAGAGTTAGGCCAGGATCAACGCGCCATAGACGATTATACCCAGGCCATCCGCCTCGATCCCGAACATGCCACTGCTTACAACAACCGAGGGATTGCCTATAGGAAAATCGGCGTGTATCAACGCGCTGTTGAGGATTACAACACGGCGATACGTATGGATCCGAAGTATGCCGGAACTTATAACAACCGGGGGATTGTTTACAGGGAGTTAGGACAGCATCAACGCGCCATAGAGGATTATAATCAGGCCATCAGGCTTGATCCGAAGTATGCCGGAGCTTACAGTAACCGGGGCGTTGCCTACTCTGATTTGGGCCGGCATCAAGGCGCCATAGAGGATTTTAACCAAGCCATCCGCCTCGATCCGGAATATGCAACTGCTTATACCAATCGTGGGATTGCCTTTAAGAAAATAGGTCAGTTTGATCGTACGTGTGTCGATTTCTGGAAAGCTTGTGACTTGGGAGCCTGTAATTCGCTGAGACTTGAACAGAAAAAGGGAAATTGTCAATATCCTGGAGGGACGTATTTTATTGATATGGATGAGAATGGACTTTATATCTCTACGGATAAATATGGGAGATATAAAATCACTTCAAAAAAGGTTGCCGCTTCCATCAAGCCTGGATCGCAAGGGATCTATTTTATTAAGCGAAGTAAGAACCGCACGTATATCAGCACGGACAGATTCGGAGATTTTTATATCGACCCGCTATAACATCCAAAGAAGCTCGCGAAAGGACAATGCAAAAGGCTGAACGGGTTGAGATGATGTCCTTATGTAAAACCCGTAATAACAACTGTGAAGTTTTTTCCACAATCGCGTATGATGCCCGCCTTCAAGCCGAGTTAACCCATTGAAATATATAGAAGTGATCAAACTCCCCATTTTTTTGCATGATTTTTGCATATATAAACTCAGAAAACCCAGAATACCACAGACTTAGTATTTATAATTATTTATACAGCAATTATTATTACTGAAAAGATTGAAGTGGTGAGTGACTATGTTTAAAATATTACTGATCATTGCAGTGACAGCGGCCATTTTTTGTCTGGGGTTTTTTATCGCCTGCTTATTCGTTGTGTGTCAGGAGAACGAATTGCCGGATATTGTCGATGTTGAGATGGGCGAAATAATTACGTCGGAAGCGCAAAGAGCATAGTCTTTACGATTAGATCAGGCAAGCGTCTTCGTTTCAAGAAGATTAGAAGCCATTTCAATCCCCGCTTCCTCCATAAACAAGTTCAATCAGAGTGACCTCGGGTGGAGACACAAATCGAATCGGCGGGCCCCATGTTCCAGAACCTCTGCTTACATAGAGCCAGACGTTAGTCTCAATTTTGTGTAAGCCTGAAACGACCGGATAAAACAGCATCGTTATCAGGTTGAACGGAAAGATCTGTCCCTTATGGATATGTCCGGAAAGCTGAAGATCGAAAAAACCCAATGCATCTTTATCTACCAGGGGTCTGTGTTTCAGTAATAGCGTAAACTTTTCACGGGGAAGCTCTGCCAATAATGCCTTTTCTGAGACTTTAGTATCAAGGTCGTAGCGACGACCAGCAATATCATCCACACCGGCAATGTTTAGCAATCCTGAAACGGTCAAGCCCTTTCCCTGAAGAATAATAAATCCTGCGTTCTTAATAAAGTCCAGGGCTCGGGTGACCCCAGCGTAAAATTCGTGGTTGCCCGTGACCGCAAATTTTCCATACGTTGTGGAAACTTCATTGAGCATCTCAGAAAGGTGTGAAAGATTGTCAGTCTGGCCGTCAAGAAGATCTCCCGTCGATACCAAAATGTCAGGGTTTGCAGATTTAACCTGATTGAGAATCCTTTTTAATCTTTTTTCTCCCACCATCAATCCAAGATGCACATCGGAAATCTGGACAATCTTCAACCTTCCTATTTTTTTAGGGATTTTATGGGTTTCGATGGTCACGTGTTCCACGCGTATCCTTACGGCTTCAAAAGCACCGTAACCGGTTATGACGACGGAGAGTGTTAAGGAGATGATCAAAGAAAAGCGAGGTGAAGGCGATATTGCTGAAAAATCAGATTGAAGTATCAGGCCGCAGATATAAAGAAGTAAGCGAAATATATCCAGAACCAGTGCGGAAGAGACAAAGAGAAATAACAGACCCATCCACGTATAACCCAAATAGGCCAGTAGTCGTGCGACGAACTCAAAACCATGTTTTTCCAAAATTCGAACAATGACAGGCGCAAAGACCATCAAGGCCATAAAGATAGCCAAAATGTCGGTTACCCGGGGGCTGCATATCAGGGCCCTCTTTATCTTCAGAAAACCATAGAGATGTATTCCACTATAAATGCTTAAAAAAACAAGTAAAAAAATGATTAATTTCTCCTATTTAGAATTCTCCAGCCGGATTTCTCATGGCCGATTATCGAATGTTCACGTAACCCATTACACTGAACGGAAAGTTCAATTCAAATCTGTTCGCTCCTTTAAAATTTAACCTAAATTGAGCGATTGTCGAGTTTGCCGGTCGTAAGATCCCACCTTTCGGGGAGATGCAAGGCATGAGACATGCAGCCGTAGTCTGCTACGCAAATGTCTCATAACGCAGCAGATTCGGTAAACTCGGCAATCCCGAAGGGTTTCAAATGGTGACAATTTTTTGCTTAAATAAATCCACCGATCCAGATGGTTCTATCGATTTCTTCTTTCCAAAAAATCCTGTCTCGGTCAAACAGATATTATATATCCAAAACTCCTGAAATTGTAAGAAGTTTTATTTGATCATTGACAATTTGTTTGATTTTGGGTATCTGCTTTTTACTTGCCACACCCTGGGTGTCATTGTCACTTTTTATGCCTATGAAGGTACGTATCGTAGACAATTTGAACGAAGAGACAGAATCGCTGAACGACTCTGATGCAGACCTGGTCGCAACATTAATTAAAGAGAATACCAAGGCTGTGAATCAAGGGGAATATAGCGAGGCTCAACTTGAGATGTTGTGTGCCTTCGCTACTCCCGAAACGATTCAGCAAAAGGTCGCTAAGGGGTTCCTTGTTTTGCTGTTTTCTGATGAAGGGAATTTAATCGGTTGCGCGTTGGTCATGAAAAAATGGACCAGACTCTTTATCAGGACGATACAAGTTTCCAGGAAATTTGGCAGGAAAGGCTACGGAGCCCTCATCTATCAGCACTGTGAAGAGCGATTCAGGACGGCCGGTCTTCAGGAAATTGAAGTTCAGGTAACCAAATTTCCAAGCTCGGAGGCATTCTATAGAAAACATGGGTTCGTAAAAACCGGAAACCCGACCCAGAAAGATCTGTACTTTGCCATGTATAAATTTCTTTAATTCTTTATTCACTCATTCATACATTTACCCCGTTAACGCAAAATGTTATAATTTGTTATAGATTTTCTCAATTTTATTTGCACCCATTTAGGGAATAAATATCTCTGGATAGAAACGTATCAAGAATATTAATTTATATGTTATTTAACAGAGTGATGAAATGGTTAGCGCAATTTTAATGGCAGGATATAACAACAAGCGAGAAGTAAAAAAGTACAGCAGAATCATTGCGGAAAATTATGGCGAAAAGTTCATAGAGTCGGGCTATAAACCCTTGAGGGAATTTAAAGCGTTTAAGGATGGCAAAGAAGAACGCAAACCTTTGATACAATATACACTTGAGAACCTTTTTGCCAGTGATTTAATCGATGACATCATTATTGTCGGTCATCAGATGCTTCTTGAGCAGCGGCTGGGCAATTTAATAAATAAATTTGAAAAGCCGTGCTGTATTGTGAACCAGAACTCAAAGATTCCTTCAAACGTCGTTGAGCGTTTCAATATTATACAAACGAAGGTCAAACACAGTTCAATTGCAGGAAATTTAATTAAGGGATATGCAGCTAGCGCCGCTTTCAAGGACCGGAAACATGCGTTATTTGTTGCCTCGGATTCACCTTTGACGACAAAAATATTTATTGAGCATTTCCTGAATATTATGCAAAAATACCGGGAACCGGCGGCGATCGTGTTTCCGGCAGTATTTATGGATGATGATAAAGACAAACTTGGCAGATATCCGCTTAAGCTTGTGAATGACACGGAGTGCCAGCTTTCCGATAAGAAAGATGGTTACGGTAGGCAAGGATTTAGGCTTTCCTCCTTGATGTATGCGGATCCGCATTTTTTTAATATTAATACGGTGAACGCTGCATATGGTCTTCGCAAATGTCTGAATCCAAACGTACAATTAAAGTTATTTCGAATTACACGCAGCTTGGGATATCCAAATGTCTATTCAAAATATTTTTTGAGGAAAAATTTAAGTATCAAAGAGGTTGAAAACATTACGTCTGAATTTTTCGGTGGAAGGGTTAAATTAATTCCAATGACCGGGGAAGAAGCAACGTATGATTATGATGGTACCGATTCTGAATATCTCATGATAACAGATATGCTGAATGTCGGATAGAAGGGGTTCCGCTTGAACCTGTAAAAGTCATCCCTTATTGGCCGCAAGGGGAAAGGATCAAAAACAGTCATTCTAATTATGAGACCACTTAACAGCTATTTACTTTTTAAATTCAGAAATATTCATCCATGACACCTGACCGGGCACCTTGCAATCCCAGAACAACCAGCCATCAATGGGGGTCCGAGTTATGGTTAAAGCTGCCTCGCATGGCGATATGAATTCTTTTTCGTCAAGGGTCAAAGTTCCATCTCTCACCTTGCCATAATAGAAATAACCTTTATATCTGCCACGAAATTCTGTTCCATCCGGAAAGACAACGCTTTCCACTACCCATGATACACAGCCGCCTGAATTCTTGGCGCTTTGTTGTTTAACACTGCCAAGCCTTTCAGATGATTCGAATACTTCATTTTGATATGCGTCTTTAGAGGATTGTTGAAAAATAGGTTCACTCAGCAGGTCGGAATTCGTCTTAATGTTTTTCATGGAGACCTCCTAAACGTGTAAGAAGTCGACGATTAAATGGAGACAAAGGTTAAAGGAATAAAGTGCCTGAATAAAAAGATGAAGAACACGAATTTTTTTTAGCACAAGTTAAATAATATTTCAACACATAAGTTGTACTTATGTCATGGTGCCATCCGGCGGGTCATAGCCGTCCAAAAAAGCGGAGACGTGTGCCTTTGGGATAAGAAAACGATCGAGAATTTCAAGGTTTCGGTAATAAATAAAGAATTATTTCGATGGCTTGAGAGATAAACATGTGTAATTTCCATCTGATATGGAATTTATAGTTTGACTAAGCCCCAATTCTTTTGATAATCACATGGCGACATTCCATGTCATCCATAATATGTAGATGTTTAAGCATAAAGATGCTGTTACACTCCTGTGAGTTCATTTTAAAATTTAGTCGCTTTTCCAATTTGTCCGGGTTCGCTGTAACAGCCTTTGATAAAAAGAAGTGAATTTGAAAAAATGTATTGTGACCGTCGTTATTTTCTAAAAATGGGCGCGCAAGCAGCTGTGAGTGCTCTATTCCCCCTGTCTGCTATGGCGTCGATTAATGGCATATTGATTCCGGAACGGAGGCTGTCGTTCTATAATACGCATACCGATGAAAGGCTTGATGTCTGTTATTACTCCCAAGGCCGGTATCGTCCCAAGGCCTTAAAAAAAATCGATTATATTCTTCGTGATCATTATTCAGATAAAATTAAACCCATCCATAAAGAACTGCTCAATCTGCTCCATGCCATTTCTATAACCATCGGCGATGGTGCTCGATTTCATATCCTTTCCGGATACCGTACATCTGAAACAAACACCATGCTCCGCAGAAGGTCCAAAGCCGTTGCAAAGAATAGTCTGCATCTGCAAGGAAAAGCGGCCGACATCCGGATTCCCGACTGTGATACGAAAAGGTTAAATAATATCTGTAAAAGGATGCATGCCGGTGGCGTGGGGTATTATCCCGAGTCTGATTTTGTACACGTGGATACCGGAGATGTGAGGTTCTGGTGAGATTTAAAATGATTTAATGAGCGAGAGGACGTGATGAAGATAAAGATGGATTATACATCCGGCAATCGCTCTTTCAAGGCTTGATCAAGCGCCCTGTCCCGGTCATAAATATCATCTCGAAAGTTTAACCTGCCGTATTCGTCCACCCATGCCGTCCAGTATTGCAAGTGGACGGTGATGGGTCTCTGAAGTTCAATAACCTGTGTTTCGCCGGTTTCGATGATTTCCAATAATTTATCCCGTGACCATTGATGATCGTCTTGCAGAAGATAGCGGGCCAGATCGACCGGCTTTTCCGTTCGAATACATCCGGAGCTAAAATTTCGATGTGTTTCTTTAAAGTCTGAACGTTTGGGCGTATCATGAAGATATACTGCGAATTTATTGGGAAATATAAATTTTATTCGGCCCAGAGCATTGCGGAGCCCCGGATCCTGGCGGAGTTTGTAAGTGAAGTTCTGGCGCTTAAATTTTTTCCAGTCGACAGTTTCCGGATCTATTTCCGGGGCGCCTTTGCTCCAGTCTTTGAATACTTTAATCCCCTGCTGAGCGATATAGTTGTCGTTTTTTTGAATTTTTGGAAGAATATCTTTGAGGACAAGACTCGTTGGGATATTCCAGTATGGATTTATCACCATATAGATCATTTTTGAACTGAAAACAGGTGTTTGACGATAAGGTCTTCCCACAATTACGCGCATTTCCATTATACGCTGACGGTTTTCAGTCACCCATAATAAAGCATCTGCGATATTCACTATAAGGTATCGATTCCCAAGATCACGGGGGATCCAGCGCCAGCGTTCCATGTTGAGTTCTATCTGGCGAACCCGGTGTTGAATCGGTGTGTTCAATATGTCCAGCGTTCGTGGGCCGACAATACCGTCCGATTTTAATCCATGCCGTTTTTGGCATTTAATAACAGCCAGTTCGGTGGTTTCATCAAAAAGATCGATCGGTTCTTCGTTGGAGTGCTCGAGATCGCCGAGAAAAACCAACCGATCACGTAAACGTTGAACCGAAGCACCTTGATCTCCTCTGCGCAGATTGGTCCCAGGCAGCATGGGAGACCCATCCTCTTTGTTCGCAATATCTCGATATTGTCTTAAAAATTGTTTGAGCCCGATATATCCGTCATGAATGGGTCGTAAATCTCTTAAGACGTTTACTATCTGATTCGAATCGAGTGCAGACTGCAGTATATTTATCAAGTCAGCGTTTGGATTTGCGACCACCCAATTGCTATGGATGGTTTCCGGATTTACACGGCCGGCGAGTAAATGTGAACTGTATAGCATAAAGGTGTCGGTGAGGAGTAAATCGAGATCAACCCATGTTTTAGGATCGACCCGTTCTCCCAAAGCCTGTTTTTTTTCGATCATTTTCAAGAGGGATACGATATTGACCCGATGATAGTCGTCGGGTCTTAAGCCTTCTTGGTCCGCTCTATTGATTTCTTCTATCAGGGATCCTGCTTGGGGAGAAATGCCTTCATCTCCACTCCATGCCGGAGAAAAGCCTCGTCGTTGGTAAAATTGCGGAATGAGTGAAACCCCACAAATCAATTCTCCGCGGCAACTAAATTTTTTTTGGGTTTTTTTTAATTCAATTCTTTTTTTTAGATGGTCTCTGATACTGTGTGAAGCCGTAACACCCGCTAAGCCTTCATTCTGAAAAAGTATTGGGAAAACGATCAGCAAAATAATTGTTAAAAGCCGGTTCAGAGAAATATCATTTTTTTGTTTCAACATATTTTACGATTTGCTTTTTTTTGTGACATTTTGAAAAAAGTAAGGCGATTCGACCTGATAGACGGGGGGGCTGTCTGACCACAGTGCTTTAGGTTCGGTAAGGGTTTCAAACAGGTTCCATCATAAAATTTATTCACACATGAAGCGTTTTTGACACCAGTTTGTTTTAAAGAACTAAACTGTTATATAAAAACAAAATTGACATACCAGGATAAACGGTTTTAAATAACATAAAGAGATATCAAGGTCAAAATCTAAAAATCCGTTCATACCGTTTATTTTACAGGGGCGCATGTTATGGCCGGTGATGGCAATGGTTTAGCACTTGTTCTAAGTGGCGGCGGAGCGAGAGCCGCCTATCAAGTCGGCTTTTTGAGATGCCTGGCCCGAAATTTTCCTGATCTTAATATCCCCATTATCACCGGAGTTTCGGCTGGGGCGATTAACGCAGCCTTTCTGGCAAATCATACGGGCACCTTTGCTGAGGCTGTAGAAGAATTGTCAGGACTATGGCGTAAGCTTTCCGTTGATCAGGTTTTTTGTGTGGACACTTGGAAACTTATCCGAAATGTTTTCAGGTGGGGGGGGCGTCTAATTTCCGGTGGGATTTCCAAAGAATCCTCTGCGAGAAGC
>DATKWE010000041.1:0-13287 GCA_035529735.1 Desulfobacterales bacterium | reverse complement strand
CCCTATATCTTTTGGACCACCTTTTTCAGGTAAATTACGGCCGGTTTGGTGTTCAGATATCCCATGACCTGATAGGCTCGGGGATCCGTTGCCCGTTTTCTGACCCGGCTTTTCGGGTCCATGAGATTCCCGAAAATAATGGCATCGGTGGGGCAGGTTTGCATGCAGGCCGGAACCACGTCGCCGTCTTCTATCATTCGCTTTTCATTTTTGGCGACGCCATGGGCATACTTGATTCGCTGAATGCAGAACGAGCATTTTTCCATGACCCCTTTGCTGCGAACGGTGACATTGGGATTCAGCTGCAAACTCAGTGGATCGGGCCATTCCCAGTCGAACCAGTTGAAGCGCCGTACTTTGTAAGGGCAGTTCTGCGAGCAAAAGCGGGTTCCGATGCAGCGGTTGTAAATCTGGTTGTTGAGGCCCTCTTTAGAATGGTGGGGGGCATACACCGGGCACACCGATTCGCACGGTGCATTGTCGCAGTGCTGACACATCATGGGGAGAAACGTGATTTTTTCCCCGCGTTCAGGATCCTGATAACGTTCCACCCGCAGCCATGCCATTTCACGCCCTTCAACAATCCGTTTGACGCCCACCACGCCGATGTTGTTCTCGGCGTAGCACGCTGCCGCACAGGCGCCGCATCCAATGCATTTGTCGAGGTCCACCGTCATGCCCCAACGATAGGTGTCATGGTCATGGGGGGGATAGAAATCTCGTTGGGGATCGTAGCCTTGGGGCAGGGGGAGGGTCAACGGAAAGTCTTCCATGGTCAAACCGTGTTTTTCATGGGATTTCCCGTGTTCGAGTTCATCCAGAAAAACGGAGAGGGCGATTTTTCGGCCATGTTGGGTCCGACTGCCGTCGGTATGTGCCAGTTTTACGGTGCGTCCGGTTGCCCGGACCGATACGGTCGTGGTCGCGCAGAGAGGACCCCCTGAAACAGGTTCCGTTTCCGGAGGAAGCAGCACCAAGGGATTCGTTCCCATGTGAGCGGCATATCTCCCGTAATTCCGATGTCCCTGTCCGATGGCCATCACCAGGCTGCCGGGATGGACCCCTTCGGTTTCATAAACCGGCGCATTTAATCGACCAGTTTCAGATTGAATTTCAACGATGTCTTCCTGGGCCAGCCCTTTTGTTTTCATGGTTTGCGGATGCATCAGCACCGGTGTCTGCCAGGCGACCTGGGTCAGAGGATCCGGAACCTCGCACAGCCAGGGTCGATTGGCGCCTCGGCCGTCAAAAAACCGGATCGACGGAACCGCCATGAACGCCAATTCGGATGCAGACGGTAACGAAAGATTGTCAAAGGTTTTGTGCAATAACGCCGGTTCGATTTCAGCGGGCTGAAAAGATGGGGTTCGATGGTTTTGGTTGAAAATTCCGCCCTGTTGAATGGCCTCAACCCACGCTTTCGGGTTTTCAATTCTTTTCTTTTCCTTCAGATGACGGTAAAGATATACAGTGTAATTATCGGGTTTTTGACCGCCGTTGCTGCGTAAAAATACGTCTCCGATACTGGGCGCATCGGTTAAATGTCCCATGGCCGGCTGCAGCGTGGATACCATGCCGCGCCTGCCGCTGTATTCATCCCAGGTTTCCAAAGGAAGTCTTGTGGGAATCACCAGATCGGCCAGTGCTGTGGTTTCATCCATAAAGCTGGAAAAACTGACCACAAAAAGGCGTTTCTGTTTCAATGCTTCGATGACAGTGCTTTCCGATGGCATTGAAAAAACCGGATTGGTGTTATTGAGCAGCAGCAGATCGACCGGTTCTTGATTCAAACATTCAAAAAAGGCAAGAACTTCAGATCGCCGGGCTGCCGTTTCCACTCGATGCCGTCCTTCGAAGTCAAAAAGCATCAGTTGGGGGTCGAATATCAAGTTCAGCAGATTAACCGCCATGTTGGTTTGAAGGGCGTTGTCGCAGGTGCTGCCAGGGCCGATAATCAGGGGTTTTTTAGCCGTTGCCAGGCGGGTCGCCATCCGGTCAAAATTTTCAGCCGAAATGCCGGACGCTCGGACAACGGCTTCTTTGGTGAAGGGTGACGATACCTGTTTAATGGTGGAAACAAGAGATCCCGGCAGATTTTTTCCCCGGCCGGATGCCATGGCATGATGGACCAGGCCCATTGCCACATGGACTTCGGTTCCGGGTTTGCAGGACAGCCACAGATCGGAATTAACCCCGGTTAAAGATTGATACGCGCTGACATGACAAAAGAAGCCTTTACGCCCGTGGTTAAGGGCGTGCATGGACTTGAACTTGCGTGCGTATTCCACCGGAGACAGCCAGGTTTCCAGGAAATCGGCTCCCAAAGATACCAGCACATCCGCTTTATCCATATGATAAGCGGGCAGGCCTTCGATTCCCAGGATTTTTTCATTGGCGGTTTTCAGGGCTTCATAGGCATAGGGCTCAAATACAAGAGGCGGTGGCGAGCGCCATCGCTGTAATGATTCTGTAAAAAGGGTATAGAGGCTCTCACCGACCACTTCTGTCAACATATAGATTTTATTGCGCCCCTTGTGGGCAGCCTGTGACGCTTTTTCGTGTAAAAGCGTTTCTGCCTGGGAGAATGAAATGGGTCGCAGTTGATCCTTTTCTTTGAGCAGGGGCGTTTTGATCCTGTCCGGATTGTAAATCCCTTGCAACGCCGCCTGGCCCCGCATGCAAAGTTTGCCGGCATTGATCGGGTGTAACGGGTTGCCTTCAACCTTTACAACTCTTCCTTCTCTGTTTTTGGCGATGATGCCGCAGCCCGCAGGGCATTCGCGGCAGGTGGAGGCGTACCAGTCTGCTTTTCCCGGGACCATGTCATCGGGAGCTTCAACCAGGGAAAAGAGGCTGGTTTCAGGATTGGATGTGCAGCCTGCAGCGAAGGTTATGCTGGTCATACCGGCAATTTTTAGGAAGGTCCTCCGATTCATACCAAAACGTGCTCCCTAACTGGAATGCTAAAATGAACCGTCTGTTTCAGGGGAAATGTAAACGAAAAGCCCTCCATAGCGGGTAATGGTCATTGCTCGCTATGAATTTTAACTATAGATAACCATGCCATATGTGTCAAGCAGTTTGCCGTCATCCAGCGACAGGGGCCCCCGTTGTTACTGGATCGATGGTATGGTTTTAAATTTTATCCGGCTTTTTGGATTATTTGGCGGGCTGGGTTAAATTTATTGATTCTACCGATAGATGTGGTAGGTTCGATGGGCGGCAGATTTATTTTGCGAATAAAGTATAAATTAAACGGTGTACATGAACATCATATTCGTACTTATGGTTCTGGTTGCATTTTTATTTGCCGGCTGGCAGCAAATTTTCTTTGTCTCCGGCCAAGGCGGCCCCGTGCCCATGCAAATCCTATCCAAGGCAATGGTCGAATCGGCCGGCGGGGCCGTGGAACTGGCCATTGGCCTGGTGGGCGTAATGGCGCTGTTCCTGGGGCTGATGAAGGTGGCTGAAGCCGGGGGGATGCTCACCATTTTGGCGCGGCTGATCCGTCCGTTGATGGTGAAACTGTTTCCCGATGTGCCGCCGGATCATCCGGCTATGGGCGCCATGATTCTGAACCTCGCGGCCAATGCGCTGGGGCTGGGCAATGCCGCGACACCGTTCGGCATCCGGGCCATGCAGGAACTCGACACCCTTAATCCTCAACACGGTACGGCCACCGACGCCATGGCCCTGTTCCTGGCCATCAATACCTCCAGCGTGACCCTTTTGCCCACCGGTGTCATCGCCCTGCGTGCAGCGGCCGGTTCTTCAGATCCAGCCGCAATTTTGCCCACCACCTTGTTTGCCACAATCGGCTCCACCACCGTGGCCATCATCGTTGCCAAACTGTATGGGAAATTGGCGCCCCTCAAAAATAAAGCCGGCACCGATGCGGAGCGGGCGTCTACAAACGACGGGGTGGAAACGGTACCTCTGAAAGACGCTGCCGAAGGATATCCGTTGTGGGTCAGCCTTGCGGCCCTTGCGGCTCTGGTGGCGTCGATACCCCTTGCTGTGGTTTACGGGCGGTCCGTATCGCCGTGGATCATACCGGTCCTTATGGTCGGGTTTTTGGGCTTCGGCGTTGTGCGCCGCGTGCGCGTCTATGAAGTGTTTGTCGAAGGCGCCAAGGACGGATTCCGGGTTGCCCTGCGCATTATCCCCTATCTGGTGGCCATCCTGGTTGCCGTAGATATGCTGCGGGCCAGCGGTGCCATGGATGCCGTTGTCGGGGTGTTGGGGGGCATTACCGGCCGTTTCGGCCTTCCGGCCGAGGCCCTTCCCATGGCTTTAATGCGGCCGCTTTCCGGATCGGGGGCATACGGTATTCTGGCGTCCATCATCAACGACCCGGCCATCGGGCCCGACAGCTACACCGGATATCTGGTTTCCACCCTGCAGGGATCCACTGAAACGACTTTTTATGTGCTGGCGGTTTATTTTGGAGCGGTACAGGTGCGCCGTGTCCGGCATGCGCTGGCCGTCGCTTTGACGGCGGATGTGGCCGGCGTGATTTTTGCGGTCCTGGCCTGCTCGTTTTTTTTCCTTTAGCGCGCGTACGTGTCGGACAGTTACGAATGGGGTGCGCGCCAAGGAAGGGAATTTGCTTAACGTCGGATAAGTAATGAACTTCTTATTACTGGAGATTTGCACCCATAATATCCAGGACCTACAAAACTACTTCATTTGGATTAATTAGATTAACCCTAAGCTTTTACCGATTTCCTGCCACTGGACAAAGGATGTCGATTTTAACCCTATTAGATCGCACTGCGGAATCCAACCTACGGTAGAGTTTGGAATATAAAAACAATTTTGCCCCTTAAAAGGTCCATCTTCGATGACCCATCCATCTTGAACGGCAATTTTTTTACCTGCAAGTCTTTTTGCATCGGTATTGTAATTCATCTTCTCTGACGGTTGAAAGATTGCTTCATAAAACATGACGAAATTTCCTTTCTAAAAAAAACAAGGACACGCCCTCGTAAATTGGGGAATGCCCTTTTTTCGGATTAAAATTTTGAACTATGCCGCACCGACATTCGCTGCAGATGGGCCTTTTTGGGCCCTGCTCTATGACAAATGGATCTTTTCTTCAGAACGAAATCGGCCCGCCGATTAAAAACGGGCCGTCATGAATCGTGTAATAATAAGATGGTATTGAGATAAGTCAAGCCATTATTTGCTCTTAAACCGCAAAAAAAATGCGCCAAGATAGTTTTTTTCATTATTAAAAGATGAAGCGTTGATTGACCGAATCCGCCCGGGTCATCGATCTTGAGATTCAAGCTCTTGCAAAATACTCTGAAATGCCATATGTCATATGCAATGTACAATAAACAATTAATACTAGTTGCCTCTTTATTTCTCGGGTTTTTTCTCAATTTGCCATCGTTGTCATCCGCATACAACCGAGCAGATCACCGAAGTTTTCAGCGGTCCATTGTCGATGTCCGTTCGCGGTTGAACCCGAGGTTTAAGAAGGTCAAACGTAAAAAGACCCAATATATTATCGTTCATACCTCGGAACTCGGGCTTGAAACGACCCTGCGGGTTGTTTTGAAAGGAAAGCGTTTGCGCAGCGGCCGGACCACCCCCGGCGGGCATGCCCATTATGTGATTGCGCGAAACGGACGCACGTATCGCATTTTGGACAAGAAATTCGAAGCGGACCACGCCGGTCTCAGCATGTGGAACGGGGAGACGGATATCAGCAGAATCTCCATTGGAATCGAATTGGTGGGGTATCATTACGCTCCCATCTCTGAAAGTCAGTATCGGTCCCTGGGCAAATTGATCGACATTTTACAAGGGGTTTACGGATTGGATGACCGGGCCGTCCTGACCCACAGCCAGGTGGCCTACGGGAAGCCGAACCCATGGTTTAGAAAAAATCACCGGGGACGCAAACGTTGTGCAAAAAATTTTATTCGCGCCAACGCCGAAGTGGGGCCGACCTGGACCTATGATCCCGATGTGCGATCCGGCCGACTTTTGGCAGACCCACAGCTGGCTGAAGTGTATTATGGTCGGCGGAGATATTATGCAAAAACCGAAGAAGCGAACGTCATCTCCAAGGGCAACACCGCCTGGTCCATCGCCGGGGAAGATTACGACAGTCGGACAACGGTCTACGAATTTCCAGGCGGTCAAATATACACTGGCGATCAAATTTCAGAAAACGTGGGCTGGAACCGCATACCTGCGAAAACCGTCGTGCTGCTCAATCAGGAAAACAGCGTTTCTTTGAAAAAAAGCGATGGCCCCGTAAAAACCATATCGGACAGTCTCACGGCATGGTCGTTTGCCGGCAACGCGTATAATCTAAAAACGACCATCTATTTTCTGCCGTCAGGCCGAATAAAATTCGGGTCGACGATATCCGACTGGGATGATCTGCCGGCCGAAACAAGGCTCATCGTCGGTTACCGGGGTCCTTACACGCTTTATAAAGATCAATCCGCCTACCGTATCGCCGGTCACAAATACAAAGATCGAAAAACCATCTACTACCTGCCATCCAAAGAACTGGTGGCCGGTGATAAAATAGAGGACTTTGATCGAATCCCGGCAGGCACCCTAATTTTTCTGCCTTACACTTAACAAGTTTGACTTTTTACGAAACCATCAAATTTTATCTTTCTTAATATTCGTCCGGGGAAAAGCATGTTTCACCGGGGCTCACTGATGCAATTCAAGAGCCCCGGAAGTTATCCGGTTTAAAATCCGAGGGTTCGAATATTTCCGCAAATCTTCGGCCATGTTTGCTGTGTTGCTTGTAATACGCAATACATCTCTTGATGATGTCCAGCACTTCTTTCTCGCTAAACATGCCGTCCAGTTCTATGGCGAGCCTTGGATGCCTGCCCAGTTTTCCACCGAGCTGAACCCGGAACCCTTTTTCTTTTGTTACGATGGTCCCGGATGGACAGACATCCGCACAGCGGCCGCATTTCAGACACCGGTCATGATCGATTTCAGGCACCTTCTCCGAGCTGTCGAGGACAATACAGTTTTCAATGCACGCTTCAACACACCCTTTGCAAAGTGTGCATTCTTCTTGGGTGATTTCGGGGATGACAGCACCGATGATCCCGACATCCTTAATTTGAGGCTGGGAACAGGCGTTCGGGCATTCGGCGAGTGTCACTCTAAATTCATGATGATATTTGAGATCACCTTTAACCTGTTCTTTTAAAAAGCCCAAAAGATCTTCTTTTTTAAACAGCGCTTCGATCTTTTGAAACAGACTTTCGCAGCGGTTTGCCCGGTTGGGACATCCACTGGATCCAAAGCACGTGTCGATTTGATACCCTTTGATTTCTGAGCTCATTTTCGACAAAAATCGAGCCTGGGCGGCTTTGACATCGGTTAGGGATACAATTTTTTTCCCGGCTGCCGATGTTTCATTTTCGATCCGCGCTTGAACCCGCTTTCTGACAAAAAAAGGAACCTTTTTAATTTCAGATTCCGCCTCGGACGTCCATTTCATTCTTTTGTTTTCCCCGATCATGATAAATGCGGGCTAACAACCCTCATCGTCAACGATCTTGAATTGGTGTGAAGAAGGGATGTCTGCCTTTGGAGGGACCGGTTGAATTTTTTCCGTCTCCTTGGGTGTTTGAACGGGAATGGATGATTTGCTATACACCGGTCGATCCGGATTGATAACCGCGAGAATTAAACCCAGGAGTATAAGTAGGGTTGCCCCGGTTCGCTTGATCTTGGCCGAGCCGACGGGCAGCGTCTGTTTGTTTCCGAATTTTCCTTCTGTCTTTTCTGCGATCCAGAACGCGCCGACGGCCAATAAACAAACCAATAACGCAACGATGCCGGAATTGATTTTCAGGATGTCCGGGAGGCGGATTGCCCCCATGTGGCCGGACGTATAAAACCCCTGAATCAAAGGGAACATCTGGGCAAAGATCAGAGAGCCGAAAACCATCCCTAAAATAAAAATCAGCCCGTCCAATTTTCCCGATGCCGTGGCAACCACCGATGTTGTTGGACAGTAGCCGCCGATGAGAAAACCGACTCCAAGCAGTAATCCTCCCACAATCTGGGGCCAGATGTAGGTCGGCAGAATATGGACACGGCTAAGATCTATCCAGCCAAAAACCGAAAAATAGAGCAGGCCGAGAATGCAGACAACGATGGCGGTAAACATAACTTTGAGGACCGCAAAGTCTCTGAGATAAAAAATCGCAGTGAGCTTCCTGGGGTTTCCAAATCCTGCTCTTTCGAGTACAAAGCCGAAAAAGAAGCCGATGAGTGCAGCCAGTTGGAGACTATAGGCAAAATCAAACCATCCCAATTTGTAAAGCGGTCCCATTATAGCCACTCCTTTCTGAAAAAGTAGGCCGTTGCATAGGCGCCGGCAAAGATACACAACATAAAAATCCAGCTGCCGAATGCCAGTTCCGAAGCCCCGGTAAGGGCCTGGCCGCTGGTGCAGCCCCTGGCCAATCGGGCGGCAAATCCGGAGAGGACGCCCCCCGCCAAAGCAAGCCACAGTCGGACCGACACGCCGATGGAAGGCCCCCGGGCCACTTCTCCTTTGATCCTATTGGCAATAAATGCCGAGAACAGGCCGCCGAGAGCAGCGCCCAAGGTCAAAAAAACCAACCATGCCAGGAGCGGGGATCTTCCGCCACGCATATACTTTGCAAAATATTTGTTGGCTTTTGCATGGTCGGGTGCCACCAGTTTGAACCCTGCAGCCGCTATCCTTGAAAATGAGGCGGAGGATCCTACGCCTCTGCCCATGGTATAAAAGGAAAAAAGCAGGATCAGTCCCAGTACAACACCGATTAAATACGGGTTGGTATAACGTTCATTCATGGTTTCATTTCCTCTGTCAAATTGGATAGAATTATTAATATCCTAAGGTGTTTCTATAAGCCGTTTCAAAACGCGCCGCTTCGCTAAACGCTTTTCGGCAAAAGACCCAAAAATCACGCACCGGGAAATTTTGAAATGGCTTACCTTTTTGATCGCTGTTTTTCGAGAGAAAACCGGGTTGTTCCGGCAAGTGCTTCTTGTGCCAGTTTGCCGACAGTACTTTCCACCAGGTTCATATTGATGAAGATTGTTATCCTTGCTTCATCTGCAACCAGATCTTGGAGTAAGGGCGTGGTGATTTCTGAAGATAAAGCACCGGACACCCAGGCGGCAAGTCCGCGATGGATGGCATCGCTCGAGCGCATAAACGGAAGAAGGAAAGCGGCGGCATTTGCTACGAGTTCGGGCCGGACGTAAGCAAGTCTTCCCAGTCCCCAGAGCACACCCCTTTGCAAAATTTCGTGCTCGATAAAGTTGCCGCTTTGGTTGATGTAGGAGACGAGTATGCAAGCATACTCGTCGGCCAGCTTTTCATGACGGGCCATGATTTCTCCCATGGCCTCAGGAGCGCTCCAGCCGATTCCTCCGGATTCATCGTTCAGATGCCACATCAGGCGCCGCATGACGATGCGGGCGGATTCCATATCCTGCTGGGCAAGGCGGGCGACCACGGCTCCCATTGCCGTAACCGCACGCCACTTGACCCGTTCGTCTGAGTGATAAAAGAAGGAAAACAGCGGGTTGACAGCCTGGCGTGGCGGTAGTCGGCAAATTTTCTCGAGGCTTGTTTCCAATGGATTGTCGTTTAGAAGCCCGAGAATTTTCTTTTTGAGTTTCCTGCCGCCCATATTCTGTCTGTCGTTTGCCTGCCCCCCCTGCCCAATGAAATGTTTGCCCGTTCAACTTCCAGCCCCTTGAACCGGGACAACGTCTTTTTCACCGGTTGAGAATTTCGGGTTAGGCGTCTTCCCAGTAAATACAATCTTCCGGACAATACTTTATGGCTTCGTCGACTTCGATTTTAGGATATGAGATGCGTTCGATTATTTCGATATACCCGGCAGCGTTGAATCTAAAGACAGAAGGACACACCTCGATACATGCGCCACATAAACTGCATCGACTCAAATCAACGACAGGTACCTTCATGCTTGCCCAGCGATGGCTTTTCCGATTTTTTTGCCCAGCTCGAAACAGGCGTTCAACCCCTCCTTACCCGGCACATACTGAAGTCTGACACCCGGATCTATGATGTCAAACTTCATGTCCTCAAGCGCTGAATTGATCATCTTGACCGCCTCACCGCTCCAGCCGTATGAACCGAATGCAGCGCCGATCTTGTTGATCGGTTTCAGTCCCTTCATATACGTCAGAAAGTCGCTTACAGTAGGAAATAGCTGGTTGTTTAGGGTCGGCGATCCCACAATGACCGCAGCGGCATCCAGAACCTCTGTCATAATTTCACTGCGATGTGAACTTCGGATGTGTATCGGCCTTACACGAATGCCTTCATTGGCGATTCCCGCCGCAATCTCATCGGCCATGGCTTTTGTGCTGTGCCACATGGTATCGTAAACGACCACCGCCTTTTTTTTCGGCGCCTGTTTGGCCCATCTGGCATAGGCAGAAATAATTTTACCCGGATCTTTCCGCCAGATGATTCCATGGTCCGGGCAAATCATGTCGATTTCGATACCCAGTTCCGTAACCGTGTCGATAAGCTTGAGTATCAGCGGCGAGTACAACAGTAGAATGTTTGCATAATATTTTTTGGCATGCCGCATGATCTCATCACCGACCTCATCGTCGAAATTTTCATGTCCTGCATAATGCTGGCCAAAGCCGTCACTGGAAAAGAGAATTTTGTCTTCTTTCAAGTAGGTAAACATGCTGTCCGGCCAGTGAAGCATTCGGGTTTCAAGAAACGTCAGGGTCCGGTTTCCCAAGCTCAGTTCTTCACCGCTTCCCACGGCATGATAGTTCCACTTTTGGGGGAAATGCCGGGCAAGATTTTTTACACCCATTTTTGAACAATATAGGGGCTTGTCTTCACCGACCCTGTGCATGATCCGCGGCAACCCGCCGGAATGGTCCATTTCGGTGTGGTTGCTGATAACATAGTCGATCTTTTTGGGGTCGACAATTTTGGAAATGTTTTCGATGAGTTGATCGGAAAAATCCTTCTTGACGGTATCGATCAGTGCGATTTTCTCATCTACAATCAAAAAGGCGTTGTAGGTGGTTCCCAGATATGTAGAATATCCATGAAAATCTCTTATATTCCAATCGATTACACCAACACTATAAACTCCATTTGCTATTTCTACAGGTCTCATCTTCCTCTATCCCTTTAATTATTCTTTTTCAAAATCATCTTTTGATGCGCCACACACCGGACATTCCCAATCATCGGGCACATCTTCCCATTTTGTACCGGGCGCAACATCATTGTCAGGATCACCTTGTTCCGGGTCATAAACATAGCCGCAAACCGTACATACATACTTATCCATTTGAAACCTCCTTTTCTTAAATAGATCTTTGGGTTGTTAAATAAAAATATTAACTGAAAAATCTGTGTCCGATTATGGACATTTAATCTTCAGCGACCGCTGAACCGGGTCCGACAAGGGGTTTGAACATTTTTTTGCCCGCACCGCACACCGGACATTTCCAGTCGTCCGGAAGGTCGACGAATTGAGTCCCTTTAGGAATTTTTCCTTTTCGGTCTCCCTTGTCAGGATTGTAAATATATCCGCAACTTGTGGTCTGGCACTGATACATCTCTTCGGGTTTAGGCATTTAACGCTCCTTAACTGATTATGAGTGATCTGTTTCTACTCCATGAGAACATTATTTACAATTTTAATTGAACATACTTTTTACAAAGGCTTTGACGTTCTCTTCTATTTCGTCGCGGACATTCCGCATAAAATCCATCGATTTTCCGGCAGGATCAGACAGATTCCAATCCAGCCTTTGGGCACCTGGAACCAAAGGGCACGCTTCCCCACAACCCATGGTGATAATTATATCCGGTTTTATTTCTAACACCGCCGCTTCCAAAGGCCGGGTTGTTCGAAATGCCATGTCGATCCCTTTTTCCTTCATGACGTCCACCATGTCAGGATTTACTTTCGCTGCAGGTTCACTGCCGGCTGAAGCGGCTTCAATTTTATCGCCTGCTAAATATTGTGCAAAAGCTGCAGCCATCTGGCTGCGACAGGCGTTTTCCCGACAGGCAAACAGGACTTTCTTTCTCCCGGCCAATGGCAATAAAAGTTCCTTGACCGCCGCTTTTACATCCGTATCAACGGTGGGATGTTTTTCCATATCTCCGAGGTCTTCAATGTGGCGATAGGTAAGACTGCCATTGAATTGGGCGCCTACAGCATCAAAAAAATATTGTGCGGTAAGGTTGACGCCTTCAAAAAGATTCTTCCCTTTGGTGGCCCCTTGAGCAAGGAGGTATCCACGTCTGTAATTTCGTGCCGGATCGGTAAGTTTCAGTTTATATTTTCTGGCCCAGAGCGTCTGGCTCCGATCGATGGGTGCCTTTAGCTGGGCGGTGACATTATAAAAATATATGGGAGAGGCCAGAACGACAGCATCCGCCGCACGAAGCAACGGATAAATTTCATGCGTCATATCGTCGTCTTGTGTAACGCAGTATCCGTTTTTTTCACAAAAACCGCAGCCCAAACATGGGACGATATTCTTTTTGGCCGCTTCAATGACACGGGTCTTCGCTCCATACCTTTCGGCTTCATTCATAAACGCCGAAAGAAGATAATTTGTATTTCCCTTTTTTCTGGGGCTCCCTTGCAATCCGAGAACCAGCATCATCGATAATTCCTTATTTTGAATGACATTTTATGCATGAAGTCGGACCGGCCTTTTTACCTTCCTTGGCCAGGTTGCGGTGACACCCCCTGCAATTGTTCATGACTTGCTTTTTCTCTAATTTTCCTTCGTCTTTTAAAACCTTTATTACGCCCAATTTCTGCGGAAATATATCATGGCAGATTTTGCAGTCGCCCAAAGTGTTTTGATGCTTTTGGTGCGGAAAATCGACCGTTCCTTTACTGCCGCCGTCAAGGGTAATCTCTGCCGGACCTTTTTCTGTGATTCCAGCGGCGAATACACCCGCGGAAAGGACTGCAAAAACGAAACATACCACAACGATGATCGACTTCATACGATATCTCCTATGGTTTTCCTCAATTTATCCGAATGTCTCGGAGTTTTTGCTGATGGATTAGGCCCTACAATAATCCCCACGAGAGGGAGAATCGAAAACCCGGTAAATGAAGGAATTAACACATCACCGGGATTTTTTCATGACTTGATGCAATGAGTGTGGGCTGCTGAAATCAGAACAACGGTTTAAGCCGTCCCTTCCAATTTACACTGGGTAAAGTCTATTTTCTGGTTGCAGCCGCT
>DATKWE010000040.1:0-24581 GCA_035529735.1 Desulfobacterales bacterium | reverse complement strand
ACCATAATACTGTCGCCAATATGTTTGTCCACGGTTCCGTTAAACCGATAAGCGATCTCACCCAGCGGCGTGAAATAGTCGTTGTTTAAAAAGTCGGCGATTTTGTCGGGTTGAACCTGCTGAGACATCCGGGTGAAATCGCGAATATCGGAAAAAAGAATCGAAGCTTCATGGTACGTCGGCTTCAGAACCCCCGACGATTTTTCGATCTGTTGGTATACCTGTTCGGACACAAACTGTTTGAGGCGCTTTCGAACGTGGATGGTGCGGATTTTGGCCCTGAGTTCCATATTGTCAAACGGTTTGGTGAGAAAACCGTCAATCCCGTCGTTGGTGGCCTGAATCGCCGCTTCCACGGTTGCGTATCCCGTAAGGACGATACGGGTGATTTCAGGATTGATGGATCCGATGATGGCGAGGGTTTCGATACCGTCCAATCCCGGCATTTTGTAATCGGAAATTACCGTTGTCGTGTCAGAAATGTTCTCTTTCACAAAGTCAATGCCGGTTTTACCGTTTTCGGCGGTATGGGTTTTATACGGCTCATGTTTAAGGGCACGAACCACCGAACGCCGGATGCCTTCTTCGTCATCGATGAAAAGCAGTTTGTCCATCGGTACTCTCTTGACCTGCATTAGCTCGCCCAGTTGAATTTCGGGGATTCAACAGGGCAAGCGTATTCCCTGCAAGCGTGTTTCAGCGTAGCGGAAATCCCGCCTTGCGGGCCTGCAGGGCGCTTCAAACTTTGGAAGTTGATGGAATTCGATCTCGAACTCTGTAAGTCAATTTTCGTGCCAAAACCGGATTTCTTTTAAACCCATTGGAGACGTTGGGGTCGATTCGGCACCGTATGCTCGAAATTCTTTGTTTTATAGACGGTTACGGGGGTTATAATTTTCCATCTTGATGATTTTGGTTTGCCCATTAAATCGAACCATAAAATCCATAAAAGCAGAATGCACAGAAAACGGTTCATCTGCGCACATTTTTTTGTGCATTTTGGCGCCGGTGATGAACCGATAACCACACGGAGCGTATAGACAATCTTTAGAAATTTCGTTTCGGTATTGACCGAAAAAAAGACCAAATAGTGTCTTGATATATTGTTTATAAAAAGTTATAAAATAAAATTTTTAATTCCCAGCCAGAATCTTAGAGGGTTAAAACTGATGACGTCGCCGAATTATAAATCCTGGCCTTTCAGAGAGGCCGACAAGTTACGCAAACGATTTTCAGAATCTTTAAATATCCCCGTCCGGTTTGAAACCGGCTTTGGACCCAGTGGTTTGCCGCATATCGGCACATTTGCCGAGATCGCTCGAACGACCTGGATACGCCGGGCCTTCGAATTTTTAACCCAGCGGCAAACCCAACTCATTGCTTTTAGCGATGACATGGACGGTTTGAGAAAAGTACCTTTAAATATGCCGCAACAGGAAATGTTGACTGAAAATTTGGGAAAGCCGCTATGTCGCATCCCCGATCCATTTGATGAGTGTGAAAGTTATAGCGCATATATGAACAAAAAATTACGTGAATTTTTAGATAGTTACAAATTTGATTATGCGTTTCAAAGTTCATATGAAGCCTATGCCCGAGGTGATTTTAATGAAGGTTTGGCCGTCATCCTTGAAAAGGTTGAAGATATCAAAGCGATCATTCTCCCAACCATGGGCGAGGAAAAGCGTAAACATTGGTCTCCGTTTTTCCCAATCTGCGAAAAATGCGGACGGATTTATAGCACCCGGGTGACCGCCTATGACACTGAAAAAAATACCATCGATTACATCTGCGACCGAGAAGAAGGTTTGGTAAAAAGTTGCGGAAATAAAGGAACGATTTCGATCTTTAACGGCCATGTCAAAGTGGGTTGGAAAATAGACTGGGCATTGCGCTGGTATTCTTATGACATTGGATATGAGATGTATGGAAAAGACCTGATCGAATCCGCAAAGCTTTCCGGTAAAATTATCCGGTCAATGGGCAAACAGCCTCCCATAGGATTGTTCTATGAACTCTTTTTAGACGAAAAAGGTCGGAAGATTTCAAAAAGCGTCGGTAAAGGGTTAACCATAGAATCTTGGATGAGTTACGCACCGTTAGAGTCTTTGTTGTACTATATTTTTCAGAACCCAAAGCAAGCGAAACGGCTGTTTTGGGGGATTGTACCCAAGTCGGTGGATGAATACCTTGCGGGTCTAAATAATTATGAAAAATTGGATGCCGAGAAACAGCCTGATTCGACGATTTGGCACCTTTTTAATCAGGGTGCAGCGGTTCCTGATTACAGGACATCCATCAATTTTTCATTGATCAACAACCTCATTTCAGCGGTGGGTGCGGACGATATAGATTTAATATTAGAATATCTAAAACGCTATGATCCTTCTATGGATGAGTTCAGTGCTGTCATTGAAGATTTGGTCAAGAAGGCCATGAACTACTATAGAGATTTTATCTTGCCGAACAAGCATTATCGCACCCCGACTGAAAAAGAAAAAGAGATGTTAAAGCGTCTTCGGGATGAACTCGCAAATTATGATGGCGATGATGAAAACGAAATTCAATCCATCCCGTTTTCGGTGGCTCGATTGTTTGATGAATCGCCAAAGAACTTTTTTAAAACCTTTTATGAAGTGGTCTTTGGTCAAGAACGTGGACCACGCTTTGGAACCTTTGTTCAACTGGTTGGCAAGGAAAAAGCACTTTCATTGTTGGATACGGCCGCCAATACCTGATTCTGACATGGACGGCCACATCTGTTCCGCATGGGCCCGGATATTGGGGCTCGGTTTTCCGGCGATAAATCAACGATCCCCTATCCTTCATTATGGGGCACCAAATCCGACCCATTTAACTCGGCAACCAATTGACATCATGAAATTAATAGGACATTCCGGCCGTGATGGGTTCGCTGGTTCGAGCCGGATCAGCGACACCCAACATTTCAAAAAAAGTCGGTCTATCTGGCCGGCTTTTTTTATTGGACGCTTATTATTTACTCAACCTCTCCCCCTTCTTCCCTTGACATAACAATCATATTGGCTTAAAAAACCTTGTCATTTTGTTAACAATGCGTTGATGCGTCATGATTAAAAAAAGCCGTGTATCATATACTTGTTCTGCTGTTATTACCGGCGTTGTCATATGCACGGTTCTGGTGATGATGCCCTTTAAGTCCTGGGGTTTGGATCAATTTGAGCAAAAAGCAAGATTCGTTGAAGCACAACATTTAGACAAGTCTGTTGTCCATCTGTATTTTTCCGACAAAAAAAATTCGTTTCTCATTGCAGAAGCGTGGAATCTGGGTCATTCTGACAATCCGGTCGAATTTGGTAAAATCATCGTCGAAGCCCTGGCAAACGGTCCTCGCACTGGACTTATGCGGACGATTCCTGAAGGTACGACCCTCAATGCATTCTATGTTACCCGGGATGGAACCGCGTATGTCGATATGTCGGATAAAATAAGGCAGGCTCACCCCGGCGGAATTAAATCGGAACTTTTTATTATTTTTTCAATCGTAAATTCATTGATATTGAATATTCCTGAAATCGACGCTGTGAAAATTCTGATCGGCGGACGTGACGCCATGACCCTGGCCGGCCATGTCGATCTTCGCTTTCCCTTTAAGGCCAACATGCTTCTGATACGATGAAAAAAAAGCGCCACATTAAAAATATAAGGAATATCGGCATTATCGCCCATATTGATGCCGGCAAGACCACCGTAACAGAGCGTATACTTTACTATACGGGGCGCTCCCACAAAATCGGCGAAGTTCATGACGGTGAAGCGGTTATGGACTGGATGCCCGATGAACAGGAACGGGGCATTACGATTACCTCTGCCGTTACAACTTGCCACTGGAAGGGGTGCACGGTCCAGATAATCGATACACCGGGGCATGTTGATTTTACCATCGAGGTTGAACGTTCGCTGAGAGTACTCGACGGTGCCATCGGCGTCTTCTGCGCGGTTGGCGGTGTAGAACCCCAGTCGGAAACCGTATGGCGACAGGCTGACAAATATCGGGTTCCAAAGATTGCCTTTGTCAATAAGCTCGACCGGGTGGGTGCCGATTTCTTCGGCACGATCGAAATGATAAAAGAGAGACTGCGTGCGAATCCGCTTATTTTACAACTCCCGGTAGGCTCGGAAGATGACTTTGCAGGCGTCATCGATCTCATCAATATGAAACAGATTATCTGGGAAGACGAGACCCTGGGAGCTACGTACACTGCGGAGGAAATCCCTCCGAGCTTGCTCGATTCCGCAACGGAATATCACGAAAAACTTATTGAAACCATTGCTGAAGTCGATGATGATATCATGGAAGATTATTTATCAGAAACACCGATTGCCCCGGAAAATCTGATTGCTGCCATACGAAGGGCAACCATAGATTTGAAGCTGGTTCCGGTTCTTTGCGGCAGTGCGCTGAGAAACAAGGGAATACAACCGCTCCTTGACGCCATTGTGCTGTTTCTTCCGAGTCCTCTAGATATCCCCCCCATTAAAGGTGTACACCCTGAAACCGGAGAACCGATTGTATGTAAAGCGAAAGACACGGAGCCCCTTGCGGCGCTCATATTCAAAGTCGCCATGGTAGAAGGCCGCAAACTTTCCTATGTAAGAATATACAGCGGGACGATGAACGCCAAAACCGATACTTACAACCCTTCTCGGAAAATAAATGAAAAACTTTCCCGAATATTGGGAATGCATGCCAACAAAAGGGAGCGGATCGATGCTGCCGGTGCCGGAAGTATTGTCGGGGTTGTTGGATTGAAGGAATCGACGACCGGCGAAACACTCTGTTCTATGGATCATCCTGTTTTGCTGGAAAAAATGGAGTTCTACGAGCCGGTCATTTCTGTGGCTGTGGAGCCTAAGACCCACACTGATCAAGAAAAATTCGATCAAGTCATGGAAAATTTTATGGCTGAAGACCCGACCCTCAAGCTTAAAAAGGACGAAGAAACCGGACAATCCATTTTGTCCGGTATGGGAGAACTTCATCTTGAAGTTATCATCAGTCGCATGCAGCGTGAATTTCAAACCAATGTAAACGTGGGAAAACCTCAGGTTGTGTACAGGGAAACCATTGAAAAAGAGGGGCGGGCATCTGCTGTATTTGACAAGGAGGTTGCGGGACACCGACACTTTGCCGAAGTAACCTTGAAACTGTTACCACTGGACCGAGGTGTTGAAAAAAGATTCAGGTCTGAAGTGGATAATGAAATAATACCGGATATTTTTATTCCCGCTATCAAAGAAGGGGTGATGGAATCTTTGGAAAGCGGTGCGCTGATGGGCTATCCGGTTGTGGATGTCGAAGCGGTTCTCATCGGCGGGGTGTATAAAGAATCCCTGAGCACGGCATTGGCATATAAAGTCAGTGCATCCATGGCGTGCAAAACAGCGCTTGAAAACGGTAAACCATTTCTCCTTGATCCGATTATGAATGTGGAAATTTTTATTTCAGAAGCCTTCATGGGCGATGTTATCGGGGACCTTAATTCCCGCGGGGGGAAAATTGAATCCATTGAACACAAAATGGGGGTAAATGTTATCAAAGCCATCGTTCCGCTGTCACGCATGTTCGGGTACTCAACGTCATTACGATCGGCAACCCAGGGCAGAGGGACATTTACAATGCAGTTCTCTCATTTTGACCGGTCTTAACGGTAACCGGTTTCAAAACCTCCTATTTTTCAGCTTTTGCTTTTTCTATCTGCTTTCCTTTGATGTCTTTCAACCTGTTTTCAATAACGGCCCTTTTATTTGGATCATTCATGAGTTCCAACGCCTTTTTCAGATGAAACTCGGCATTTTTAAAATCCCCTTTTTTTTCGTAATAAATCCCCAAATTATAATGGGCATCATCTAATTTTCCGAGTTTCCCATAGGTTTCACCCAGGAAATAAAAGGCGCGTGGATAATTGTATTTTTTTGCGATCAGCGCTTCAAACGTGGCGGCAGCATCCATAAGATGTCCGAGTTCTACCTGGGTCCGTCCGAGATAAAAGAGAATTTCCGGATCATTGGAAATAATGCTGGCGGCGCCTTCGAGAATGCGGAATGCTTGATCATACTGGCCGTCGTTGAAATAGATCAGGCCAAGATCTTTCAAAATATACGGATCGAATGCTCTTTTACCCAATGCTGCTTTAAGTTGGTCAACGGCAGCTTTGTGGTCGTCTTCCCTTTCCAGAACCAGGCCGTATCCGTAATGTGCCAAAGGATTGTCAGGATTCTTTTCCACCGCCGATTTAAACTGTGTGAGTGCCGAGCTTTTATCCCCGTAAACGGCAACAAGCCGTGTGTGAGCCCTTTCAAAATCATAAGGATCCACCGCCGCTGTTGTTTTTTCATGTTTCTCGAGCCAGGTGTCGACATAGGCCATCCGTTCTTCTGCACCGGGATGTGTCTGTAAATACGTTGGAATCTGGTTTGAATCGAACCACCGTTTGCTCCGGATTTTTTCGAGTACATCCAGCAGTCCTTTGCCGTTATATCCCGCTTTTCTTTCCATGTGGAGGCCGATCTGGTCCGCCTGCCTTTCGTCTTCACGGCTGTATGCCAGAGTCATGGATTGACCGGCAGCCATAGATCCCATGGTTACTGCATTGGCGGCTGCTGCTCCCCCGGCGGCGCCAAGGAGGACGCCGGCCACCATCCCGGCAAGTGTGGCCATGTTTATTTTTCGCGCTCTTTCTATTTTCTGGGAAATATGACGGCACACCACATGCGCTATTTCATGGGACAGTATACCTGCCAGTTCTTCTTCACTATCCATGGCTTCAAAGAGTCCGCTGTTTATAAAAATATGGCCTGCCGGGATTGCAAATGCATTATAAACATCTTCTTTTATGACATAAAAATGATAGGAAAACGGCTGGGGAGGAAGCACCGAAATTATTTTGTTGCCGACTTCGTTGACATAGTTGACGATAAGAGGATCATCGATAATCTCGTAGTGAGTTAAAACGACTTTTATGAATTCCCGTGAAAGCTCCTCTTCTTCTTGTAGGGTAATGCCGAAAGCGAATTGAGGCGAAAGGGTGCTCCCCAGGACAATGAGCGCAGCGCATATCAAAGTCAATTTTTGGAGAAATTTCATAGTTGCCTCGACAGAAGAGACCGATGTCCATCGATTCTTGGATTCAACTAAAAACAAAACCAAAAGGTTTTATTTTTTATCCGCTATTATTGAATATTCAATGGTTAATAGTCAACTCATATCTGTATATGCCTTTTCAAACATCATATTTTATGATAGAGTTTTGTCGATATGACAGATATCATATGCATAGCCAATCAAAAAGGCGGCGTGGGCAAAACGACCACAGCCATAAATTTGTCCGCCGCCCTTGCAGTTTCCGAAAAAAAAACGCTCCTTGTGGATTGCGATCCCCAGGGAAATGCAACCACCGGACTCGGCATCGATAAAAATCGTATTGATAGATCATTATACCACGGAATGATTGGAGAAGTCGATGCGAACAATCTCATTTTGGACAGCGACATCGATACGCTGAAAATCATTCCTTCACGCGTGGAGCTCATCGGTTTTGAAGTGGAAATGATGTCAAACCCGAAGCGTGAAATGGTGTTAAAAGACCTTTTATCCCGGGTTAAACATCTATTTGACTACATTGTCATCGACTGCCCGCCTTCTTTGAGTCTTCTGACGATAAATGCACTGACGGCGGCCGACTCCATACTGATTCCCCTTCAGTGCGAATTTTATGCATTGGAGGGCCTGGGGCAACTGTTACAAACCATAAAACGTATCAAGCATCATTTGAATCCAAAACTTAAAATCGCAGGGATTCTTCTGACCATGTTTGATAAACGAACAAACCTATCCCACCAGGTGGCTGAAGATGCTGAAAAATACTTCAAGTCCCTGGTATTCAAGACCGTGATTCCCAGAAATGTCCGCTTGGGCGAAGCGCCGAGCTTCGGAAAACCTATTTTGTTGTATGATGCAGCTTCTGCAGGGGCGGAAGGTTACTTCAGCCTGGCCAAGGAGATACTGCTCAATTTTGGGAGCTTATCAAATCCGATCCAACGTCCTAAGGAACACTCAAAACTGGATAACTAACTTAACTGAATTAAAATGAAAAAAGCTAAGAAAGAAAAAAAATCGGGATTGACCTCAAAAAAACCCAAAAAATTGGCCCTTGGAAGAGGTCTTGATGCCTTGTTGCCCGATATCGAACCCATCGAAAACATTTCAGAAGGATATTTTGAGTGTGATATCGAGCGGATTTATCCAAATCGTTACCAGCCCCGCCTGCGGTTTCCAAACGATGAACTTGAGGAAATGTCCCGCTCTATTAAACAGCAAGGAATCATACAACCCCTTCTGGTGAGAAAGGATGATCATGGATATGAACTCGTAACCGGCGAAAGACGTTTGCGTGCCGCAAAAAAGGCCGGCCTGAAACACGTGCCGGTTTTAGTCAAAACCATTGCCGATGCAGATCTTCTGGAAATGTCCATCGTGGAAAATGTTCAACGAGAAGATTTAAATCCCATAGAAGAAGCAGAAGCGTATCACCGTCTGATCACCGAATTCGGGCTCACCCAGGATCAGGCTGCTGTGCGTGTGGGGAAAAGCAGGTCTGCTGTTGCCAACTTATTAAGGCTTCGTCAGCTGCCCGAACAGATTAAATCCAGCATAATGGATGGTGCCTTGAGCATGGGGCATGCACGCGCATTGCTGGGTGCTGCCAACTCTGCCCAGCAAAACGCCGTTTGGCGGGTCGTTGTTTCCAAAAGGCTATCGGTCAGGGAAACTGAAAATCTGGTTAAACGTTTGAAAGCCGAACAGAAAAAGCCGAAACAGGCCTCACCCGGTTCTGAACAAAGATACTTTTTGAGCCTGAGCGACGATCTTTCGCGTCACTTCGGAACCAAGGTTCAGATTAAACGACGGGGGCAAAAGGGTAAGGTTGAGATCGAATTTTACAGCAATGACGATCTCGACGGTCTGCTAAGACGATTGAAGCAGACATAATGTCTATTCATATCATCATCGACGGCTATAATTTAATCCGACAGTCCAAATCCCTCGCCGCCCTTGACCGACAAGATTTACTATTGGGTCGTGAAGCGCTCCTTGACATGCTTTCAGCATACAAAAAAATAAAACGCCACACGATTACCGTCGTTTTTGATGGAACCAACGCACCGCCTTTTTCCCAGAACAAAGATCAAATAAAAGGAATCAAGGTGAGATTTTCCCGCAGTGGAGAATCCGCCGATGCCGTGATTAAACGGATGGCCGCCAAGCAAAGGGAAAAAGCCCTGGTTGTAAGCTCTGATCTGGATGTTATTCATTTTGCGGCGTCCAAAGGGTCGGCGACCATCGACTCTCCCGGGTTTGAAGAAAAGATGGCCATGGCGGTTTATATGGATACCAAGGGGATGGAAAGCGAAGAAGCGGTGGGGTGGATTCCAACGACGAAAAAAAAAGGTCCCGACAGACGGCTTTCAAAAAGACAACGGCGCAGCAAGGTCAAAATAAAAAAACTGTAAAAATTTGAGGGTCTCGTAAAAAGTCCGTTTTGCTCGCTCAGTGACCATTTAGGGGCGTTTCTATTGACGCGGCTGGCATTATCTGATAGTCACACAACGATTCCGAGGGCTTTTTCATAACGCTTTGAGATTTCACAACATGAATACAAAAAAAACAAGATCAGACCTGTTTCGGATATGCGTGATAGACGGTCAGGGCGGCGGTATCGGAAGCGCGATCATCAAAAAACTAAAAGACCTTTTCGGAGAAACCGTTGAAATTATCGCCCTGGGCACCAATGCAATCGCCACCGCTCAGATGCTGAAAGCCAGAGCCAACAGAGGTGCATCGGGAGAAAATGCAATTGTTCAGACGTCTAAAAAAGTGAATATTATCATCGGGACGGTCAACATTATCCTGGCCCATTCCATGATGGGAGAAGTTACACCCAAAATTGCAGAAGCCGTGGCTGAGAGCCCCGCTAAAAAACTGCTGATACCGCTTACCCAGGAAAATGTGGAAATCGTAGGGGTACCCTCAACGCCGCTTCCCCATCTTATTGATGCGCTTATCGAGGAAAATTTAAAAGGGAAAATACCATGTGTGAGGCAAACGCTTACTTGATTGAAGGAGATGAGAAAATACTGCTTATGGAAGCCGTTGATACCGTGGAACCCGAGGAGAACGGCATCCGATTGACCAGTATATTTGGAGATCAGAAATTCATAAAGGCGCACATTCATTCACTGGCGCTGGTGGACCACAATATTTTTCTGAAATCCTAACATCACGACCCGATACAATAAGCGGCTTTTATGCATAAAATTTGATGCGTTGAGCTGAACCAGCATGTGATAGATGAAAATATTAATTGCAAAGAACGCTGGTTTCTGCATGGGAGTCCGCAGAGCCGTTGAAATGGTCCTGGATACCCCGAACAAACACGAAAATCCTATCTGCACTTTTGGGCCGCTTATACACAATCCCCAGGTTTTAAATCTATTGGAAGAAAAAGGGATATCCATACTCGATGAAGTTCCGGATCACGGATCCGGTACGGTTCTGATTAGAGCCCATGGCGTTCCACCCGACACCAAAGAAAATCTGAAAAAAGCCGGTTTCAAGATTATCGATGCCACATGCCCCCGCGTTATCAAGGTACAAACCATCATCCGGAAACATGCACGACAAGGCTGTGCCGCGATCATTATTGGAGACAAAGAACACCCTGAGGTCATCGGTCTTCTGGGATATGCAGGGGATAAAGGGTATGTTGTCGACAATATCAATGATCTTGATTCTCTTCCTTTGTTTAAAAGCGCCATCATTGTTGCCCAGACCACACAGAACACCCTCTTTTTTGAAAAGGTAAAAACCTGGGCAAACCAAAAATTTCCGCACTACAAGATCTATGATACCATTTGCGATTCCACCGCCAAGCGCCAGGCTGAAGTCCATGACCTGGCAGATTCTGTGGATGCCGTTATTGTTGTGGGGGGATATAACAGCGGAAATACAAAGCGGCTTGCCGAAATTGCCCGAAAGACCGGCAAGCCGACGTATCACATCCAAGAGGAATCGGAAATTGATATGCTTGCACTTTCTGAAGCAAGCTGTATTGGGATTGCAGCCGGCGCTTCCACCCCGAACTGGATCATCAATAAAATCTACAGAAAGCTCGAAGCCCTCCCTTATAAAAAGAAGCAGCGCTGGAAAAGGACCGTGTTTGCTGCTCAGCGATCCCTTCTTCTCACAAATATCTATGTGTCCATGGGCGCCGGATGCCTTTGCTATGCCTGTATCAAGTTTCAGGAGATTACAAACTACTTGCCGTATGTATTTATATCCGTGCTTTATGTTCAATCCATGCATATCTTCAACAACCTCATCGGTACAAAGGCAGACCGATACAATGACCCTGAACGTTCTTTTTTTTATCACAAAAACAAGATCTCCCTTGCCCTTCTCGCTGTTTCAGCCGGGGGCGTTGGACTGATCATCGCCTATTCAACAGGAACGATATCTTTTCTGATCCTTCTCGGCATGAGCATCATGGGACTTTCTTACAATCTGAGGCTTATACCGGCACATTTTACAGACAGCAAATACCGGCGGATAAGGGATATCCCGGGATCAAAAACTGTTCTGATTGCAATGGCATGGGGAATCGTGACATCGGTATTGCCCCCCCTGTCCGTATCCGAGAATATTCGTCTGAGTACGGTCATCATACTCTTGTGGTCTCTAAGCATGGTCTTTGTCAGGACGGCATTTTTTGACGTTCTTGATATGCAGGGCGATCGCATTGTGGGAAAAGAGACGATACCCATACTTCTGGGAGAAAAACGAACCTTGCGCCTTTTAAAAATAATACTGAGCATAAATTTTGGCATTCTGATTTTGTCCAGTGCCTTACATCTTATTTCGAGTCTCGGATTTGCCCTTGCAATCTGCCCCGCTTTTATCTTCATCGTTCTTTCAGCCCACGAACGCGGTTATATGCTTCCCGGGATCCGGCTGGAGTTTTTGGTTGAAAGCAACTTTGTTATGGCGGGCTTGATCGCCCTTTTTTGGTCTCTTCTTTAGCTTGATCCAATCGGCGGGCGGCCCGTTCTCTCGGTCAAACCGCTCCAAGGACAATGCTTTTTTTCAACCCGTGTAAACCCGTGTATTAAAGCGCCATAAAACAAAAATATCAGGATATCAAAAAATGACAAACAGAAAAAGATTGCTGATCGTTGGCGGTGTTGCAGGCGGAGCGTCGTGCGCCGCAAGGGCAAGAAGACTTAGCGAAGATGCCGATATTATCCTATTTGAACGCGGATCCCATATCTCTTTTGCCAATTGCGGTCTCCCGTATCATATCGGGAAAGTTATTCCAAGAGAGCGGTCGCTTTTTATTGCTTCACCGGAGTTGTTTAAAAGACAGCTTAATGTGGACGTAAGAACACAAAATAATGTCCGATATATTGACCGTAAAAATAAAAGGATCGATGTCGAAAATTTAAAAACCGGGGAAGTATACCGTGAAAGCTACGATGCCCTTGTCCTTTCTCCCGGAGCGACACCCATAAAACCTGATTTCAAAGGGATAGATCTCCCTGGCATCTTTACCTTGCGCACCATTCCGGACATGCGAAAGATTATCGACTGGATTAAAACCCGAACGGTGAAAAAAGCCGCTGTCATCGGCGGCGGATTCATCGGTCTGGAGATGACTGAAAATTTGAAAATACAGGGAATAGATGTCTCCATCATTGAAATGCTGCCACAGGTCATGCCTTTTTTAGATCCTGAAATTACGGCGTTCATCCATGATCATCTTAAGTCCAAAGATATATCACTCTTTTTGGGGAGTCCTGTTACCGGATTCAGACAGAAAAACAATGGTATGATCGAGGTTATGATCGAATCCGGCAAAACGGTTACAGCGGATGTGGTCATTCTTGCCATCGGTGTTCGTCCGGAGGTTGGGCTGGCAAAAACGGCAGGTCTTGCCATTGGCAGCCTGGGAGGGATTCTGGTAGACGATCAAATGCGCACCAGTGATGAAAATATTTTTGCGGTCGGCGATGCCGTTGAAGTGAAAAACTTTGTCACCGCCGCACAAGGCTTGATTCCGCTGGCAGGTCCGGCCAACCGTCAAGGACGAATAGCGGCGGATGTCATCATGGGAAACAACAAAACTGCGTCGCCGCGATTCCGCGGCGTGCAGGCCACAACAGTTTGCGGTGTACTCGGCCTGACCATCGCTGCCACGGGCATCAGCGAAAAAGCATTGAGGCAGTTGGACGGAAATGAAGACTTAAAACCTTACGAAAAAATTTATCTCACCCCGAATCACCATGCCGGATATTATCCAGGCGCAAAACCCCTAACATTAAAATTGATTTTTTCGACGACAAACGGACGGATACTGGGTGCCCATGCCGTCGGGACGGAAGGTGTCGAAAAAAGAATCGATGTGATTGCAACAGCCATTCAGCATAACGGAACCGTATTCGACCTTGAGGAGTCGGAACTGTGCTATGCACCGCAATACGGCTCTGCTAAAGACCCCGTCAACCTCGCGGGTATGATCGCATCGAATCTGATACGGGGATATACGTCAATTGTCCATTGGGAAGATCTTTCCGAATCTGATGCATTTATTCTGGATGTTCGCGGACCTTTTGAATTTAAAAAAGGTCATGTTAAAAATGCGGTGAATATCCCTCTGGCTGACTTAAGGAAGCGGATGTCGGAACTTCCCCGGGATCGGGAAATATGGACATACTGTTATGAAGGAAAACGGTCTTATTTTGCCTTGCGCATTCTGGAACAGTATGGTTTTAAAGTGGAAAATATTTCCGGAGGGTATTTGATGTATCTGGCCGTAAAACAATTCAAAGACATTGAGTAAAAAATCGTTGATCGGTGAACAGCCGGGGGTTGTCCTTTTAATCATTGGACGAAACGACAACCTTAGGTACCCATCTGTTTATTTCCAAATGGTGGGTTCCGTGCCGGACAGAAGTCTTTTGATGTTTTCTATGTGGCGAAAACCGATGAACACTGCAGTTGCAGCGGCACATCCTGTGAGGACTCCGGAGCCGGTGGCCTTCCAGACAGCAACCGGCAGAACTGCGGCGGCGGCGAGAGATGCCGCCGAGACACGGTTGGACCCGCAAACAAACAGGATAAAGACCAGAATTACAACCCCCAATGCCGGAGGTGAAATTACGGCAAAACACCCGGCTGCAGTTGCAACGCCTTTGCCGCCGTTTTTAAACTTCATATATATCGGATAAAGGTGGCCCATAAAGGCGGCAAAGGCAACCAGTGAAATGTAGAAGGAAGCCCACAATTCATTTGAATCTGTTAGCGATACTGCCAACCAGACCGGAACGGCACCCTTGAGGACATCGCCGGCAAGGGTTAAAATCCCGAGCTTTGGCCCTGCCACGCGCCTTACATTCGTTGCACCGATATTTCCACTCCCCTCCTGCCGGATGTTTATCGAGGTGAACAGCCGGGTCAGAACAAGGCCCCAGGGGATGGAGCCCAGGAGATACGCAAAAAGCGGCAGAATGAGAAGTTTAATCATTTAAGCGACACCACGGTCTTATTTTAATGAAACGATACACAATGAAAACCATACCGAGTGCATCCTGAAAATATAGTGGGCATCATATCACTATCGACAGTAATATCAAGTCTATATAATATTTCTCAAAAGAGAGCCGTTTTTACGTGAAACCTGTAAAAATGCCCATCGAAGATATTTTAGATCTTCACACCTTTAAACCCAAAGATGTTCCTGATCTTCTGGTCGATTACTTTTCTGCTTGCATCGATGCAGGTATTTATTCTGTACGAATCGTTCATGGAAAGGGCCGGGGAATATTGAAGAAACGGGTTCAAGGGCTTTTGAAAAAAAATTCGCTGGTGGAATCCTATAGAAATGCACCCCTTCAAGCCGGCGGTTGGGGCGCTACTCTGGTGGAACTCAAACCAAGATTCAAATAGCCATATGTCAGGGTGTCTGCAGTCGTATAAAAGGAAATTATTATCCTGTGGTGTTCCATACCGAATTCCATTTTCCATGTTACCTCAATTACCCAATATGTAACCAAAGTAATACTAAATGTGGTATTCATTTCACAATTTTACAGCTTGTTCGCCGTTTGCTTGAGCTAACTATTTGAAATATCAGGAAGCGAAAAAATTTCCTATTCCTGCATGATTTTTGCATACATGTAACGCCATAACGAACGTATTCAAAACAGCCGGAGTTTCCTGTAGCGCCGTTGAAACGGGATCTTTGAATTACTTCAACAAACTGGGGAAATACGTACGCTGTTCCAATTCAAGGAAGACCCAATAAGAATCTGTATCGCTTATGACCTATGAATTACACGATAACGGCGGCCGGCGCTCAGGAACGGACCGGCGGGAATATTCTTACACCTCTTACATACCTGAACGAAGATCGGGTAAGGAACGGAGAAGTGGGTTGGATAGAAGGCTGAAACCGAGAACATCAGAATAAAAAAATAACCGGATATTTTGGATAAAAAAAGGCGGGGCCAGCAAAGGTCCTGCCTTTTTTATTTGACAATACCCCCAAAATTCCTGTATATGGTTTTACGTTAATATAAATCTACTATATATAGTAGAAGAGACCGTTGAAAAACGATCCCTTTTTCTCAATCTCGGTGTCAGACTCAAATTTTGATCCTCGAAATTTGTGGCCAGGAGGGTCCTGATGAGTGCTTATCCTTATCTTCAAACAGAGCGCAGAAGCGGCATAGAAAGACGCAAAAGCAGGGTGCCGGTGGGAATAACTTTTGAGCTCGTCGACCGCAGGCAAAAAAACGACCCCTATTACAGTGGTCCCGAAAGGCGAAGCGGTATGGACAGAAGGGGTTTTATTTGGGATAGAAGAACACCCAAAGTAACCTGCTGCTGCTAAATGAACCCCATGCCCGTCCGTACTTTCTATAGACCATTTTGGGCGCTGGTACAATCCTCCTTAATGGGCATCTTTCGAATATTTCCCCTTAATTGAGAGAGCGTCGAGGATGCTCCACCCGGTGAAGAAGATCCCGTGAACAGCGGAAATTTTCCGGTGTCATCGGCGTGTCCGCCTCTGGAGTGCCGTTCCTCAGAGTAACAACGTGGGATTTTTTTCAAAAAAAGTGTTGCATTTTATAAATAATTGTGTTTAACAAAATAAACAGTCCTTCTCAACCCATAAGAAACCGGGAAATCATATGGCCAACAGCAAATTTGAATCCTTTTTACAACGGATTTGTGAAGCCACGGGAATCGCATCACAAACTGAATTGGCGTCCGCCCTTAATATCAACCGATCGGCAATAACCCAAGCCAGGAAAAAAGATTCTATTCCGGACAAATGGATATTGAAACTGTATCGAACCTTTGCCTTAAACCCGGACTGGGTCGAAACAGGCTTCGGTCCAACATTCCTGAAACCATCGGCGTCCAGCGATTCCATATTTAAAAATATACCGAAGGTCAAAGCCAGGCTGTGTGCCGGCGGAGGCTCTTTTGAAGTCGGATCCGAAATAGAAGGTTATTATGCTTTTCGGAAGGAGTGGTTGACCACAAAGGGAAACATAAACACGATCGTTTTAATGGACATTTTCGGTAACAGTATGGAACCTGAAATAAAGGATGGCGATACCGTACTGATAGACCAGTCTCAAAAAGATATCTTGGCGGGTGCTGTATACGCTGTTGGTATTGATGATACGATCATGGTTAAACGGCTGGAAAAACATCCCAATAAACTTGTTTTACACAGTGACAACACGGATTATTCTCCGATTTATCTTCAAGGTAATGAAATAAATAGTGTCCGTATTATTGGTAAGATAATCTGGATTTGCCGGGAATTCAGGTAAATTTTTTTGCCGTTTGTGTTCATAAATATAAACTTTATAAAATTTAAATAAACACCAACGGTGAAATATGCAACAGCGGTTGGGTGCACATGGCAGTGTCATATGGGTCCAATCCCTATTTTTGAACCTGAACTGCCAGACAATTTTCAGATCCGACGGTGACAGAATCGAAGATCGTCTTACAAGCTGTCCCTTTCATCGATTTTTTCATATTGAAGCTCCCTAAACGGGATCTCCGCTGCGCTTCAACACGCTTGCGGGGAACGCACTTGCCCGGTTGAATCCTCGAAATTCAACCGGGCGAGCGGTTGCAGTTCATAAATTTTAGGAGATATGGAAATGACACGACACGAAGTTTACCCAGATTACCATGAAAGCTATGAATATCATGGAAACACCGCCATTGAAATAATCAGAAAACAGGGCCGAACGACCATTAAGCAAGATTGGATATTGTTCGATTCCGTTGAGGAGGCTCAAGATTTTTTTTATGACAACTAGAGGGATCACAGAGGATACGACGCTGGATAAAATCATTGATGGCATATTGGATTGTATTTTTATGCTGATGATCTTAATACTGTCAATCCTGGGAACGTTGTGTTTCGGATTGTAACCCCGGCAACCCGGCGATTATTTCACGCCGGGTAAATGCCTCGGGGTAGTATCCAAGGAATAAACATGCTATATCATATCCATCTGCGCCTTTATAATAGGAGATGCGCTCAAGGGTAAGGCCCGGGCCGGCGAAAAAGCGCAGTTTCATAACAGAAAATTCCCAATACCCGAAGATGGAACAGATTATCCCGCTGACAAAAGATCTGATTCGATTCAAATCGATGCACTCAAAACCTATGGAAATTAGGCGATGTGTGACGTTTATTGAAAATTTTTTGAAAACGTATGAGATTGAATACCGGCTGCTCGACCACCCGAAAGTGCCGTCGATTCTAGTTGCGCCTTCAAGCGGTTTTGTCCCGGTATTGCTCATGTCTCACATCGATGTCGTCGATTCGCCGGATGAACGCTTCGTTCCTGTGGAAAAAGATCAACGGCTTTACGGCCGGGGAAGCCTCGATGATAAATATGCGGTGGCCCTGTCGCTGGTGCTGTTGAAAAAACACCTGAAGCGACTCCGAAAGCAGGGGAAACGCCCAGACGATTTGCCATTCGGAATTTTGATTACCAGTGACGAGGAGATTGGCGGCTTCAACGGCGCAAAAAAGGCGCTTCAGAAGATTAAAACAGACTTTTGCATCGTTCTGGACGGCGGCAGCGTCGAAAAAATCGTGGTTAAAGAAAAGGGGCTCCTCCGGCTGAAGCTCATCTCAAAGGGAAAGACCGCCAACGACCCAAAACCCTGGCGCGGTGAAAACGCCCTCGAAAAACTGATCGACGATTACATTAAAATTCGGACATATTTTGTTCGATCGGCCCCGGAACACTGGCACAGGGCTGTAAATATCAGCCGTATCGAGGCCGGGAAACGGCTTCATCGGGTTCCAAAATACGCCGAGGCGATGCTCGACATCCGTTACACGGAAAATGACACCATGAAAGCCTTCATCGCCAAGATGCAAAAAGAATTGCACAGCACGGTGGTGATCGAAACCATCTTGCCGATTTTCGATGAAGGTCCCTCATCTTACCTGGATCTGCTGTTGGCGATTTCAAAAAACACCGCGGTGGGATTTGAAGACGGATCCAACGACGCTCGATTTCTTTCGGAATACGGAATCAAAGGGATCATCTGGGGTGCCGATGGAGACCAAAGTCAGCATTCCGAGACCGAGCACGTCAACGTTGAAAGCGTTTATAGCCTCTATCGTATCTTGAATGCCTTTATCGATCAGCTGCCCATCAGGCCTTACACCGTTTAAATTGTGGTATTCGGCCAAGGCCGGCAGGGGGGGCCGGAGACGGGTTTTTGTATATCATTCCCACCGGTCGCCGCCGATATTTTTCAAATCGATATACTGTACCGTCCCCCGCTCATTGACAAAAGAGGTGAGAATCGAACTGACCAGACTGATCAACAGCGACCCAAACACCGCCGACCAGAATCCGGAAACCTCAAATCCGGATATCACACCCGATACCATCATCAGCATAATTGCGTTGATCACAAAGGTGAAAATACCCAAGGTCAATATATTTATGGGAAGGGTCAATATTAACAGTATCGGCCGGAAAAAAGCATTCAGTATGCCTAAAATAGCCGCGGCAAAGAGTGCAGAGGAAAAACCACTGATGCGTATCCCGTCAAGCAGATATGACGTTACTATGATGGCAGCCGTTAAAATTAACCACCTCAGGAAAATTCCTTTCATAAATTTTCTCCACGAACACCGTATAAAATTTTCTGTAAAAATTGTCGTTTTAAAGCGGATCTTTAGAGGTCTCCAGGCTCAACAGTTTGGGGCCCTGTTTGAAGACGAATCGGTCCTCCACCGTCTCCCAGATCCATCCCGAGAAACCGTAACCCCCCACCGGCTTGTTGACAAAGGCGCCGACCCATGATTCCGATCGGCCCTGATTAACCCCCACCGTTCCGAAGCGCCCAAAGGTCATTTCAGTGACTCGATGACAATAGGGTTCGCCGACGAGCTTCTTTTCGAGTCTGCGTGCCTCATCATCGCTGCCGTAAATTGCGGCTCTCAGGCCATAGCGGTTGTCCCGGGCCAAACTGACGGCCGCTTCAAACGTCGGAAACGCGCTGACGAAAACAACTGGACCGAAGATCTCATTCCTCATGCCCAGCATCTCCTGGCGGGCCTCCACCACCACCGTGGGATAAACCAGGTTGCCTTCGATGTTGCCGCCTAAAACGATTCGAGCGCCCCTATCCACAGCGTCTTGGAGCTGCGCCTTGATGGCCGAAACCGCTCTGGGGCTCGCCACCGGCCCCATTTCAGTAGCAGGATCTTCGGGATCGCCGATTTTCACCGCTCGGCTGAAATCGAGAAACAACTCAAGAAAATCGTCGTGGATGGATTCGTGCAAATAGACCCGCTCGGGTGCCGTGCAGGTTTGACCGGCATAAATGTATTTGGAAAAGGCCAGTTCCCGGGCCGCTTCTTCCAGGTCGGCACCGGGAAGAACAATAAATGGGTCTTTGCCCGGTCCTTCGAAAACAAATTTCTTTCCAAGGCCCTTAATAGCGTCCAGACAGTTTACGGCATACTCGTCGGTGCCGAACAGACAGATTGCGGGTATTTGCGGATCGGCAATGGCATTCTCGAGAAATTTCCTGCCGTCAGCGTATTCAAAACGGATGGCGTCGCCGAAGATAGGCGTGTAAAGAGATTCGGTGAGTCGGGAAATTTCGGAGCCTCGGGTAGCGAATTTCACGCGGACCCGGTTTCCCACCATGAAGATGGACACGATGGCCGTGTTCAGCCAGGCGCTGCCGTTGTAGGGCAGCACCAGTGCAACTTCCTGATCTGGAGCGCATAGGGGCAGGCGGTCCGCAAACACCGACGCCATGTCGTCAAAACCCTGTAAGTTGGTAATGACAAGGTCCGTTTCGATGCTGCATTCTCTGCGTGTAAAGCCGGTGTCCCGCACTGCGGTGGCGATCATTTGATCCCGGTGTGTCGTGATGGCTTCAGTTAATCGATGAACCTGATCAAGCTTTTCTTCAACGCCTTGCATTTTTCCCCCATCAGGATTTTAGCCGTCCGCATAGGGTTATACATCATTTTTGAAAAAGCAAGTCCTTTTCGTTGATTTCCCGGGTCTTGTTGAATGCTATCCCGGGCCACTCTTTTATGCAATAGTCGAGCTGCCATTCACTTGTCGTCAGATAGGCCCTTGCCCCTTCGGCATCCACTGCAATGTTGGATCTGTTTTTCTGCTCAAAATCCGCCATCTTTTGAGGATCGTCGGATTCCACCCACCGTGCAACATGATAATCGACCGGCTCGTAAACCGCATCAACACCATATTCAGATGTGAGACGTTCAATGGTAATGTCAAACTGCAGCAGTCCAACGGCGCCCAGGATATAGCTGTTTCCGGTAACCGGTCTGAAAACCTGAACCACCCCCTCTTCTGCGAGATGGGTCAGCCCTTTTTGAAGATGCTTTGCTTTCATGGGGTTCTTGAGAATGACCTTTCGGAAAAATTCGGGGGCAAAATTGGGAATTCCACAGAATTTTAAAGGCTCTTTTTCGGAAAATGTGTCACCGATCTTTATGGTGCCATGGTTATGAATGCCGATGATGTCGCCGGGATAGGCTTCCGCCACGTTTTCACACGCATTGGCCATAAAAATAGTGGCATTTGAAAATGTAACATCTTTTCCGATTCTGTGGTGAACCGCCTTCATGCCTCGGGTGAATTTCCCGGAACAAATCCGTATAAATGCGATTCTGTCCCTGTGTGCCGGATTCATATTCGCCTGGATTTTAAATGCAAATCCGGAAAAAGATTCCTCGTAGGGAGAGACATCCCGTGTCACAGAAGCCCTGGAACCGGGAGCCGGGGCTGTCTCAACAAAAGCGTCCAGCATCTCCTTCACACCGAAATTGTTGACGGCACTTCCGAAAAAAACAGGGGTCTGGTTGCCTTTAAGGTAATGGTCGAGATCAAAAGGATCTGCAACGCCTTCGATCAATTCAATATCCTCTCTTAACTCGTCTGCCTGACTTCCAAGAATCTCATCGAGCGTCGAGACCGAAAGGTCGTTGATCAAAATGCCGTCCCTATGCCGTGTCTCCCCACCCGGCGCAAAAAGATGAAGCTCTTTTTTATAGAGGTTGTAGACCCCCTTGAATCTTTTTCCCATGCCCACGGGCCAGGAAAGCGGTGTGCACTCGATCTGCAGCTTGCTTTCGATATCATCAAGGATATCAAGGGGTGCCATCCCCTCTCGGTCGAGCTTGTTGATAAAGGTCATGATGGGCGTGTTGCGCATGCGGCAGACTTCCATCAGCTTCTCTGTCTGGAGCTCGACCCCCTTGGCGTTGTCGATGACCATAAGGGCGCTGTCAACCGCCGTAAGAACCCTGTAGGTATCCTCGGAAAAGTCTTGATGCCCGGGGGTATCCAAAAGATTGATCTCAAAGTCCCGATAATTGAACTTCATCACCGATGTGGTGACCGATATGCCCCGTTCCTTTTCTACGGCCATCCAGTCGCTGGTGGCATATCTTTCCGCCTTGCGGGCCTTGACGGCGCCTGCCTGCTGAATGGCCCCGCCGTAAAGCAGGAGCTTTTCCGTCAATGTGGTCTTCCCTGCGTCCGGATGGCTGATGATGCCAAACGTCCGGCGCCGGTCGACCTCTTTTTTGTTATTATGCATGATATATTTTTCTGATCTTTAAAGCCAATCGGGGGCAAGCTTTTACGAATGGCAAACAAAATGGGATTGTATTAAAAGATTTGTATCTCATCTATAGAAGCGTTATTAAAATATATTTGTACCTAAAAAATATATAAAAACTAAGCAGTTATAATGTTTCTCCCAGTTCGTTTGCGATCAATTAGGGTCAAATAATTAATGACCTCCTTCGTTAGTTCTATTCTTTGGCGACCGCATCTGATGCCGTTTCTGTCTGGAAAGTACCCGCTTGTGCAGCCGGATGGATCTTGGCGTAACCTCCACCATCTCATCATCTGCTATAAAATTTATGGCCCGCTCGAGGGTCATGGGCTTCACCGGCGAACATGCCGTGCTTTCATCTTTTCCTGAAGCCCGCATGTTTGTGAGCTTCTTCTCCTTGCTCGGATTGGCATTGATGTCACCCTCTTTATTGTACTCCCCAATGATCATTCCCTCATAAACAGGTTCTCCGGGGGTAATGAAAAGACGGCCTCTGGGTTCAAGGTGAAAGAGTCCGTATGCAACAGCGCTCCCCTGCCTGTCTGAAACAATTGAGCCGGTAAACCGGGTGGGGAAATCACCGCGAAACGCTTCATACCCTTCAAAAAGGGTGTTCATAATTCCGGTTCCCTTTGTGTCCGTAAGGAATTCATCTCTATAACCGATCAAAGACCGCGAGGGAATGGAAAATTCAGCCCGTATCCTTCCATTTCCGCCATTGACAAGTTTTGTCAGCCGCCCTTTTCTCAAGGAGAGCTTTTCGGTCACAATCCCCAAAAAATCTTCCTCACAATCCACAAACAGCTTCTCAATGGGCTCGAGGGTTTTCCCGTTTTCATGTCTGAAAATCACCTTGGGACGGCCGACAGAAATCTCAAATCCTTCCCTTCGCATGGTTTCGATAAGGATGACCATCTGGAATTCTCCTCGGCCCTTCACAATAAAGCGGTCCCGGTCCTGGGTCTGTTCAAACCTCACGGCAACGTTTTGGAGCGTCTCCTTGATCAGCCGCTCACGGATCTTGCCGGACTGTACGATCCTGCCCTCCTTGCCGCGCAACGGCGACGTGTTTATGGTGAATTCCATGGAGATGGTCGGCTCGTCTACGGTGATTCTCTTTAAGGATTTCGGATACTCCTTTGTGCAGATCGTGTCACCGATCATGACATTTTCGATCCCGGAAAGAACAATAATTTCGCCGGGTTCTGCAATATCGGCCGCTTTGAGCGTCATACCGTCATATACCTGAAGCTTGGAGATCTTGAGGGGGAGGCGCTCCGCTTTATCATTGATGCAGGCCAAGGTATCATTAAATTGGGCATTCCCGTTAGAAACTCTGCCGATGGCGAGCCTTCCGAGATAATCTGAATACCCGAGATCCGACACCAGCATCTGGAAGGGTTCTTCCGGATCAAACTGCGGCGCCGGTATTTCATTGAGGATGGTTTCAAAAAGAAGGTGAAGATTGTCCCGGCGTTCGGTGAGGGTCTTTTTCGCGATGCCTTCACGTCCGACGGCATAAAGATACGGAAAATCGAGCTGTTCCCCGTCTGCATCAAGGTCTATGAAAAGGTCATATATCTCATCGAGCACCACATCAGGCCGGGCGTCCTTTCTGTCGATCTTGTTGATCACCACAATAACTTTGAGGCCTAACTCCAGGGCTTTTTTCAACACGAAACGGGTCTGCGGCAGCGGCCCTTCAGAAGCATCGACCAGAAGAATCGCACCGTCCGCCATGGAAAGTGCGCGCTCGACCTCACCGCCGAAATCGGCATGACCGGGGGTATCGATGATGTTTATTTTTACGCCCTTCCATCGCACCGAACAGTTTTTTGCAGCAATGGTGATCCCTCTCTCCCGCTCCAGATCCATGCTGTCCATGATTCTCTCGTCGACTTCAAGGCCCGGCCTGAAGAGCCCGCTCTGCTTGAACATGGCATCAACAAGGGTGGTCTTGCCATGGTCGACATGTGCGATGATCGCGATGTTCCTTATGTTTTCATTTCTTGCAAAGTTTTTCACTAAGTTCACTTCCCGATAATTTTAGTCATAAAAAAAACCGGGTCCTTTGAGCCCGGATCTTTGTTGTATAATGTACAACTAATAAAGATAAGCATCCAAACTTTTATTACAACCATTTATTCACGAATTATTAACTAGTGCCCATCCATAAATACATTTGAGCACTGAGTAGTTTCCAATTCATAAATGAGATATTTTAAGCGGTTCAATCTGCCATGCGAAATACGGCACTCGCTGCACGAATATCTCATTGAGTCCACGGCGGGTTGAAATTTTTGGAAAAAAATGT
>DATKWE010000039.1:0-2899 GCA_035529735.1 Desulfobacterales bacterium | reverse complement strand
GTATACCCTCTTTTGTCCTTACTATCCACCGCAGCGCCCTTGGAAATTTGCAATTCGACGTCCAGAGGCTGGCCGCCTGAAACTGCTTTATGCAGTGGTGTTTGGCCGTCATCGTCACTGGAAGGGTTGGATGCCGGATCCCCTGCTTCTCCCGATCGCACCCGCGCCGACAGCCGGTCCAATTCTTCCATAACGCTCGCTTTCCCATTCCATTGGGCCTGCTTTAAAATAGACATGACCTGCCCGATGATTTTTTGCGACGAGTCGATGGACTCCGCAAGCTCAGAGCTCCACTTATTTTTCATCCATTGTTTTCGCTCATCCGGGATTTCCATGGCATCAATCGTTTTCAATTTCTCCCGTTCATTTTGTAGGTTAAATTCAAGGCAATTACAGGTGAATAAAAAATAGTTGATAAAGGAATCCTTTTTCATTTCATGATGAATCAATCCGAGATGATAGTAGGAGCGGCATTTGGAGTATTGCACATCTTCCAGGGATTTCAAAAAATCGACCTCGGCTTCTTTCACTTTGGTTTCTTTGAGGTAAAGGCTGCCGGAAAGAAAATGAACTTCCCCGGCAAGAGGAAGATATGATTTGGCCGCCTGGATCATGTCTCGTGCTTGTGCAAGCTGATCCGTAAGAAAAAAATTACAGGCTTTGAAGTAGAAGGCCTCACCCCGGTGCAAAGAATGGTTTTGCAGCAGAATATCAAAAACCTGGTTGGATAAGTTGTACTGTTTTAAATAATGGCATGAGGCCCCTTTGCCAAAAAGGGCCGTGGGATTGATGGGGTCCAGCGCCAAGGCGTTGTCGTAATAATTGACCGCCGTTTCATAGTCATTAATATGTAAAAAAAAGATATTGCCAATTCCATTGAGCGCCTGGGTGTACTCCGGGATGGACTGGAGCGCTTTTTTAAAATACTTCCAGGCTTCTCCGGGCTTCTTGTTGAACAGCTCCAGGTTGCCCATACCTACAAAAAATTCCGCGAATTGGGGGAATCGCTTTTCGATTTCCTCTCTCCGGCCATATTGGCTCCTGTAATCCAGATAAATAAAAAGTGGCGTGTCCGAATATTTTTTTAATAATCGAAATAATTGATGCTTGGCCATGAATTCCATCAGCTCTTTGTTGTTTGCTTGATAATCAAAGGAATAATGCTTTAAGCAGTATAGATAGAGATAGGCATCAAGAGAGGAGTTCTCAATATCAAAGCTGGTGATGTCGACGGTTACTTTTTTTTCGGAGGCCGTTGGCCGGTAGTGCAGCCGATAATCACCGATCATATCAAAAAGGTATCGCTGCTTTTTATTCATGGGAAAATTTGCCAATTCGGCAATTTTTTCAAACACCTCTGTCCCGACAATCCCTTCATGTTTTTCCCTGATGGCAATCAGGTACAGGGTCAAGAACCGTTTATCCCTGAGTGCCGTGGTTTTCTTCAAGGCATAGGCCCGGTCGTAGAAAGCTTCCGCTTTTCTCCATCCGGTCAGATGCATCGTCGCAAAATAAGCGTCAGCTTGCGCGATAAGTTCCTGGTATTCTTTTTGCTGGATGCGCGGAAGCAGGGCCCCGGTTTCTTTTTTTAAGGCACAGCCGCCTAAATAAAGAACAACACAGGATAATAGGGCCGTTTTTAGAAATGTAAGGATATTCATTTTCATGTTTTTTTTTATTTAGTAATCCCGTTTTCTTTCAATTTTTACTTTTTTTGGAGATACGCTTGATGAATCGCGGCGATCCAGTCGATGGTCGTTACCAGAGGAAACGTATTTCCGTAAGACTCCCATTTCTTAATTGCATTTGCGTCCATCACCGCCTGGACGCTTTTCCCAGCCTTGAATTCCTTTTCAACTATCCTTCGGGTATCGACAATCATTTTATGGTAATTCTTCAATTCAGCCATCGTATAATCCTTGCCATGACCGGCAACGAACTTTACCTGGGCAGGGAATATGTCGATTGCTTTTTCCAGAATCTCCGGGTATTTGTTCAGGTCTCCAAAAAGCAGCGGGAAAGAGCCGGATAACAAAAGGTCTCCCAGATGAACGATCCCGGAGTCTTTGAAATAAACGATCACATCGGCCTCGGAATGCGCGCCGGCAGCGGGGATAATGAATATATCCTCTCCGTTGAACGCGAAGCGATAGTAGCCGGCGAAGATTTTCCCGGTTCTCCCCTTGAGCTCGCCCTTGCCGGGAGAGAGCACACCCTTCCTCGCCCATTGGGCCAAATTGGAGAGATTCGTGACCACCGCTTTTGCCCCCATTGCGGGGCCAGGCTGCAGAACGCCAGGATCAATGCCAGCGGCACTATTTTTCTTGGCATGGCGTGCTCCTCATCAGGGCCTTCCCGCCCGTCTCATCATGGGTGATCACGTTACATTGCATTGGGTACCTCCGAGGGATCTTGGATCATTTTGCGTTATCGGCATTTTTTTCAATTGCCGTTGCACGGGCGGCCGCCCCTGCGAATTATTTTGGGATTCGTTCGGCCGGGGGCTGCAACTCCTCAATGAGTTTTGCCGAAACCCAGTAGATGTCCCCGCGGTTGCAGAAAAAAAGGTATTGTCGGTCCGGGGACAAGGTGGGCAGCATTTCTCCGCCCGGCAGGTCGAGCTTTTTGCTCAAATCGATCGGCGTTCCCCACGTCCCTTGTTTTGTCCGGAAGCAGACGTACAGGTTCTCGTCAAAATCAAAAACATGAAAGCGTTCGTCCGGGGAGATGCAGGTGTGATGTTTCAGCAACCTTTCGTTTTGTGGAACGATCGGGTCATATTCCAGCGCCCCGGCCTCTTCCAGCTTGTCATTGACCAGTGCGAACCGGGCCGACCCCATGTAGATCGAGCCGGAATCGGAAGTGGTGGGAAACATGCCCATGCCCAGGTGCTTCGGCT
>DATKWE010000038.1:0-11909 GCA_035529735.1 Desulfobacterales bacterium | reverse complement strand
ATCCTCCTTTCCTCTGGCAAGGGCAGCCGGTTGTGCGATGAGATTCGCCCATAGCTCCTGATGATTGGTAACCCCTTTTGATCGATTTTGATACTGATTGTAATGGGGATGGATGACACCGATAAAGTCGATGGGGAAGGGTTTTCCCTGATGTGCCAGCTGAAAGAATGAATGCTGGGCATTGGTTCCGGGTTCTCCAAAAACGATGGTACCTGTGGCATCATCCAGCCGATTGCCGTCTTTTGTGACCGATTTGCCGTTACTCTCCATGGTCAGCTGCTGGATGTGCGGGGCCAGCTTGGAAAGCGGCGAGGCATAGGGAATGACGGCCTGGGCCGGATATCCCAGGAAATTGTTGTTCCATACTGAAATAAGCGCAGCAACCAGGGGAATATTTTCCCTTTCCGGTGCATTCTGGGAATGCAGATCCATCGCTTCAGCGCCTTTCAAAAACCGCTCATACCGATCGTACCCAAGATAAAGGCTCAGTGGGACCCCGCCGACTGCTGAGGTAACACTGTATCTTCCGCCGATGAAATCGAACATATGAAAGGATGCAAGCACCGGATTTTTTGGATCGTCTCCGGGAGATCCCTTGCTGGTAACCGTTAGAAAATGTTTGGCAGGATCGAGGCCTTTCTCTTTAATAAAAGCTCGGACCTGATGAACATTGGCCATGGTTTCAGCAGTGGTATAACTTTTTGAGATAACGACCCAAAGGGTTGTTTCAACATCGATGATGGCGGCAATCTTACCGAAATTATGGATATCCACGTTCGAGAGGAACATGATTTCAATTTTTTTATCCGCCAGAAAATAAAGTGCATCGGCAACAAATTCCGTGCCCAGATAGGATCCGCCGATCCCGATAACGACCACCTGTCTGAAGGGTTTTCCGGTGGATCCGGTTATCTTCTCATCATGAATTTGAGCGACAAATTCTTTAATTTCATTTCGAACGTTTCTTATTTCTGGCATCACATCTTTTCCATCGACAAAAACAGGATGACCTGAAAAGTTCCTTGCCGCTGTGTGAAGGGCCGGCCGGTTTTCCGTTGTATTTATCTTTTCTCCATGGACCATGGCTGAAAACTGCTCTTTTAAATGGCAGTCCTCGGCCAGTTCTAATAAAAGATCCATGGCCTTTTCATCCAGTCTCTGTCGTGAAAAGTCATAGAAAATGCCGGCGGCTTCCAAAGAGAATTTTGAAAGTCGGTCATTACTTCCAACCAGATATTTCAGGTGGTTCTCAGGGCGATTCATAACCTCGGCGTGTCGGATCAGCGCTTTCCAGACCGGCCTTTTACTCTGTTTAAAATTGGTCATACCGTCTCCCTTCCGTCCAAAAGACAATCCGTTAATGCCCCGAAATATAAATGGACTCAGGTGTTAAAAGAGATTAACTTCGCTTGGAACACGACACTGCTTCTAATAAAACGGTGTGTATTTTGTCGAGTATGTCGCATTCATCGATGCACTCGGGGATGTCTTTTTTTCTTACACAGTTTTTACAAGGGCTTTTTGTAAGATAACCGATTTCAAAATCGAACCTGTGTTTAAAATTTTTTGGGAGCGAATGCTTCATAAATTGTGGAATCATGGTTTTAAAATAACATAACGACGTCATCACCACAAGGAAAACTCATCGGTTAACCTTGCTGCGTTTTCGTCAAAAAGCGTTGATATTCATACATCCTGGCGATTGCTTTGACCGCTCGTTCCGGTGTCTCGAAAAATACGCCTTTATATTGACGGCCCTTAACCCGATAGACGGTATTATCTTTTTCATCGGTCATCAGGCTGACACCGATGATCGGCTTTTGGTATTTTTCCATCAGCATTACAATATGTTCGATATATTTCGTCTCGAACTCGGCGAGGGCGCTGTTCATGGATTCAACAAATTCAGGGGAATAAGCGGGGTCTGCCTTAAGTACCGAATCACCCAGATTTTTCACCATGATTCTACGGCCTAAAATACCCAGGTTGATTACCGCATCACAGCCATCCCATTTTGCAAGTTCTTCCATTGCAATCATCGGGAGACGGGTGTCATTCTCACCCACAAGGTCTACGGGGTTCGACTTGCTCCAGTATGAAGGAAGCAATTGGTCGAGCCTATCCACGATTTCAGAGGACAATTCCGGAACTTCCAACCCGTATTCCGAGCAGAGGTCTGCTGTAACAACACCCCAGCCACCACCCAGCGTCATAATGGCCGTGCGAATTCCCTTGGGCAACGGGAGGGATGAAAATGAAGCGGCCAGGTCGAGGAGATCCATCGACTGGTCGACTTTCACGATGCCGGTTTGGCGGCATATGGCATTGAAAACCTTTGCGTCTGAAGCCATTGCGCCCGTGTGACTTGCTGCAGCTCTATACCCTGCTTTGCTCTGACCGCCTTTTAAAAGAACAATCGGTTTCTTTTTCCCCAATCTACGGGCGCTATCAAAAAAACGACGACCGTTTTTGACACTTTCTATATACAGCATCACGGTTCGGGTCGGTGAATCGACTTCAAAAGCATCCATGTAATCCTCGATGGTAATCATCGACTCGTTGCCGGAGCCGCAAAAACACCGAATCCCAATACCCTGTTTTTCGGCAAAAGCCAGCAATTGCATTCCCATATTTCCGGATTGAGCCACGATAGCGGTAGAACCCGGTCTCGGCCGGACGTTACTGCCGGTGCAGAATAGATTAATATGGGGGTTGCAAATTCCCATTGTATTGGGACCCAGCACCAGTATTCCTGCTTGTCTCGCGTGTTTTACAAGGCGCTCTTCTAATTTCTTTCCTGTTGTACCGGTTTCTCCGAACCCTGATGTTATCAGAAGCATATTCCGGATACCTTTTTCTTTAAACTGGGGAATCAGATCCATAACCTTTGATGCCGGCACCGTAACCACCGCCAAGTCTACATCTCCGGGAATTTCGGCAACCGATCGATAGACCTGTCGTCCTGCGATTGTACCGCCTCTTGGGTTTACAGGATATATTTCTCCTTTAAATCCGCCGCTGATGGTCGAAGTTAGGAGTATATGACCCCACTTGCCTATTTTGCCGGAGGCGCCCACAAACGCGATGGGTTTTGGATAAAAAAAATATCCCAACGAAGCAGGATCGATGGGTGGCAAGTATTCCTTGTTTCGCGACGCTTTATTCATGACGATCAGGGAATCAAGCGCCAACGCGTCGCCGGCAGGTGTTATCAGCAGCGGGTTGATATCAATTTCAGCAATGTCAGGATGCTCCATTCCGATCCGGGAAAGACCCAGCAGTGTTTTGATCAGTTGGCTCCGATCTGCTGCCTTTTCACCCCTGAAACTTTCAAGAAGCGATTTTGCTTTGATTTCATCGAGCATCTCAGCAGCATCGGTTTCGGTTAATGGTGCAAGTCGGAGTGAAATATCAGAAAGGATTTCGGTAAAAATACCTCCCAGTCCAAACATTACCACAGGACCAAAATCCTCATCCTGAAAGAGGCCTAAAACAAACTCTCTTTTGCCCTGAACCTGGGGCTGAACCAAAAGGCCTTCAAGCTCATGACCTGCTTCGGCAGTGATGGATCGGGCGGCCTTGATAACCGCTTGAGGATCCGTGAGATTCAGATGAACCAGATTTCGTTCGGTTTTATGAAGCAGGGTGGACCCAAGTCCTTTGAGAACCACCGGATATCCGATTTCATCGGCGGCATCCACGGCTTCATTTTGGTTTAAAACAATCATTTCATTGACAACAGGAATACCATATTCCTTAAGAAGCTGTTTTGATTCATGTTCGTTAAGGGGGATTTTCTCTTTATGCTTTATTTGCTCCGATAAAAAACGGTTGTTCATTAGTTGATACTCCAATCCCGAACAATTTTTGCACAGATGGCCGAATGATTACGTCTGTTTATCATGTTGAACGGTTGGGCTTGTGTTCTTTTTTACCTTCAAGAATAGCCCGCACACGATTTCGCTCGGCTTTTAATTTGCGAAGCTGATCTTTGATTTCTTCATGTTTCTCAAAAGGTGCGTTCTTTAGTTGTTTCTCAATTTTTTCCACCTCTTGAAGAAGCCGGTAAAGCTCTTGTGCAATCATTCGAATCGGCATGGCATGTCTCGGTTTTCAGGGTGTATTATTCATTAAAACTGAAAAACCATATTTCACCCGATCAGAATCATCAATATTTTTTTCATGCTTTGGAAAGATTTATATTTTTGTGATTTTTATTTTATGGTATATGGACAATCTCAAGGCTCACCTGGATCGACCGGAACCAATTTTATTTACAACAAAAAGCAAAAAAAATAATCTTGACGATTCTCTGAACGTACGCCAACTATTGTCAATATGGGGTATGTTGCGGTTAAAGGAGAAATTTGCGGGGAACCATGCGCGTCGGTATAGGATACGATGTTCATCGATTGGTTAAAGGGCGGAAACTCGTTCTGGGCGGCGTCGCCATCCCTTTTGAAAAGGGGTTGCTCGGACATTCAGACGCCGATGTGCTTGTTCATGCTGTGTGTGACGCACTTTTAGGCGCCGCTGGACTCGACGATATCGGCGTGCACTTTCCGGACACGAATCCGGAGTTCAAAGACATTTCAAGTATAAAGATTCTCGAAAGAACCTATCGTTTGGTCAGTGAAAGAAACTTTAAAATCGTGAACATAGATTCAACCGTGTTCGCTGATGCGCCAAAAATTTCTTCATATAAAGAAACAATGAAAAAAAATATCGCTCAAGCAATTGAAATTAACCCGGATCGTGTTAATGTTAAGGCGACGACCTTCGAAGGTCTTGGAATGATCGGAAAAGGGGAGGGGATCGGCGCCGTATGTGTCGCCCTTATCGATTAGATATTCATTGCCCAAGCTATTAATAAAACGGATGACGAAACATGGCACTTCGCATTTTCAATACATTGAACAGTAAAAAAGAACTTTTTGAACCTTTAGAGGCCGGGAAGGTACATATGTATGTCTGCGGCCCGACGGTATATGACGCCTGCCATATCGGACATGCACGGTCTGTGGTGGTGTTTGATGTTATTGCACGCTATCTGAAAGCAAAAGGGTATGATGTTACTTATGTTAGAAATTTCACAGACATCGACGACAAAATCATCCAGAAAGCGAATCAATTGGGCGTCGATTCAAAGGCGGTTGCCGAGAGATTCATCGAGGAATTTTATCAAGACATGGATGCCTTGAACGTCCAGCGGGCGACCATCGAACCGAAAGCCACGGACCACATTGCTCAGATCGTTGAATTTATTGAAAAGTTAATCTTAAAAGGGTTTGCATACCCGATCAACGGGGATGTCTATTATTCTGTTGAAAAATTCAAGCGATATGGAAAACTTTCCGGTCGCAAACTGGAGGATATGGAGGCCGGAGCCCGAATCGATATTGACGAAAGAAAGCAAAATCCTTTTGATTTTGTGTTATGGAAGTCCGCCAAACCCGGAGAGCCGGCCTGGGACAGTCCCTGGGGTCAGGGAAGACCTGGGTGGCATATAGAATGCTCGGCAATGAGCAGTGAATACCTGGGAGAAACCTTCGACATCCATGGCGGTGGTAAAGACCTGTGCTTTCCCCATCATGAAAATGAGATTGCCCAATCCGAGAGCCTTTCCGGGAAGCCGTTTGTCCGCTACTGGGTACACAATGGATTTGTAAATATCAATCAGGAAAAAATGTCGAAATCTCTGGGCAATTTTCTGATGATAAAAGATGTGTTGAAATCGTATCATCCTGAAGCTGTGCGCCTTTTTCTTCTGTCAAATCATTACCGGAGTCCCATCGACTTTACAGACAAGGCTATGGATGAATCTTCTAAAGGGCTCGATAAGATTTATGCACTTCTTGAGCGGGTTGAAAAAAAATTGGGACCCATTCCAGTCCAGGACTTTGAACCTGGTATCTGCTGGAAGCATTTTTGTGACGCAATGGATGACGATTTTAATTCAGCTCTCGGTATCGGTATTATTTTTGATACGGTTCGGAGTTTCAATCGTTTGCTGGACCAGCATGAAAACAGCCTGTCTTCGGACGTCACGCAAACATTACAATCCGGACTGGCGGACATTCGAAGAACAGGGGACATGCTCGGGATGTTTCTTGAAAACCCCACACGATATTTTAATAAAAAACAGACCCGAGTTCTTGAACAAAAGTCCATTGACCCCGCTGTTGTTGCTGAAATGGTCGAAAAGAGAGAGGTCGCCAGAAAAGCTAAAAACTGGGAAATGGCCGATCAGATCAGAAAAGAGCTCGTGGATATGGGTATTATTTTAGAAGACCGGGCTGATGGCCCGGTTTGGAAAATCAATAAATAATAACTCAGGTTTCGCACCCGAACTGTTGCGTAACTGCATCTTCTGATGACGTTTTTATCTGATTTTTACAGTGAAGGATTATCGACATCTGTTTTCTGAAAGGCGATATACTTGTGGAAAGCACGATGTGTCGAAAACGATCAAAAATCCCCCTTTTTGGGTCTTAATAACATAGTTAATTCGAAAATATATCATATCTAACCCTATGCCTTCCTTTAAGTTGTTCTCGGAATTTATCCCTAAAGGTGACCAGCCCAATGCCATCGATACCTTGAGTCAAAGAATCTTATCGGGCAAGAAGCATCATCTTCTTTTGGGCGTCACAGGATCCGGCAAAACATTTACCATGGCGCATGTTATCGCAAAGGTTGGGAAACCGACGCTGGTCATCGCTCCGAATAAAACGCTTGCCGCTCAACTTTACAACGAATTCAGGATGCTTTTCCCTGAGAATGCAGTAGAATATTTTGTCAGCTACTATGATTACTATCAGCCTGAAGCATATATTCCTTCAAGCGATACCTATATCCAGAAAGACTCCTCCATCAACGAGATGATCGACAAGCTTCGCCATTCGGCCACTCGGTCGGTACTCTCCCGCAGAGACGTGATTGTTGTTGCCAGTGTATCCTGCATATTCGGACTCGGCGCACCTGAAGAGTATCTGTCCATGCGCGTTGATATCGAAAAAAATATGGAGATCTCCCGTGACAGACTCCTTGCCGATCTGGTTGCCATTCATTACGAAAGAAATGATTTCGATTTTTATAGAGGGGTTTTTCGGGTGAGGGGCGACCGGGTTGAAATCTTTCCGTCCTATGAAGAAAGCAAGGCCGTCCGCATCGATTTTTATGGGGATGAGATTGAAGCGATTTCTGAGATCGACCCCCTCAGAGGTATTCTCAAAAAACGCTTGAACCGAGCCACCATATATCCGGCCAGCCATTACGTAACTCAAAAAAGTGTTCTACAAAACGCCGCTAAAACCATCACTGCAGAATTGAAACAGAGGATCGATTATTTCAGGGCGAATAACAAGCTGATTGAAGCCCAGAGAATCGAAGAGAGAACAAACTTTGACCTTGAGATGATGCAGGAACTGGGCTATTGTAACGGGATCGAAAATTATTCCCGCCATTTAACGCAAAGGGCTCCCGGGGAACCGCCGCCGACGCTGTTGGATTATTTTCCGAAAGAGGTCCTGATCGTTATCGACGAAAGCCATATCTCAATACCCCAGCTTCGCGCCATGTACAAAGGGGACAAATCCCGCAAAAAAACTCTGGTTGAATTTGGATTTAGACTGCCGTCGGCTCGGGACAATCGGCCGTTGTCATTTGACGAGTTCAACTCAAAAATATCACAGGTCGTATATGTTTCGGCCACGCCTTCTGACCATGAAATTGCAAAGGCGAAAAATGAACTTGTAGAGCAGATTGTTCGACCCACGGGACTCATTGATCCCCGAATAGATGTGAGGTCAGCAGAAAACCAGGTCGACGATCTGTTTGAAGAAATTCAAACCCGTCAACGAAGGAATGAAAGGGTTCTGGTAACCACCCTGACAAAGCGTATGGCCGAAGATCTTACCGAATATTATTCGGATATGGGTATACAGGTTCGATACCTCCATTCAGACATCCGCACCCTCGAAAGAATGGATATCATCCACGATTTAAGGCGGGGAAAGTTCGATGTGCTCATCGGCATCAATCTGCTTCGGGAAGGACTCGACATTCCAGAAGTCTCTCTGGTTGCCATACTCGATGCAGACAAAGAAGGTTTCCTGCGTTCGACCCGGTCGCTGGTCCAGATCTGCGGCCGAGCTTCAAGAAATGTCAAAGGGCAGGTTATCATGTATGCAGATTCCGTGACCGCATCGATGAAACAGGCCATTGACGAAACAAACCGGCGGCGGAACATTCAAGAAATCTACAACAAAAAACATTCAATTACCCCGGAAAGCATAGAGAAAAATATTACTTCCGTCTTTGAGCCGATGTATGAAATCAACGATAAGCCTTCAGACAGAGTGTCGGAAGCTGTTGCTCGATATGATTCTTTGGACGATCTTGATGATATCATCAAGAATCTGAAAAAAGAAATGAAGGCGGCGGCAGACGAACTTGAATTCGAAAGGGCTGCGGAGCTAAGGGATCAGATTGAGGCCATAAAGAAAATGATTGTCTTTGAACTGTGATGATCTCGTAAAAAGTCGGTTTTGCTCCCTCAGTGACCATTTGGGGGCGGTTCAAGCGGTGCTGCTAAATTTCAAGAATTCGTCGCAAGCTCCTCAAACAGCTTGAAATTTTTAACGCATCACCGCTTGAAACACTGGATCCCCAAATGATCAGATATCGCTCACAAAAGACTTTTTACGAGGTTGTCAAGTTTGCAAATGAACAATTAAATATACAGGAGGGTGTTTATGACGGACATTTTGAAGCTAATAAAGGATAAAGATCCGGGCGAAAAAGAATTTCATCAGGCTGTGGAAGAGGTGCTTGTGTCAATTCAACCTGTTTTGGACAGAAATCCTCAATACCGTCAAGAGGCTGTCTTGGAAAGAATTACAGAGCCGGAACGTACGATCATATTCCGGGTTCCCTGGATGGATGATCAGGGACAGGTACAGGTCAACCGCGGTTTCAGGATTCAAATGAACAGTGCTATCGGCCCCTACAAGGGGGGATTGCGCTTTCATCCATCCGTAACACTGAGCATTTTGAAATTTCTGGCCTTTGAACAGGTTTTTAAAAACGCGCTGACGACCCTTGCCATGGGCGGCGGAAAGGGCGGCTCTGATTTCGATCCCAAAGGCAAATCCGATAATGAGGTCATGCGCTTTTGTCAGAGTTTCATGGTCGAGCTGTTTCGACATATCGGACCGAACACGGATGTTCCGGCCGGTGATATCGGTGTGGGCGCAAGGGAAATCGGTTATCTCTTCGGCATGTACAAAAAACTGCGCAATGAATTTACCGGCGTTTTGACCGGCAAGAGCTTGGGATGGGGTGGAAGCCTAATTCGCCCGGAAGCAACCGGATACGGCAGTGTCTACTTTGCAGCAGAAATGTTGGCAAATAAAAACGAAACCCTTGAAGGCAAAACCTGCCTGGTATCCGGTTCAGGCAATGTCTCCCAATACACGGTTGAAAAAATTATTGAACTGGGCGGCAAAGTGCTTACCCTTTCCGATTCTTCCGGCTATATTTATGATGAAAAGGGTATCGATTCCGGCAAATTGGACTTTGTAAAACGGCTAAAAAACATTAAACGCGCCAGAATTTATGAATACATTGATAAGTATTCTGAAGCGGTTTACACGGAAGCGGATACGTCTTTAGATCATAATCCGCTTTGGGACCATAAAGCGGACTGCGCTTTCCCCAGCGCCACGGAGAATGAAATCAACCAAAAAGATGCCATGAACCTTATGAACAACGGGGTCAAACTGGTCTGTGAGGGTGCCAACATGCCGAGCACTCCGGAAGCCATCAACATTTTTTTGGACCAGAAAATCCTCTATGCACCCGGCAAGGCATCCAATGCCGGCGGTGTGGCGGTATCAGGGTTGGAAATGGCCCAGAACAGCATGCGGTTGAGCTGGCCTGCGGAAGAAGTGGATCGCCGTCTTAAAATGATCATGAAGAACATTCATCAGACCTGTCTGGATGCGGCTGCGAATTACGATGAGCCAGGTAATTATATGGCCGGTGCCAATATTGCCGGTTTTATAAAGGTGGTGAACGCCATGCTGGATCAAGGTCTTGTTTGACAAATTGATACGTTCAGACTAACGGAAATTTTAAAATATGGATGGGCAGGGTTTTTCACCCTGCCTTTTCATTCCTTGTCCATCCGTCATGCCACAATCTTTTAATTTCCGGGTGGTTAGAGAGACTGGAATCCCTTTTTCAATTAGTTTTCCATGTTATTTATAACCTTCTGCTTGCGACACCTTCAACGTCCGTGATATGGTGCTGACGTTTTTGAATGCGGAAATTTTCAACTCGCTTGTCCGATAAAAAATCGGTAGTATTCCATTTAAGGAGGAGTTACGTATGGGAGGTTTTTTTGGCAATATTTCTAAAAAGGACTGTGTAAAGGATCTGTTTTATGGAACCGATTATCATTCTCATCTCGGCACGAAACGAGGGGGATTGGCCACCAAACATTCCAAAGGATTCGAACGTTCCATTCATAATATTGAAAACAATTACTTCAGATCCAAATTTGAAGGAAATCTTCCCGAATTGCACGGCAATAAAGGTATCGGCGTTATCAGTGATTACGATGCTCAACCGTTGATCTTTGGATCTCACCTGGGAAGATTCGGTATCGTTACGGTTGGGAAAATAAACAATATTGAGGAACTTGCCAAAAAAGCATTTCGAAAAAAAATCCATTTTTATGAAACAAGCGGTGGAGATCTAAGCCCGTCCGAGATTGTGGCAACACTCATCTGTGAGGAAGATTCCTTTGAGGACGGCATAGAAAATGCCCAGGAAACCATTAAAGGCTCGTGTTCTCTCCTTTTGCTTACGGAAGATGGTATTTATGCTGCCCGGGATAAACTCGGAAGAACGCCCATCGTTATCGGTAAGAAAGAGGGTTCCTATGCCGCGTCTTCAGAAACGTCGGCCTTTCCGAATCTTGGCTTTGAAATTGATAAATATCTGGGCCCGGGAGAAATCGTTTTTATGACGGCCGACGGATATGAGCAGCGAAAGAAACCCAATGAAAAAATGCAGATTTGTGCGTTTCTTTGGGTGTATTACGGATTTCCCGCCTCGAGCTACGAAGGAATAAACGTAGAATTTGTAAGAAACCGATGCGGCGCTGCGTTGGCCGGAGATGATGATATTGAAATCGATTGCGTGGCCGGCATTCCGGATTCGGGAACCGGACACGCCCTCGGCTACGCAAATGAAAAAAAGATCCCATATACAAGACCTTTTGTTAAATACACACCGACCTGGCCGAGAAGTTTTATGCCCCAGGATCAGAGTATAAGAGATCTTGTTGCCAGAATGAAACTGATCCCCATCAAAGAATTAATTGAGGGGAAAAAGATTCTTTTTTGTGAAGACTCGATTGTCAGAGGGACTCAATTGCAGGATAATGTACAGGTATTGTTCGACTATGGTGCCCTGGAAGTGCACATGCGGCCGGCCTGCCCCACCTTGATCTATCCCTGTGAGTTTCTCAATTTTTCATCATCTCGATCGACACTGGATCTTGCGGGAGGCAAAGCAATATCGGAACTCGGAAAAGGAGAAGATGCGTTTTTGGATGAATATGCAACGTCAAACTCGGAAAAAAATGCGGCAATGGTGGACAGAATACGGCAGCGGCTAAGACTCACGTCTTTAAAGTATCAAAAATTGGAAAATCTTGTAAAAGCCATCGGCCTTCCAAAAGAAAAATTATGTACCCATTGCTGGGATAGAAGCAGTTATTTTTAACCGGCGCCCACCCCATTGGCAAATAACGCCGTAAAACCGACCCCCCGCCCGCCAAAAATGCGGGGGGAGGGTCGGGGGGAGGGGGACGGATCGGGGGGGCGGATCGGGGGGGG
>DATKWE010000037.1:0-7502 GCA_035529735.1 Desulfobacterales bacterium | reverse complement strand
CATACCATCAAACCAACGTCAATTTTCACCGATTACATATATCCCAAAATCCCTGAAAAATCAAAAGGGCAAACCCTGTCGAATGGATTTGCCCCTATTGAAAAACGATATCACAGATTCTGAATCCACTATCAAGATGTTGGATACATTGCAGTAACATGCAATCGGGACTCGTTACATGTTCGTTGGAGATATCACCGGTTTCACACCAACCCTCTAAACCCCAATATATTGTGTAGCTGTTAAAATAAGAAAAGGGTGGAATTATATCATAGGTTCAAGCTTTCTAATTCATAGGTTTGAGTACATAATGAGAGCCATTTTAAGATTTTCGATAGTGACAACTTCGTATCGTATACTTGAATTAATGACGTCAAAAATATTCAAGTACAGGGATAATTATACCTAAATTCCGACATATCTAACTATACCGGCTGACGTTGACGTTCCTCCTTGAGACGGACGTCTCCCCGGACCTGGAATTCGAGGCCCAAACCCGGTTAATGGTAGGCATTATTCTTTGACAGGCAAAACGTGTATGGCCTTGATAATCAGTTCGACCTCTTCGCCTTTTTAAGCTTCAGATGGTTCACGGATTCCGTGGTGAGCACGGAATCCATCTCGTGCGGGTCGGTGACGGTAAATTTTACAAGAGACATGACGTCCCCCTTATTGATGCTCTTGACCTTTGCACGGATTTGGTTGCGGGCGCCATATTTCATAGTATCCTCCTTTGTGTGATCCATTTGTGAATGTGAGTGCGAATAACTGAAACCATTATGTTTATTATAAGCAGTTATCGACTGAGAAATCAAACCCTATTAAGTGCCGTCAGATGCTGATCACCTTGTCAGCTAACTGCATGGCAGTGACAATATCCAGCATATTCGTAGTTTCCCCTACCTTTTTAGCTTCAAGTAAACCAAAATGAGTCAGGCAGGTACCGCACACCAAGATTTTGAGTCCTTTATTTTCGAAGTCCTTGAGATCATCGAGCACCTCCGAGCCGTCGATGGTCAGTTTCACGCCGTTGTTTACAAATACCAGTCGCCACAACTCATTCCCCATTTCTTTCAGCGTGCGCAGGAAATTGATCATCAGCTTCAGGCCCAGCTCATCGTCTCCGAAACCCATGCGGTCGGTAGCGCATACGACCATGATCTTTTTTACATCGGCTTCTGGCTCAGGGGATAACTGAGGTTGCTCCCCGGTCTCCAAAACACACGTTCCGATGACCAGGTAGTCAGCCCCGTTTTGTTCAAGCGCCGTCTGAAAACCCTGTGACTCCAGGAAGCGCTGAACGTTTTGCTGGGAGGCGGCGTTGTCGACAACAATTCTTACGCTTTGAGGATTCTCCTCCTGCAGCGCGGCTTTGGTTTGAAGCACAGGCGCCGGACAGGCCAAACCGCGGGCATCGATTTCTTTCATGATAAAACCTCCTCTGTTATCGCCATTTGTTTTTTTGTTATCTGATGTAATCGAGTAACCGGCATCTTACACCACCCATATTTTCTCTTCCAGCTCGCTTAGTATTTCTCCGATCTGGGCGGCATCGGTGATACCCGCATTTTTCAGGGCTTCAACGAGTTTGCCGGTTTGATGACCGCTTACGCTGATCAGCAATCCGCCCGAGGTCTGGGGATCAAACAGGACGTCCTTCCGGGAACGCTCCACTGTTTCCGCAAAGTTGATCATCGGCTCCCGGAATTCCCTGTTTTTATAGGCACCGGCGGGGATAAGCCCCATGGAAGCAAATTCCAAAGCTGTCGCAATCACCGGCACACGCTCGGAAAAGACCCGCACGCTCATGCCTGACCCGCATACCATCTCGGCCAAGTGCCCGAGCAGGCCGAAACCGGTAACATCGGTGCAAGCACTGACATTAAAATTCAACATGATCCTGGCGGCGTCTCGGTTTAGTGAGGCCATCAAATGGGTTACTTTGTCTGTGAGATGCGCAGACGCCATACCCGCCTTGATGGCGGTGCTGACAATTCCCGTGCCGAGCGGTTTTGTCAGAACCAGCCGGTCTCCCGGTCGCAGGTTCTTCTTGGTGAGCACCCGAGACGGATGCACGAATCCGGTGACGGACAGGCCGTACTTCAATTCCTTGTCCTCAATGCTGTGACCGCCGATGAGAACAACTTCGGCCTCCGTCAGCTTGTCGAGGCCACCCTGAATGACTAGGCGGAGGACGGAGATATCCATATCTTTGATGGGAAAGGCAACCAGGTTCATGGCGGTCTTCGGTGTTCCGCCCATGGCATAGACATCACTTAGGGCATTGGCTGCAGCGATCTGCCCGAACCAGTATGGATCATCGACAATAGGGGTAAAGAAATCCACGGTCTGTATAATGGCAAGATCATCATTGATTTTGTACACACCGGCATCATCGGCCTGCTCCATTCCAACGATCACTGCGGCATCCGTCGGAAAATCTAGACCGCACAGCGCTTTATCCAGGTCCCCCGGAGGTAATTTCGAGGCTCAACCAGCTCCCTTTACTGTTTCCGTAAGCCGAAGCTTTTTTGTTTCTCGATCTGTCATGATTGTTTATCCTTCTGTTAAATGGTTCGGGGACCGATGTATAGACCTTTCATATTGTATATCTTTATCTTTTTTCCCAAATTTTTAAGTCGCATTTCACTTACTATAGATGGATGAAGGCCCCTTCAACACATCAAAATCGGCCTCTTTGAACATCTCGACACATGATTTTATATCCAGTCCTCTGCCTTTGGAAGTCTCAATTTCTGTATCGCGGGGATTGGTGCCCAATTCAGCCCAGAAAAGATTTGCTCCTGCTGTGGCTCCCAGTATATTGGGTTCATGCGTGCAGTTCCCGATGAGATCCCTTCCCATAGCCAGGCGAATCACCGAAACCAGATAAGCCAGTCGAAATTCACTGATCATCCCATGTTTTTCCAGATCAGAACCCGGAATACTTATTCTCCTCATAGCGCCACTGAAACAGGGTTTTGCTTCCCTTCCTATGAGAATTTTTTCGACAATTTCATCGATAGAATGCTCTGGACCTACAGGTTCTACGCATGTTCCAAGCAACAGTCCTGATTCACGAGCAGCCTTAAATGTATTCAATCTCATCCGGGGTTCGATGTTTGTATCTTTGCCTTCACCCATCCTGATGGCATGATATATGCCCGTGTATCCAACATCCTTAAGCTGCCTGCCCTCTTGTAATCCAAAATCTCCTATGTTCGCGATCATAACCGTATCGAATTTCAGTTCTTCCCTGACCTCTTTGGATATTTCTATAAATTTCTCGAACGGATAATCACCGGTGGTCATGAAAAAAATTGCATTTGCGCCCGATGCCTCGGCCTTGAGGGCCAATTGTACAACATCCTCCGCACCAAGTTCATTTCTCTCCTTGAAAACGCCGTTATTTGCAGCAAACGCGCAAAATGAACAGTTATTTGGACAGGGGAATAGATTCAGTCCTATTTGAGCATGGACCTCTGCTTTGCCTTTAGAGGCAGTTCTATTGATTTTATTGGCAGCAGACATGATAAAGCCGCCGTCAACGGAATGATGGTTGATTTTCAGCAGATAGGTAATCTCATCCCTCGTGATAAGATGACCATCGATTACCCTGCCGATAATATCCTTCACCCTATAATCTATTTCCATATTATCACTTCCCTTTCAATCCTTGTATAGCGTTGAAGGATTCACCTAATTTAAAAACCTTTGATAATTCATTAGGGTTCCATTAAATATCACGGCTTGTAAAGCGCTTATTGTCTTTTCTGCCTTTTCATTTTTATTCTTCCCATAGCAAACAAAAAACAGACTTCATCTGATTTTATTTGCCAGAACGGCCGCACCCAGGGCCCCCACCATCTGCGGATCTTCAGGGACCAGAATATCCTTTCCAATGGCTTCTTCCAACAGACAGCGCATGCAAGGATTTCGTGCCACACCCCCGGCAAAAACGATGTCACCGGTAATCGACACCCTTTTAAGCATGCTGACAGCACGACGAACAACCGAACGGTGAAGGCCCAGGGCGATTTCTTGTCGGTCTTCTCCCCTTGCGACAAGAGAAGTAACTTCAGATTCTGCGAAAACAGTACACATACTGTTAATTTGAAGATTTTTTGTTGCCTTGAGCGCTTCCCTGCCAAATTGATCGATCGTGTAACCCAGGGAACGGGCCATAATTTCCAAGAATTTGCCGGTTCCGGCCGCGCACCGATCGTTCATTTCAAATTTGGTGATTCTTCCGTTATCATTTAATGCAATGGCTTTGCTGTCCTGCCCGCCAATGTCGAGTATGGTGCCGACGTTATGAAATATACTCTTGGCACCGACGCCATATGCCTTGATTTCCGTGACAGTTGGTGCATCAAAAGAGATCTCAAAAAGATTCCGACCGTAACCGGTGGCCAAAATGTGGTCATATTCAACCCCTTCAAGCAGTTCCCTGGCCCGGGTCATAGGGTCGAATCCGGTATCGGCTTGTCTGCTTTCGATGACTTCGTGATCCATTAACACAACCAGTTCTATGGTTCTCGAACCAATGTCAATGCCGGCACAACGCATACGATTACCTTGCTTTTTTTCAATTAAATTATAGGATTTCCGCGTTTTTTATGTATCTCAGCATATTGCAAAACACGCTTGGCCGGTTCACCGTCAAAACCATCGTTCATAAAAGGCTCTAAGGGTTGATTCATTCATACCTCCTTTTTATCCTTAGCGGTATAGGCAAAGCCAAAACTACGTGTGCCCCTTTTTCCCCACTACTTTAACATTTCCACAAATGCTTCCACACGGGTCTTAAGCTGCCCCACATCCTCCATGCTGTAATCGGTTTCGATGCGCAGGCAGGGGATATTCTTTTCCTCTAAAACTTTTTCAACCGGTATGGATTCCATGAGATACGGCTGACAAAATTGCAGCCCATAGTGGACCACACCGTCAGCCTTGTAGGCGGCGACCATTTCTTTAATATGGTTCAGGCGTTCCGGATTTGGGGTAAAGATGGCACAATCGATGTTAAAATAACGGTCCACGATAGCTTCCAGCAGTTCGTCCATCGTGTTTCCGGAATCATCGGTAAGGTTGCGGGTCCCCCTTTCGCCCACGCAGGATTCCTCTCCCACAATAACGGCCCCTGTGGTTTCAATGATCCAGGGAAGCTTCCAGTTGGGCACGGCCATGGGACATCCGGACATCAATATTCTGGGCGCACCTTCGGGAAATGCCCCTGCTTTCTTCTCAATCCTGGATTCCAACTCATCACAAATTTTATTCACGGATTCCGTAAAGCGGGCTGGATTGTCGTAAAAAAAGACCTGGTTGGCCAGCAGGGCATCCAGACCGGAAATCGGTGCCGGATCAGCTTTGCGAAGTCCGGACAGCCGATGAATCGCCTTGCGTTTATTGTTTACAATTTCAATTCCTTTTTTTAGATTAGCGGCATCAATGGCAACGCCGGTTAAATTTTCAACCGTCTCTTTAAAACGATAATATTCGGCCTTTAACAACGATCGGCCTTGATCGGTCTTCATTTGCGGGATGTCCATGACATACAGATTCGGAACAATATCATTCAAAGATTCGTAGGCCTTTTTTTTACCGTCACAGGTATTTTCTCCCACGATCATATCGGATGCCTCCAAGTACGGGCACACCTTCCCCAACTTGAATCCAAAGGTCGATTTGATCAAAGCGCAGGTGTTGCGGGGTAGCAGTTTTTCTACCTCTTCCATGGCGAAATCGGCACCTGCACAGAGACCCACAAGGGTTGCATTGCCGGCGAGGACAATCTCTTCAGGTACAAACACGCAATAAGAACCGATAATTTTCCGTCCGGCTTCTTTTTCATCCATCAATTCTTTGACGCGAAGACCGTGGACTTCGCTCATGACAAAGTCAAAATAGCCCATCCCTTTCGGCCGGGTTTTTTGTGTAAGAAAAATATCCTGATAGGCTTTCCCTAAAACCTCAAGCAACATATCATGGCCCTTAAGATCAAGTCCTAAGTCCGCCCACATTTTTTTATAGTCCTCCCCCATTTCTTTCTCCTTTAAAATTTTCTTGATGTTTGACCTGAAAAAAACAAGAAAACCGCCACCAATTTTTTATTTTACTACCTTGTAACCAGCCGCCTTCCAGTCGGCAAACAAAGCCTGATAGTATTTCTTGTAACCCAGGTTCATTAACTTCCGGTATGCTTTGTAACTTCTGTTGCCCGAATTACAGTAAACAATAATGGTTTTGTGCTTATCCAGTTCCCCGGATCGGGTTGCAAATGATGCAACCGGGATATTGACGGCCACTGGGATATGGCCTTCAACATATTCGGAATTATCCCTTACATCGACAATGATAAAATTATTCCTTTTCGAATCGATGAGGGCTTTGAGTTCTTGTGGTGATATTTTGGTGGTTTCTATTTTTGCTTCATAGTCGGGTCCGGTAATAATCGGCAGGCCTTTTTCTTCCCATACCGGCATCCCCTCTTCATATACGAGAACGTTTTGATATCCAAAGGCTATCGCCTTCCCAGCAGCTCTTTTGCTTTTCCCGCACTTTACCCCATTGCAGTAAAAGATGAGTGTTGTGGTTTGGTCTTTGGGCAATAGTTTGGCATATTTTTCGAATTTCTTTTCCGGTATATTAATGGCACCGGGAATATGAACATCTTTATATTCCTCTGGATTTCTGGCATCAATGACAAGGAACTTGCCCGACTTTGAGTCGAGCATCTTTTGAAGTTCGGCTGTTTTTATGATATTATAGTCCTGATTTTGAACGTTCTCTGCATGAACGAATGAACCAAGGCTTAAAACAATCGCCAGTAATCCAATACATTTAACTATCCATACTTTTGATAAACCCATTTGTTTCTCCTGATGTTTGAATGTTGCAGATGAGTTGGTCTCTGTCAGAAACAGGGTAAGGGATCCAAAGGCGGGCAGTCTGTCCTTGAGCCTGGGCTGAAAGATCAACATCAACGGTTACCATCCTCGAATGGGTCTTTGATAAAGCAGTTGACCAGATTCCACAAGTAAACAGAATAATCAACAATGCCGTGATTAGATTTTTTTTCATGGTTTATTCTTTTACATAAAATGGTTTGTATTCAGATTAATTTCACTATCTTACTTTTTCCACCGGATATTTTGCCCCTTTCCAAGCGAAAATTCCGCCCGGGTAGCGATAGACATTCTTGTAGCCGAGATTGACAGCCCATGCAGAACCGTTGTGGCTACGGCCGCACTTGGTAAAGCCACAGTAAATAACGATAAGTTTGTTTTTGTCACCGCCCAAAAGCTTGATAAAATCTTCTTGGGATTTGCCGTCGGTTTCCTTGGTGTTCCATTGTTTCATCTCCGGTATAGGAAACAGAAATTGAACAGCCCCCGGTACGTGTCCTTTTTTGTAGCTGTCCTCAAAAGGCATGGTGTCCACGATAACCATATCTTTCCCGGAGTCGATCCATTTCTTGAGCTCTTCGGTGGTGACCA
>DATKWE010000036.1:0-3952 GCA_035529735.1 Desulfobacterales bacterium | reverse complement strand
GATATGCGTCAACGATCAAATCGGATGCACTTTTTTGCCACAATTCACCGAATTTCGTGCAGCCCATGCCGATGATTGCAACTTCATTTTTGATGCCTTTTGCCATCTTGAGTATCCTCCCGTACGATTCTTTTTCATCTTAAATCGTATAAGCTGGAATATTGGAGTAATGGAGTGTTGGAGTAGTGGGAAAACAATTTTTTCAGCCCATTACTCCAATACTCCATCACTCCATGCTTTTGCCCCACTATTCCAGCACTCCATCATTCCGGTCGGCATATACGGTAAACTTTACCCCTATTGGGTGAAACAAAAGCCGGGTCCTCTTGGCCCGGATTCTTTACTTAAATGGCACCGCCTTCCAAAAGTAACCGAAAAAACCCCTTTGCGGATCCGAATATTTTCTGCGAAAGCGCATTGAAACCGGCATGCCGACGTTAATCGTGTCCAGTGAACAATCGGTCAGGTCAAGAAATAACCTTCCCCCTTCTTTAAAATCCACCAGCCCGTAAATCTGAGGAGGGTCCCAGCAAAAGGCCAGATTGTCGCCGGTATACGACGTCAGGGTTCCGATCTTGTCTGAAAAACGGAAATCTTCCATATGGTCAATGACGCCGCAATCGGGATTTACACATACGCGCTGTTTGGGGTACTGGGGGGTTCCGCATGCCTGGCATTTCGAGCCCACAAGGGCTGAAACGCTCTTGCCTTCCCGCCAGAGGACACTCATGGCCGTGGGTGAAATATCTTCTCCGCGAATCCCCACCTCCAGGGGTATGATGCCTCGAAAGACGAGATACTTGCTATAAACGGTCAAGTCATTTCTTTCGGCCAAATGGCCCTTGATGCCTTTTCTCTCTTTTTGAACCTTTTTGATCTCATCGGTCGCCTCGAAAAAGAGGGCATCGCTTCCGCTGCCGTAACTGAGAACGAGGATCTTGTCTCCGGGTTTTGCATCCTCAAGTGCCGCTACGAGCATCATCAACGGCAGGGCTGTACCGGTATCACCGACATCGGCCATTAAATTGTCCTGAATTTGATCCGGATTCGCGCCCAATGTTTTGACCAATCCTTTGAGCGCACCGGCAACAGGACATGCAATGACAATCTTGGCAAAATCACCGACATTCAAATGATATTTTTGAATCAGTCCCAGGGCCGCTTCAGGAATAATTTTTGCGTAGCCTTCATCACGTATCCATCTCTCCTCCCAGCCGTGCCCAAATTTTTCCATGGATGTCCGTCGATGGTCGATAAAGTCATGAGAAACCGAATAGGCTCCCTTGAACTCTGCGATGACATCTTCATTCCCCATCAAAAGAGCGGCCGCACCGTCGCCAAAGGTATGTTCCTGGGAGCTTCCGGGTTTCCCCATCCGGTTGTCGCCGGCACATACCAGTATTCTTCTCCTGTTTTTTACACCATCCAATGCACAGAGAAGGGCCGATGTTCCCGACCGGATCGATCCGCTGAAATCCGCCGTTCGAATGCCGGAACCCAGATCAAGGGCTTCTGAGACGATAACGGAATTTTGTCGTTCAGCGAACGGAAGCGACGTGGACGCTAAAAAAAGTCCGTACAGAGAATCTCGATCTTGGTTGGTCAGGCAGTCAACAGCAGCGGAAACAGCCATTGTTAATGTATCTTCATCATAATTTCCAACTGCTTTTTCGCCGACTGCCACACCGGCCGTTGCGGGATTGAACCATCCAAACTGTTCAAAAATAATTTTGCGATTCAATCTGTACCAGGGGATGTAAGCACCGTATGATGTGATACCCGCCATAATTTCATGCCTCCTTGGACTGAATTTATCATAAAGAAATTTTCCGAGCCATTCTAAAAACGATCCATTCTGAAAAAATACTACAACGCCGTAGATGGGACTTTTTACGACGCCATCTTATTTGAATTGAACGTATTTCGTATACAAACACAATGTTTTTTATTCTCGGATGTCAATATTTTTCGGGATTCTTTACTTATCCGGCGAGACGTTGTCGATTTTGAAGATTGAGCATCAGGATGAACGCATTTGATTTCGGTACAGCGAAGCGCCGTCGTGGAGCGTTCTCTCTCTATTGGGGTTCAAATGCGTTTGCCCTGGATCGATCCGGGAAAATTATTGACAAGGTGTCCATGTTCATCTATTTGAATTGGAAAAATATCGATGCAACTTAATGGTGCCCAACGATAAACTTGGGCCAATAGGGAAACCGGTGAAAATCCGGTACGGACCCGCCGCTGTGATCGGGGACCAACGCCGCAATACGTCACTGCCGACGCTTAATTCGGTGGGAAGGCGCGGCTAGTAGAACGATCCGAAAGTCAGAAGACCTGCCATTAAGTTTTATCTTTGGGGAGATGGCAAATCCTCGAGCGATTATCGCTTGGGGATTTTTTTTGGTAACGAAAAGGAGTGAATCATATGAAATTGGAAGAAATTTTAAAGGGAATCAAACCGGTGGACAATACATGGATCCAAAAGGCCCGTGAACGAACGTCTCAACTGGTAATGCCGACCCGGGCTCTGGGAAGGCTTCATGAAATTTCGGAACGACTTTGCGGAATTCAGAAGACCCTAAAACCATCTGTGAACCGCAAGGCTGTTCTGGTGATGGCCGGAGATCATGGGGTTGCGAGTGAAGGTGTCAGCGCGTATCCGCAAGAGGTGACCGGTGCGATGGTACAAACATTTTTAAAAGGTGGTGCGGGAATCAACGCCATATCCCGGCACGTTGGTGCAGACGTCTGGGTGGTGGATATGGGCATTATTCCCCAGCTGGACGCGGCAACACTGGACGGCGGTGATCGGCTGTTCGTCCGAAAAATTTCCCGAGGAACCTCCAGCTTTGTAAAAGGTCCGGCCATGTCACGAGATGATGCTGAAAAATCGATTTTAACCGGATTTCGACTGGCCGCCGATCTTTTTCATAAAGGTTTTGAAATTTTGGGCACCGGCGATATGGGAATTGGAAACACCACCCCCTCTGCAGCCATTGGAAGTGTTGTCACCGGCCTAAGCCCTGAAGAAATGGTCGGCCGGGGTACCGGTGTTAACAACAAAGGTCTTCGAATAAAACAAGACATCGTAAAAAAAGGAATTCAAGTCAACCAACCGGATCCTGATGACGGGCTGGATGTTTTGGCCAAGGTCGGCGGTTTCGAGATCGGCGGGATTGTCGGGTGTATTCTGGCCGGAGCATTTTATGGCCGTCCGGTGGTCATTGACGGCTTCATTTCAACAGCTTCCGCCTTGATCGCCCATACCCTTTGCCCCATGGTCATCGATTATATTTTTGCGGGACACCGCTCTGAAGAAGCCGGCCACGGCGTGATGTTAAAATACTTGGGGATAGAACCGATTCTCGACCTCGGGATGCGCCTGGGTGAAGGCACCGGCGGTGCGTTGGCCATGAGTATCATGGAAGGTGCGGTTCGCGTTTTTAATGAAGTGCTCACGTTTGAGGAAGCCGGAGTTGCAGATAAAGCCTAACGCTGCAACACCAGAGGATAGTGTCTAAAGTGATCTAAAGTGCCTAAAGCCCGCCCTGGTGCGACTTTTTAGTATATTTTGGCTGGCCAACACATCATTCCAAGCCTGACTTTTTTAGGTATAAAGTAGTTGTAATCGGTCTGGGCCAGGGTTATGGAGTCGCTTCGCTGATTTTATATAATTGGCAGAATTCCTTAACTTTAGCTCACTTCAAACTTTAGTCACTTTCAAACTTCCTGCTTTTGCAGGCATGGCTCTTCGAAAATCCCGCATCGCGGGAAAGGACCCTATTTTTCAAGATTAAATAAAATATACCTTGACGTAACCGGATCATTTGTTTTAAATAATTTTTGTTTTGTTCAGATGCTCGATTCGAGCTTAATAGGGAACCCCGTTAAAATCGGGGACGGGCCCGCCGCTGTAACCCTGCCCTTTTCCAACACCATTTGGTAAAGG
>DATKWE010000035.1:0-4936 GCA_035529735.1 Desulfobacterales bacterium | reverse complement strand
TCCAGCTTCCATATGATCTCGATGGTATTGGCATGCTTACTTTTGTTATACTGGGTCACCTCGTCGGGATGGCAGCGGGAGCAATCCTTGGGTGTAACGATTGCGGCGATGGGCACTTTGTACTTCTGTTCTCCGTATGGAAGATCCTTTCGGCCGTAGTATTTTTCATGTCCTTTGGCCACATCGGTATCGCCGGGCTGGGCCAGATGGCAGTCCAGGCAGGTGATGTTGGCATTGGCATGGCGGCTCCGGGCCCAGTCGTCGAACAGCCCTGGGTTCGTGGCCCTGTGGCATTCGATGCACGCCACCGCCTCGGGCGGAATGCTGCGTTCGATCCGGTACTCCTTCACTTTGGCGAAGTTCGGCTGTGCATCCACCGGCCCCATGGCACCGGACAGCACCAGGCCGACGGTCAGCAACCCAACTGCGATGAATATAAATTTTTGCTTCATGGTTTTTCTCCTTTCGGTAAAAAAGAGCTGAAACACTGTGTTCATACCGGTTGATTACAGTTTTCGAAGGCCCTTGGCCTGATAGGGAAGTCGCCGATACTGCTTGTATATGACCGACGGACTCTCATTGTGAACCAAATCGTAATGGCAGTCCACGCATTTTTTTTCGTAGCCCGGACGCGCATAGATAACCGATCGGTGTGCCAGCATGGCACCTCGCTTGTCCGGCATGGTCAGCAGATTTCTATGGCACTTCTGACACTGGGCGTTGTCAAAGGCGTCGTAGGCCGCCTCCCGGTTTTTTTCACGGTCGTATTCCTTTAGAAAAAAATGCTTAACAACATCCTTGGCGCCATGATAGGTTTTGGCAAAAAAGAAATCGAATGTCTTGTGAGGGGCCGGCAGGTGGCAGTCCATGCAGTCGGCCACGAATCCTTGGGGATTGTTGACATGGGTGGAAGATCGCCAGGCAATCACGGCCGGTTTGATCTCATGGCACAGGGCACAAAAATCCGGGGTGGAGGTGCGCACCATGGTATAGTAGGTCATGCTGAACAAGGGGAAAGCGATTACAAAACCGAACAAAACGAGAGACGCCCCTATGAAGTGTTTTTTCATGATGTCGCTTCCGAGTTGGGTTTGTGATTAAGGAATCTATACCAGCTTAGATGCAAAGGGTCTCTGAAAGATATCGATGATTATTTATAGCCCATAGTATGTCGAACCGTCAAGCGACAAAATTATATTAAAATGTAACGATCGGTTCGGGGAGATATTGAACCCGCATGGCAGGTGAATTCCCTGCAGCACGCCACGGGGTTGGCCAAGGGAGTAAAAATTGACAGAATACCTTACCGGGAAGATTCCCCGCGGTAGGCGTTAGGGAATCTTCAATCCCGGTTTATGTTGCGGCTTTCTTGTGGTCCGTTGTTACAGAGGGGATAAGATTAAAATGTGCGATTAAAAAATCGGCCACGCCCTTAATATCTTCTGTGGAAAATACCGGCACGCCAAAACCGATGGGGGCATCGCTGATAAACGCAAGCAGGTTTTCATCGTTTTTGCACAGGGGTTCTTTGGTAATCTCAGGCCTGAAAATTTCTAGCTTTGGTTTGTGATCTTTTTTATATCCTTCGGTCAATATAATGTCCATGCCGTTGAAAAATGACACCAATTCATCAAGGCTGTGATCATATTCCACATCCATCACCATTCCAATTCGATGCGGAGACGAAATAACGGTGGTCGATGCACCGGCATGTTTATGCCGCCAGCTGTCTTTACCGGGCTTGTCCATCTCAAACCGACCATGCACGTCGTGTTTAATGGTGCCGACTTTCAGGCCCCGATGGGTCATTTCAGGAATTATTTTTTCTAAAAACGTGGTCTTGCCTGCGCCTGAATTCCCGACCACAGACACCACAGGGGGCGTTATATTTTCCGATAGTATTTTAATCATTCTATCACCAATAACCGACTTGTTTACGAATCATTTTCATCAAGAATTAACGGGCTTGTTTTTAGTTTCAGGTTCCATCTGCCATACCCGTCCGTCCAACCCGTATCCGCCGGCCGAGACTATAATCGAAAGTGTGTCCAAGAACAACCACAAACTTGACAAAAAATCCAAAATTGGCACGAGCCGTCCCTGGGTGCAAGAACTTTTTTTAATGACGTCTTAAAATTTGAAATTATCATTTTTCACAACTTCGTTTTATGGTCAATTCGCTTTTATTTCAGTCAATTTGACGCATCGCATCAAATAAAGTAATATTATTTTTCAATTGACAATAAGGGATCCGGACTAAAGGAGAATAACGGATGATTCAGAAAAAAGATTGGAAAAAACCATTCGCACTTATCCTTTTGATTGTGGTGCTGGGTGGTTATTATGAACAACTGAGTGTCGAAATGAAAACCATGGTATTACCTCTGGCTATCTTTATTGCTGCAGGGTTTGTTATTGCGCGGTTGAAGAAACTCGAATATGAAATACGTTCATCAAAAGTCACCGCCCAGAAAGTCGTTGTTCAGACCTTCAGCGTCATAGATGCCAACGGAAAAGAACGTGTTTCCATTTCAGCCGCCCCCGATTCCGCGCGAATGACTTTTTTTGATGAGGAAGATGTTCCCCGGGCGACTCTGGAACTATTGCAAGGACGACCGGACCTGAAACTCTTGGGAAACAAAGGAAGTGCAGGGATTGTGTTTGATGAAAAAGGCCTACCAAATATAATCTTAAAAGATGATATGGATAAGATCATCTGGTCCGCTTTGTAAAAAATGAGGATCACTGTAACGGAAACAAGGGAGTAACACCATGGATATGGAAATATTTGAGAAAATGGACGCACCGGAACTGAGAAAATATCTGGAATTTCTTCTCTGGCACTACCGAGTCGTTGATGCATTCTGGTTTATCCATTTAACCGAACAGTTCGGCCAGGAAACCGCCGAGAATCTCAACGAAAAGGTGTGGGACCGCGTCTCGGCAATGGCTGCAAAAGACCTTGTCTCCCGATTTCAAATTCGAGAAAAAGGACTCAAGGGCTTTGTCAAAGCCCAGAAACTTTTCCCCTGGTGCATCCTCGTGGGATACCGGATTCAAGAATCCGACAATGAAGTGATGATTTCCGTTCCCTCCTGCCCCACCCAGGAAGCCAGAATCAAACGGGGTTTGGGTGAATATGTATGTAAGGAAATGCACCACAAAGAATTTAACAGTTTTGCCCAGGTGATTGATGATCGCATAAGGGTTGAGTGTCTTTTCGCGCCGCCGGACCCGCATCCCGAAGACATGTTCTGCAAGTGGCGTTTCTATTTAGAACCGTAAGGTATAAAACTGCCACGGCGATGCTTATTAATACGGTGCAGCCATGGGATGGGCGAATGAAGTTCTTGAAAAATATCTTCAGGAAAAATAGGGGCTGACATTTGTTAGCAAGGGTTTTGCCATGAAAATGGCATGCAAAACTTGACCAAAACTCGATTCCGAGATAAAATGATGTATTTTTAGGCCGGGGAAGCGTAAAACAGACCTTTTACTGTAATTTACCGTATTCGGCCAGATCTTCCATCCCGCTGAAATCTAAAATTTTTATTTCCCGGCCCCTGGCCTCGATGAGATGCTGCTGGTTCATTTTCCCCAGAATTCGTGACAGGGTTTCAGGGATGGTACCCAGAAGGCTGGCAAGCTGACCTTTTGAAATATTTAAGGTCACAGAATCGGGTCGACCCTGTTCCTCTGTCAAATATAGAAGATACGAAGCCAGCCGGCCCGGAACTTCCTTTAGCGAAAGATTTTCTATCTGGACCGTGAACTGGCGCAGGCGCATGGAAACCACGGCAAGCATATTCAGTGCAAGAGAAGGATTGCTGGATATCAGATCCACAAAAGCTGCCCGTGGAAAAAACAGAAGATGGCTTTTGAAAAGGGTCTGGGCGCTGGCCGGAAATTTCCGCCCGGAAAACACCGGAACTTCACCAAAGGGATGCCCGGGGCCATAAATATGAAGAATATGTTCTTTACCTTCGAACGAGACTTTATAAATTTTTACTTTGCCGTCTGCAACGATATAGAAACCGTTACAATCATCTCCTTCTAAAAAAACCGTCTTGCCTTTATCATAAAATTTGTCCACGGCAATCTGCCTAACTTGGTTCAACTGATCTTCGGCCAGGCCGTTGAAAAGGGGCGCTTCTGCGATGATATGGAGAATTTTTTTCATAATTTCCTCTTTTCATTAAAAAATTATCATTTTTTTTTGACTTAAGTCAAGGCATTGGGCTCGTTTGTAATATATTATGCGTATCAAAGGTAAGGGAACGATTTACACATCCATCGAGACCGATTCATAAAAGACCATTAACACGTCCGACAACAGACGGGCGTAATCAACAAAAAGGAGGCACATCATGTTTTGTTTTCAATGTGAACAGACGTCAAAAGGCGAAGGATGTACAAAGATCGGCGTATGCGGAAAAAAACCGGAGGTTGCAGCGCTGCAGGATCTTTTGATGTATGCGGTCAAAGGATTGTCTCTGGTGGCCGTTGAAGCTCGTAAAGCAGGGATACGCGACCCGGAAATCGATCATTTTGCTTGCGAAGCGATCTTTTCTACGTTGACAAATGTCGATTTTGACCCCAATCGATTTATCGAACTGATCCATCAAACCGTTAAACTTAGAGATGAACTCAAGGCAAAGGTAACGGCGGCCGGCGGCGAGGCCGGTTTTCCGGAAGGTCCTGCCAACTTCACGCCGGGCTCAACCGTAGAGGATCTTGTGCCCCAGGGAGAAAACGTCGGGGTTAAATCCGACCCGGATATCGATCCCGACATTCTTTCCCTCAGAGAGCTGTTGATATACGGCATCAAAGGTGTTGCCGCATATGCGGACCATGCAAAGATCCTTGGAAAAACCGATGACAGGATTTTCGATTTTATCCACGAAGCCATGGCTGCCAGCTTGAACACGGATCTTGG
>DATKWE010000034.1:0-46676 GCA_035529735.1 Desulfobacterales bacterium | reverse complement strand
ATTTCTATGCTGATTACATTTAAGCGATAAAAAAGATCTTTGCGAAATTCACCGGTTTCAACCCGTGCATTAAGGTCCGAACGGGTTGCTGCAATAATCCTCACATCAAAGGTCTTTTTTATTTCTGAACAAAACTTTGGGATACCGTCTCCGTCTAAAATCTGAAGCAGCTTGCCCTGAAACGAAGGGTGCCACCTTCCTATCTCGTCAAAAAAAATGGTTCCTGAATTTGCAATTTCAAACAGTCTCTTCTCATTCTGAAAGGTGTCTTCAAATGTTTTTGTGCTGTATTCAAACATTTCTTTTTCAGGAATATTTTTGGACAATGCCGCAGCGTTAACTTTAACGAATGGATGGTTCCGCCGGTCCGACCTGTAATGAATGGCTCTTGCAACCAGATCTTTGCCAGTCCCTGTTTCCCCCTGAATAAGAACCGTTTCTTTCGAACGGCTCAATTCGGAAATCATCTTTTTTATCTTTACCATTTCAGGGCTATTGCCGATGATCACCGGACAATCCTGGAACATTTTGCCGTTCAAGCTATTACGATGGAGATGACGGATGGCCCGGTTTATCTCGAAAGACTTAACGGGACGTTTCATAACCATCACATCATGAAATCCGTTTGTAACCATGAAATCCTGAATTTCAAACTTTTCTGAAATGATCAAAACAGGCAAGGTACGGTTTTTCATTTTGACCGCATTGATGAATCTATAAGTCCTCTCCAAAGAAAGCGGTCCTGAAATTACCAAATGAGGGTTCAGTGATTGCAGGTTGTCCAGACATATCGTTTCTTTATCAAAACTAAAAGGGATATACCCCAATCTGGAGATTATCGATTTTAAATAGTCTCTATATTCTGGATTTTTTTCGAGAATAATTATATTGTGTTGTCCGGCTGAACGCATAATACTTTATTGGGCAAGACGCTTAATTCGTAAAGGTTGATGAAAAATTATGAACAAGATTTGCTTTCTGTATAGCAAATTGCATGCCGTTTGGATGAATAGTGTTTCAATTTAACGAACATAGATAAAGTATAGATGATATGTTATGAAAATTTATACCATTTTTTTCTTAAAAATTACACCTTATATATGAAAAGTTTTTCTTACACCACTTTTTCATATTTATTTTCGACTTGACTTATGGAAAACATGAAACTATTTTCACAATAATAAGAAATTTATTTCATGTTTGGTGTGAATTTGATTTTACTTTTTCCTTGATCCATATTTTTTAAGCATGGGATTGAGTCGTCAATCTAACCAAAACCCTGCATCAACTTTTTCCAAAAGATATAAGTATCAATAATTACAATGCGATATCAAGAATCTCCATAAACATATTTCAATCAAGAAATATGATTGCCAAATCCTTTAAAATATTATATAGAAGGTATCGCAAGCCAACTTCATTAGCTTTGGGTTAAATGGGACCGGCAATTCATAAATTGACAAATAATGTCAATAAAAGTGACAAAATGAACACTCCCCACAAATTGCTTATCATTGATGACAACAAGGAAATCCTATCTGCACTTAAAGATTTTTTCACCCGGAAAAGCTATGAGGTTTTCTCCGCTGCCGACGGCTTGGAAGGGTTGAAAATTCTGGAAACCGAGCAACAAGGTTTCGATCTGGTCATAACAGATCTCGTTATGCCGAACATCAGCGGTGTCGCCCTCATCTCAATAATTAAAAAAAGATTTCCAGATACCCCTGTAATTGCCATAACCGGATGGGGAGAACACCCAGAAGCGCTGGCCACGGAGGCTCAGGCGGATAAGGTATTGGAAAAACCTTTCGAACTTTCTGAACTGGATAGATTAATAAAAGATCTGCTTCCTCCTGTTTAAATGCCTAAAGTTTAAAGTGCCTAAAGTGAGCTAAAGTTAGGGAATTTTCACGATGCAAGGCATTTGTTGATATTTAAATTCTCCGTTACCTGCTCTGTTGAATCCTCTTACAGAGATCCGCGGGGCGGAATTCAACAGGGCGAGCAGCGCAGGATGAATTCAAATAAAGAAAGAACCTTTAATGATACCAAAACATTATATTTTAATTTAAGATGATCAATTAAAAAATCATGGTACCTCAGTTAATCGGAATCAGCGAAAGCATCGAGAGAATCAGGGAGCTGATCGAACACATAGCAGACACAGGATTGAACGTCATCATCACTGGAGAAAGTGGTGTCGGTAAAGAAGTCGTTGCCCAAAACCTTTACCATAAGTCTATAAGGAAAAACAAACCTTTCATAAAGGTTAATTGCGCAGCATTACCGGACGGATTACTCGAAAGTGAACTCTTTGGATTCGAACGAGGTGCTTTTACCGGCGCTGACCGAAAAAAGCGTGGAAAATTCGAACTGGCGCATCAAGGGGTTCTATTTCTAGATGAAATCGGGGATATGTCCCTCAATCTTCAGTCGAAACTTCTCCATGTTCTTCAAAGTGGCGAGTTTGCACCGCTGGGTTCCGAAAAAGACGTCAGAACAGATGCCTGGGTTATCGCAGCCACGAATCAAGAACTTGAAAAGAAAGTAAAAAAAGGACTTTTCAGGGAAGATCTTTACTACCGCCTCAATATTATAAAAATTTATATCCCGCCACTTCGTGCCCGGCCTGAAGACATACCGCCGTTAATCGACTATTACATCAAAAAATATTCTTCGCAGTTTAATAGAAAACAGATTTTAAAACCCCGCCCTGATGCCATGGAAAAGCTGGTAGCATACAGCTGGCCCGGAAATGTGAGAGAACTTCAAAATATTCTAAAAAGTTCTATCGTTATCGGCAACTGGGAAGAAATTATTGACGATCTTTATTTAAAAAGCCGATCTGCCGCTGTATCTATGTCAGAAGAATTGGCTATGGAGGGCGCTTCAATTGTCGATGTCCTTTTGGACTTTAAAGGTGAGTATTCATCAGATTACGCCTCGTTTTCCCTCAAAAAAATCAAAAAGAAAGCCCTGGACCGGATAGAAAAAGAGGTCATCTCATTTGTCCTTGAAAAAACAGGCTGGAACCGTACAAAGGCAAGTTCAATTTTAAAAATCAGTTATAAAACCCTTCTTTACAAAATCAGTGATCTTAATATAAAACCGCCTCATAGTAAACCCTATTAAATAATTCCATATACCTGCCAAAAACTCATCAAAAAGCCGAATCATACGTTATGAATATAAAAAAGCAGGGACAACGACGGTCGCCCACCCTGCTTTTTATTTTTACATTGAAAACCTGGTCCTCTGGGCCCGGATTCTTTACTTTCCCAAAACATTCGGGCTAACCGGCTGCAAAGGTTGCCCTACGTTCTAGACCGCTTCTACGTTCCTTCTCTTTTCTCAACTCTTTGGCGTGGCTCATTTTTATAATTTTAACACTTCTCCGTTCCATACCGCTTCTCTTGTCCACACCGTTTCTCCGGTCAATACATACCCTACGGTTTTCGCACAACCGTCTATCCGGAATATAGTTTGTATATGAAAATTGTCGTCTGTCAATATCTAACCGGCGACCTCCGTTATCTTTGAGTATTGTTATCATCCCAGCAATTCGCATCATTAAATTCCTCTCTCATGAACCTTAATAGTTCCGTGAAAAGTAAAAGGTTAAACGTTAAAAGTCTATATGTTGTGTAATATTGCCTCTTAATGTACTAAATGTAGTCGTTTTACATTTCACGTTTCACTTTTTACAAATTTTCCGGTCTGTTTTTTCGAATTTAACAAGATCAAACCGAATACTCCTATTCTGGATTCATAATGCAAAGGAAATGCCAAAAAAAAAATTTAAATGAGCCCACAACGTTATAATATTTATTTTACGTGTATTATTAGAATATTAAACAATTAACCAAACAGACATTAAATAACTTTGCTGCGTGTAATCTATGAACAGCCAACCTTTTTCTGTGTAATTATAGTTACAATTAAACAAAAAACCGTGTATTTTATTTCATAATTATCAGCAGATTTTTTATAACCATAATTGCAACAGAAATGTTTTTATTGAAAAAAAACATTTTAATGGTAAAGTTCCTAACAATACTGAAAATTCGTAAAATGGGGATCTGAGCGTCACTTCGACTTTAACCTCAAAGATACTTTCATGGAGGTCAAACAATGGGCCGTTTAAAATTTGTTCCTGTTCTTCTTCTTTTTATATTCGCTCTGATGGTTGCCTGTTCATCCAATGAAGAAAAGAAAGTGTCTCACCTTGAAAAAGGGACGGCCTATTTTGAAAAAGGAGAGTATAAAAGCGCGGAGCTCGAATTCAAAAATGCTCTACAGATTGATCCTCAATATGTAGAGGTTTATACGAAACTTGGAGAAACCCAGCTTAAGCTCGGAAATCCACAAGAGGCCTTCCGGGCCTACTCAATGGTCGCAAAGCTTGATCCTAACAACTCAGATGCTCAACTTAAACTGGCAACGTTTTATCTGCTCGGGAAAAAAATAAAGAAAGCCCGAGAAAAAGTCGATGCAGTGTTACGTAAGGAGCCGAAAAACATTGAAGCCCTATTTCTGCTCGCAAGTGTCCTGGAAATGGAAAAAAAGTTTAATGAAGCATCAGCGGTATTAGAAAAAATCATCGAACTCGATGGAAAGCAGACCCGCGCATATCTCGAGTTGTCCCGGGTGCTGGTACATGAAGGAAAAATTTCTGAAGGCGAAAAAATGTTAAAACAGGCTATCGATATTGATCCAAAAGCCATACCACCCCATCTTGCACTTTTCAGATTTTACATCAGCAATAAAGCCTATGCCCGGGCAGAAGAAGAAATAAAGAAAACCATCGATATAAATCCGGAAAATACGAATCTGTACCTTGAACTTGGCAATTTTTACTTCAGACAGAACAAAAGGGACAAGGCAGAAGCCGCATATCTGAAAGCGATTGACGCCGATCCAAAAAATATAAAGCCGTACATGATGATGGCCGGATTCTACGATATCACAGGTCGCAAAGACCAAACGTTATCCATGTATAAAAAGGCCCTTGGCCTTCAACCCGAAGATATCCGCATCATGGACTCAATTGCAAGATTTTATGTGAAGAACAAAAGCGTCGATGACGCTGAGAAATATATCACCAAAATTTTAAAAGAAAGACCCCAATATTTTCCGACCCGAATGCTAAAAGGGGAGCTCTTGGTCTATCAGCACAAATTCGACGAAGCAGTCCTATTATTTGACCAGCTTATAAAAGAAGAACCAAAGTTGGCCAGGAGTTACTACTTTAAGGGTCTTTCGCATCTGGGAAAAGGTGAAAACAGAATAGCAAAAACAGCTCTTGGCAAAGCTGTTGAGCTAAATCCCAAATATATCAAGGCAAAGCTCTTGTTGGCGGAAATTTATATGCGTGAACACGATTATAGTATGGCACAAAAAGAAAGCGCGGAGGTTCTTGGAATTTCACCTGGAAATTACCATGCAAAATTGATTTTAGGCAATGCGTATTTGTATCAAAGAAAGACTAAAGAAGCCAAAGAAACATTTGAGTCACTGATTAAACTCGAACCGAAAAAACCTGAAGGCTATTACCGCCTCGGTATTTTGTATCGTTTAATCAAAGAGTATGACCTTGCACTGAAAAATTTCGAAAAAGCCATCTCTATCAACCCGAACCTCATGGATGTTTTCACAAACATTATCCTTGTTCACGTCGACAAAAAGGAATTTAAAACAGCGATGTTAAAGTGTGACAGCCAATTGGAAACGATGCAGGGTAAACCTGAACTGTTGGCGATAATCCATAATTTAAAGGGGAAGCTATCCCTCGCGCAAAGAAAAAATAAAGAAGCACAAGAATCATTTCAAAAGGCTTTAAAAGAGAATCCGAATTTTTTGCAACCCTATTATGCCCTGGGCAAGTTATATCTTATGGAAAGAAAAGAGGATAAAGCCATTGACCAGTATAAGACAATTCTGGGAAAAAATCCCAAGCAGGCAGGTCCCCACATGGTTTTGGGAACGATTTGCGATATCCAAAAACGATTTGACCTCTCGGAAAAACACTATAGGGCAGCACTTGACATCGATCCAGATTTTGCGCCCGCTGCTAACAACCTTGCCTATCTGCTTCTTACACAAGATAAAAACATCGACGAAGCTCTGGGGCTTGCCCAGCAAGCAAAAGAAAAACTTCCGTATGACCCTAACGTAATGGATACACTCGGACTGGTTTTTTATAAAAAAGGCCTGTATGACAGTGCTATCGCTGAATTTTCCGACAGCCTGGAAAAAATCCCCGAAAATGCAATCGTACATTATCATCTGGGTCTCGCCTATCATAAGAAAGGAGACATAGATCGCGCCAGAATAGAGCTGGAAAAGGCCCTCAGCCTGAATCAAAATTTTGACGAAGCTGATGCGGCGAGGCAAATATTATCTAGTTTCCATCCATAAATGGCCCTTTTTGCCCGGATCTGCGTTCTCCGCGGGTTTCCGGCTGCGGCATACAGGGAGTATGCCTCACCGAAAACCCTTGTGCGGCCTTGGTCCGGACAAAAATTGCTCATTTATGAATTGGAAACGCAACGTGCCTATTTTTCAATTGTGGATGGACACTATCTAAACTGTTAACCCATACTTTTGGCTTGGGCACCAGGCAGCCCGTTATTCAACTACCAGAGGACGTATTTTGAAATTTCTTTCGTTTAAAATACTTATTTTATGCATACTTTTGCCGCCCATTCTTTATATCTTTTCTGTACTATTCATTGAAAGTCAACTCAGAAGACACTATACAGAAGAGATTAAAGAAATTTGTACCGGCGATACACGCCCCTTATTCAATGGGAGTGTAAGATTGAAGGATGCCATCAATAGAAACATCGATGGATATCTTCAAAATAAGGTGATGATACCATTGGGAGTAAAGGTAAATGTCGCAGTTGCAACCCAACAAAACACGATTTTATATCCTGCATTTTTTGATGAGGAGGAAGATTCGATCCTGGCGCCCAACCCCATGAAAGTCGCTGCTGAGAACTATAACCTTTTGGAAGAAGGTATTGTGGTAAAAGTCGACTTAACTCTAGAACACAACACCTTGCTTTCAAACACGATACTCGCTTTTTACATTTTAGCATCCGTACTGGTATTATATTTTTATTACAAGGCGGGGATAAAAAAAGCCAAACAAGAGGATACGGAAAAAAGCAAAAAGATTACCCGGCTTCTGAAGCTCGAAAAAAACCAGACCAAAAACCTTAAATCACTGGTGAAAATCAAACAAAAACTGACTTCAGAAATTTCGGATATGAAAAAAAGGCTGGAAAAGGAGCGGGTTAAAGCCATAAAAAACGAAGAGGAAATGATCAAAGAGATTGTCGTGCTTGAAGAAAAATTTAATAAAAACCTCGCACTTCAAAATACAAAACAAGAGGAAATTGACACGTTAATAGAAAAAATAAAACGCTTTGAAAAAGCGACCCGCAAAGACAGCGGGCAGAAAACAAAGGCTTTAGATTCGGTCTGGAAACGATTCAAAACTCTGTATAAAAATGTATCTATCAACGAAAAGGCCATTAACGGTTTTATGGACCTTACGGATGATATGAAGATAAAAGGCGAAGAGATTATCCACAAACTTAACGAGGACCCAAAATATGTCCAAGTTAAACGTAAAGTGTTCGGGAAAAAAGGGCGCACCACAATCCAGGAAGTAATATTTGCATATAAAGGGCGCCTTTATTTTAGAAACACCAAGGGTAGCCGCATCGAAATCCTTACCATCGGCACCAAAAATACCCAGACCAAAGATCTTGAGTTCCTGGACAATATTTAATTTGAACTTTTTGTAAACCTACAAAGTAAATATCAGGGTCCAGAGGGGTCGGCTTTGGTTACCCCTGGAAGGGGATTTTTTTCCATAGATCAAGTGCCTAAAGTGAGCTAAAATGCCTAAAGTGCCTAAAGTTGAGGAAAGCGCTTTCAGCGCAAATCATTTTCTACTTAAATTGATAGTGCCAAGGGCACAACCATCAACCCTGGCCCAGACCGATCACCAACACTCTATACTTAAAAAGTCAGGTTTGGAATAATGCATGGGCCATCAGTATATATGGCACGTCGCACCAGGGCGAGCTTTAGTTCACTTCAAACTTTAGTCACTTACAAGCTCACTGCTTTTGCAGGCATAGCCCAATATTTGTGACCTATCCCAGAGGATCAGGTTTTTCAAAATTAAATAAAAATTTATTGACATTATATATATTTTATTTTAGTAATACCGGTTCTAATTTCACACCCCTTGCTCTGGTTTTGCAGGGCTTTATATCCAAAAGGAGGTTTTATGAGAAGATACGAGACAATATTTATTATCGACAACGACCTTTCCGAAGAAGAACGCTCTCCCATCTTTGAGAAATTGAAGGACCTCATCCAGCAACATAACGGATTGCAGGTTATGGTTGACGAATGGGGGACCAAAAGGCTTGCCTATGAAATCAAGAAAAAGGCCCGTGGTTATTATGTTTGTTTAGATTACTGCGGATCAGCGACCCTCGTTAATGAGATTGAACGCTTTTTCCGTATCGATGATCGTGTACTAAAATACATGACGGTCTTGCTTGATAAGGATGTTGACATTGAAAATGTCAAAGAAGAAATCGCCAAAGCTGAAGAAGCCAAAGCCGCTCAGATAGATACACCTGATGCGGACCCCACCGATGAACCCGATGCTGAATCCAAGACTTCTGATAAACAAGAGAATGAAACATTAGAGAATGAAACAACATTACCTGAAAATAACGTAGAGGAGGCATAAAATGGCTGAAAACTTCGTCTCCCGAAAGAGAAGCCCTGGCCCTAACAGAAAAAAAAGGGTGTTTCATCGGCGTAAAGTCTGTCGTTTCTGCGCCGATTCCAATCTTGTTATAAATTACAAAGATATCAAATCACTTCGATATTTTACAACAGAACGGGGTAAGATCATTCCACGGCGAATATCCGGGACATGTGCAAAACATCAGCGCACATTGACACATGCCATTAAACGTGCCCGTACAATTGCCCTGATGCCTTTTGTGGGTACGATAGACTATCATTAATGGTTCTGTTGGGATAAAATCCGCCCCAAGGGAGAAAAGGATGGTGTTTCAAACCATTCAAAGGGATATCTCAAAGGATATCATTAGCGGCATTACGATCACATGCCTTATATTTGGAGCATCGGTTTATTTGCCGATCATCGGCTTTTTCTGTGCCCTGTTCATCCCTTTGCCGACGCTTTTCTACCGTTCAAAACTGGGCAGAAAGACCGGAGTTGTCATCCCGATTATTACCATTATAATTATGGTTGCCGTTCTCGGCGGGGTATCCATCGATATTCTGTTTTTTTTTGAGCTGCTTTTGCTTGGCTTTGTGTTGAGCGAGCTTATGGAGTTGAATCTCTCCATTGAAAAAACAGTGTTATATGCATGCAGTTCCTTGATAATCATGGGGATTGTCTGCCTGTTCTTTTACAGTAATTTTTTAAATAGAGGAATCTATGTCCTTGTGGCGGAATATGTGAGTAAAAACCTCGAGCTTACGCTATCCATTTATGAAAATATGGGGGTTAAGCAAGAAAGCATCCAAGTAATTGAAGCGTCACTGGAAAATATAAAGTACGTTCTAATTAGAATCATACCCGCCCTTACCGTGGCTTTTACCCTTTTTGTATCTTGGACAAATCTGCTGCTTGCAAAACCGATATTCAAAAACCGGAAGCTTTTATATCCTGAATTCGGTTCTCTAAAACTTTGGAAAGCCCCTGATTTTCTTGTCTGGGGGATTATCGGCTGCAGTCTGTTGCTCCTGATACCCGACAGAACCTTTAAAATTTTTGGTTTAAATGGTCTGTTAATTTTAATAACGTTTTATTTTTTCCAAGGCACCGCCATTGTATCATTTTATTTTGAGAAAAAAAGACTGCCCCTTTTGTTGAGATTGTTTTTATACAGTCTCATCGCCCTGCAACAAATCGTATTGCTTGTTGTTATCGGTCTTGGTTTCTTTGATATGTGGCTGAATTTTAGAAAGTTGGAGCCGAATAAAAACAATTGAAGCGAAAGGATAAATTTTCTATCCCTGCAGCAAGCTGCAGGGCATATCGGAATTTTTGCTTCAGCACCGAACTTTCGCCTTAAAATAGATCCCTATCTTAATTTGAATTCACCCGCGCTGGACGCAGCGGGGAGTTGAAATTTAGAAACCTATGATAATGACTGATCTTTAGTGGAGGTTACAATGAAAATAATTTTGAAGGAAACCATCGAATCTTTAGGAATAATCGGCAGTGAAGTAACTGTAGCAGACGGCTATGCACGAAACTATCTTTTACCTCAGAATAAGGCTGTGTTGGCAACACCTCAAAATCGGAAGATACTGGAGCAGAACAAAGCCAAATTTGATATTCAGATTGCCAAAGAAAAGGGTCTGGCAGAGGAGATCGCCAAAAAGCTCGAGGGTGTTGTTTGCAAGATTGCTGCAAAGGTCAGTGAAGAGGATCGCCTCTATGGTTCGATTACAACTCGCAACATTGCAGATGCCCTTGCAAGTCAGAATATTCAAGTAGATAAAAAGATGATTTTACTCAATGAACCCATAAAAAACACCGGCACCTTTAGCGTCCCCGTTCGCGTTTATAAGGATGTTGAACCTGAAATTATCGTTGAAATCGTACCTGAATAGGGGACTTGTTGTGCCTAAATTTCGACGTGCCTAAAGTGAGCTAAAGTTAAGGTATTCTATCATTTATATTTGATACTCACTCTCCGCTCAAATCCTGTAAACGCCCTTGGCTAACTGATCAGCTCAATCTGACAATTGACTTTGTATTAGAGCGTGCTATTTTATACTTAATCTTGTTTAATATAACTCCAACGTAACTTTAAACATTTTATCCGCCGCCGTACTTTGGCGGATTAAGATCACTTTAGTCCCTTAATGATAAATTTTGTGTTTTTTGTGGCAAAAAAATAAAATCAATCACGAAAACACGAAATAGGGACAGCACGAAATCTTATTATTATCTTTTTTCGTACTTTCGTGTTTTCGTGATAAAAAACTTTTCCGGCTTGTCCGGGTTAGGCACTTTTAAGCAGAATTGCTGCACGGGTAGAACCTTTAATGGTACCATCACCTGAGGTGGTGGTTTAAGCCGATTAATTAAACAGTACGCTTATGGCCGATAGCCGTCTGAAAATCGAAAAAGACCCCTCCCTTTATCATGTTCCGCCACAGAGTATCGAGGCCGAGGAATCTATTTTAAGCGCTATCCTGATAGATAATGAGGCCCTGCTCGATATCCTTGAAAAACTAACACCTGCAGATTTTTATAGATCTTCCCACCAGAAGATTTTTACCGCCATATCCGAACTCTTTTCGAAAAATGAACCCGTAGATCTGGTAACGCTCACCAATATATTGAGGGAACGAGGCTGGCTTGAGGAAATCGGTGGGGCAACATACCTCGCGAATTTGGTCGATACGGTTCCCTTTGCTGTAAATGCACAGCATTATGCCAAGATCGTTCATGACAAGGCCTGTCTAAGGCGTCTTATTGTAAAAACAAATTCAATCGCTAAACGGTGTTTCGAGGATCACGGTGATGTTGACGATATCGTCGATTTTGCTGAAAGTGCCATTTTTGAAATCTCGGACAATAAAATTAAACCGTCGTTTTTTCCACTCGGTGAAATCATCGAGGACAATATCGATTCCCTTGAAGAGCGTCAGGGGAACAAGGCACTTGTAACCGGTGTCGCCACAGGATTTACCAAACTTGATGAATTAACTGCCGGCTTACAGAAATCAGACCTTATTATCCTTGCCGGCCGTCCAGGTATGGGAAAAACAGCCCTTGCGCTCAATATTGCAAAAAATGCAGCCGTTGACGATAATTCTGCCGTTGCCATATTCTCTCTTGAAATGTCCAAAGAACAACTATCATTTCGAATGCTCAGCAGTGAAGCAAGGATCGATTCATCCCGTTTGAGAAGGGGGTTCATAACCCAGGATGACTGGATAAAAATTACAGATGCCGCCGGAGTTTTATCCCAAGCACCCATCTTTATTGATGATTCACCGAACATTTCAGTTCTGGAAATCAGAGCAAAATCGCGTCGCTTAAAGAGGGAACATAATGTAGGCCTCATTATAATCGATTATATTCAGCTCATGAAAGTACGTGCTTCAGCTGAACGACGAGACCTTGAGATCGCGGAAATTTCGAGGTCTTTAAAAGCCCTTGCCAAAGAGATCGCTGTTCCTGTTTTGGCACTTTCACAGTTGAACAGAAAACTGGAAGAACGGGGTGATAAACGGCCGCAGCTTGCAGACTTAAGGGAGTCCGGAGCTCTAGAGCAGGATGCCGACGTCGTTGCTTTTATTTACAGGGACGAATTATACAACAGGGATGAAAATAATCCCAATAAGGGCAAAGCAGAAATCATACTGGCCAAACAGAGAAACGGACCCACAGGGTTTGCAATTTTGACATTTTTGGATAAGTATACTCGATTTGAAAATTATAGCGCCAGAGAATAATTAAGAATCCAATTGTATACAACCAGAGGTGGTGGCTTGTTTTGTATCCGTTCACGAAGTAGTTGAGTTAATAAAAATCCTAAATAACAAATCCCAAATAACAAACAAATTACAATGACCGAAATTCAAAATTACAAACCTTATGATCTTTATGAAAGTTAAACGAATTGAAAAAGATATTTTCATCAATACCGGAAAGATCGAAACAGTTTAGGTCATTGGTGTTTGGAATTTGAGATTTGTTTGGAATTTGATGCTTGAGATTTGGGATTTTAAAAAAATACGTGAACGCTTAGGCATTTTTATTGAACTACTACCAGAGTTAATGTTTTAACTGATCAATTAATATGAAAAGGCTTTTTGGGAATACCGGCGGGCTTAAGGCCAGTCAGATCCGCGGGCTTGAAAATCTTTACCGCCGCCGCCTTCCCCCCCAATTCCTCATTACCTTTGAACTTGCTCGCGATATCAGCAGGCTCTCCCGTGATATACGCCGCCAGATCGGCCTTCTGATTAACCGTCAGGGAAAGATCGCCTACGTTATTGTGGGAGATCATCAGAGAATCGTGATTCCGGACACCAGCGAATACCGTACAGCTCCGGGCCGCCTAAAAGGGTTAAGATGCATACATACCCACCTTAACAATGAACCATTAACAAAAGACGACCTCACCGACCTTGCCCTTTTGAGGCTCGACATTATGGCCGCAATAACGATAACTAAGACCGGCTATCTTCATAGGGTCCATGTGGGATATATCTTGCCGACAAGTTCATATGGAAAACCGTTCCAGCTTCTTAAGCCTTTAAATCCCAATGAACTCGATATCGGATGTCTCGATTTAATCCACTCCCTTGAGGCGGAACTGACCCATTTAACGTCTTTGTATGAAGCAGATACGGGAAAAGAACGCGCGCTCCTTGTTAGTGTTACCACGTCCTCCAGAAAAACGGCGATGGACTCCTTGGAAGAGCTGGAAGAACTGGCTTTATCCAGCGATACCGAAATCGCCGGAAAGATTCTTCAACAACGCCGCATAATAAATTCGAAATTCCTTTTGGGTCCTGGCAAGCTCCAGGATTTGATCATTATTGCACTTCAGAAAGGGGTAACGTTGATCATCTTCGATCAGGAACTAAACCCTTCACAAATAGGGTCGATTACGGATCAGATCGATCTAAAGGTCATCGATCGGACCCAGTTGATACTCGACATTTTTGCTCAACGCGCCCAAACAAAGGAGGGAAAGCTTCAGGTCGAGCTTGCACAACTTAAATATCTACTTCCACGCCTCGTCACCAAAAATACGGCCATGTCGCGTCTAACCGGCGGTATCGGGGGCCGCGGACCGGGGGAAACTAAACTGGAGATCAATCGAAGGCGCGTTCGTGACCGAATCAGACGGGTGGAAAATGAACTATTGCTGGTACGGAAACAGCGGAAGCAGCAGAAGTCTAAACGTAAAAAAAAGGACCTTACGGTTATCTCCATTATCGGCTACACGAATGCCGGGAAATCCACCCTACTCAACACACTTACAAAGAGTCGTGTACGGGCAGAGAGTCGGCTCTTTGCAACGCTAGATCCTTCGAGCAGACGTCTTAAGTTTCCGAAAGATATTGAAGTCATAATTACGGATACGGTGGGGTTTATAAAAAATCTTCCCAAAGACCTTATGGTTGCCTTTCGCGCAACCCTTGAAGAACTTGAAAGTGCGGATCTGCTTCTGCATGTGATAGACATCAGCAATCCTCGTTTTAAAGACCAGATCAAATCTGTTGAAAAAATACTTTCCGATCTTAATTTAGATGGTATTCCCTTAATTCGTGTTCTGAACAAAAAGGATCTCATCGATAAAACCACGGTTGAATCCCTGAGTAGGAGTCTTGGCGGAACAGCGATCTCAGCCAAAAACAAATCGACCTTAATGCCGCTCATCAAAAAGATGAAAACTTCGATAGATCATCTGAAAGATCGCACGGCAGCACAGAATTGAACATGAGACTTTTTATGAATTGAAGCTCCCTGCATTCCCCGCAAGCCAGTTGAATCCCCGAAATTCAACTGGGCGAGCTGTAGCAGTTCAACAAACCCTATAGTTGCACAAAAAACATGGCAAAATGAGTTTAACGACTATAATGGTCATCATTTCCAGACTTTTTCTCTGCTTTGATGGAATTGACCCCGAGTGACATCATGAAAATAGTGAAAATAGCCATGTTATTTGCCCAATGGGAAAGCCGAGGATGCCGCATCTCCAGTGTTGCCGAAGGTTCGCAGTAAATTACTACGGTTTCACCTTCGGCGCCCCAGGCCGCCTCGCCTTACTTGGCTGGCGGGCGAGCTTGGATCTGCAGCATCTTCGACTTTTGCAACATTAGGTTAATATTCCATGGCAAATAATTTGTGGTTGACATTGACAAAAAAATAAATATAAATGTGTATTCCTTATGGATCTGGAACTGATAAAAAGAGTCGGTATCGCAGCTGCTTATAAAGCCGGAAGGGTCCTTCGATCTCACTACGGCAGGATATCCAGAATCGATAAAAAAGGGGACATTGATCTTGTAACAGAGGCTGATACCGGATCTGAGAGAGTTATCATTGACACCATTCAAAAAGCATTCCCTAATCATACGATTCTGGCTGAAGAAAGCGGGTTGAACAGAGGTGAATTCGGCCACAAGTGGATTATCGACCCTTTAGACGGCACGACGAACTTTTCACATCAGCTCGGTATTTTCTCGGTTTCCATCGCCTTTGCTTTAAACGATCAGACAGTTTTCGGCGTAGTTTTGAACCCGGAGACCAGAGAACTTTTTACCGCAGTAAAAGGAAAAGGGGCATCACTAAATAGTCGTCCGATTAGGGTCTCGAATTCTCCGTCTGTTTCTGAAAGTTTACTGGTCACCGGTTTTCCTTATAACTTGAAAGACGTCTTTGATCCCTTGCTGACGCGTTTTTCGAACTGCCTGAAAGCCTCCCAGGGGGTGCGAAGGCTCGGTTCGGCGGCGATTGACCTTTGCTTTTTGGCCTGCGGACGGTTTGATGGATTCTGGGAGCAGAACTTAAAGCCATGGGATACGGCAGCAGGAGAGCTGATAGCCAGAGAAGCAGGGGCGGTTGTGACGGATTTTTCAAACAAACCATATGCTATTGATAAAAAGGAGATTCTAGCAACCAACGGCAAAATTCACAAAGAAATGCTTTTATTGCTGGAGATAAAGGATACGGTATGAAAAAGGAGTCTATGAATCAGCTTTTTCTTGATGACCATCTTGGATGTCTGGGCAATTTTAATAACCAGGATCCGATCTGCAGAAAGCTTTGTGCCTTAAGCCTGCGTTGCGCTATAGATAGTGAGAAAAATACTCAAATGGAGTTTTTGGAAGATCTTATATCTTATAACGATATGTTTATCAAAATTCAGTAATCATAATTATGTAACGAAAATTTAGACGTTAACGATTCCCATAATTCTCTTTGTCAATCTGGAAAGATCTTTCCAGGATTTAATATCCCATTTGGATCAAAAATATTTTTTATCTTCTTCATCAGTTTAAGTTCAACAGGACCGATCTCCTTGGTGATGTAGGGGGCTTTGGTTATGCCAACACCGTGCTCCCCGGAAATTGTCCCGCCAAGTTCGAGGGTATACTCAAACAGAGTGTCTATCGCAGCTTCGGCTTTTTTCAGATCATCCTGATTCTTCTTGTCGAGCATTATATTAAAATGGATGTTTCCGTCACCGGCATGTCCAAAGCTTACCATGGTAAGTCCGGTTTTTTCTTTTAAAGCATCTATCCTTCTGACCATGTCAGGAATCCTGCTTCTCGGGACAACAATATCTTCATTAATCTTATCCGGGCCATATTGGAACAGAGCCGGAGAAATGGCCTTTCTAGCTTTCCAAAGATTTGCAATCTCCGATTTCGTCTCGGCGAACTTGATGTGCTTTGCGCCCCGGGATATGCACACCGTTTCTAATTGTTTGATGAGGATGTCCACCGCTTCGAATTTCCCGTCCACCTCTATCAGCAGTAAAGCTCCGGCTTCAACTGGCAAAGCCATCTTAAGATGGCTTTCAACACACCGAATTGAAGCATTGTCCATAAATTCAAGGGTTCGCGGTATGATGCCTTGGGCAATGATTTCAGAAACTGTTTCCGCGGCCTTTTCCAGGCTGTCGAAAACGGCCGTCATTGCGCGTATCGCTTCAGGAAGGGGCAGGAGTCTGACAGTTATCCGGGTAATGATACCAAGGGTCCCTTCGGATCCAACCAGTAGACGCGTCAGATCATACCCAACCACCCCTTTAGCGGTCCGAACACCGACATGTATGATCTCGCCGGTTGGGAGGACAGCTTCAAGGCCCAAAACATAATCTCGGGTAACACCATATTTAACCGCTCTGGGGCCCCCTGCACACTCGGCCAAGTTTCCGCCCAGGGTAGAAAATTCGGAACTTGACGGATCCGGAGGATAAAACAGTCCTTCTTTTTCAACGGCCTGATGAAAACGGGCTGTCACAACACCGGGCTCTGCATGGGCGATGAGATTATCCTTGTCAATTTCAAGAATACGGTTGAAGCGGCTCATGACAAGGATCACGCCTCCTTGGACGGCAAGTGATCCCCCAGTCATCCCAGAACCAGAACCGCGGGGGATTACAAAGAAACCGTCTTTATTGGCGAGGTTTATAATGGCAGATATTTCCTGGGTATTTCCCGGGAATAAAACAGCATCAGGTAGATAATTGGCGGCGGTTGCATCGTAGGCATAGCAGACAAGATCCTCTTTTTTCCTGCTGCAATAAGCGTTTCCCACGATATCTTGGAGTTTTCTGAACGTCGTACCCGTAAGGGCCATTTTACGCCATCCGTTGGCAAATGCTTGTCGTCAAGTTAAATAGGACACAGATTTTCGCAGACCCGCCTGCCATGCGAGGCACAAGCGGGCAGGTATTCACAGATAATAATATTATTTTTTAATTTAAGAATCTTGATAATCTGTGTTCATCTGTGTCCAAAAAAGGAAATTCCTATACTATCAAGTTATACCATCGCTTCGCGATTCCATATATGATGTCGGAGTGTTAGAATTTGCCGGTTTCGAGTTTTTGGCAGAGAAATTCCACCTGCTTCTGCATAGCGCCATTCTCTTTTAATTCCCGCTCAACAACGCCGATGGAATAGAGGGCGGTGGCATGGTATCTGTTGAAACATTTTCCGAGTGCCTGGAGGGGGGCATCGGTATATCTGCGCGACAAATAAATAGCGATCTGTCTCGGTCGAACAATCGATTGCTTGCGAGAACTTGAAACAATCTCTTTGACGGAAATACGATAATGTTTACAAACCAGTTTCTTAATAACATCTACGGTAATATTCTTTCGTCTGCGTACGATATTCTTGACAACACTTTCAGCGAGTCCAAGATCAATCGATGTTCCTAAAAGAGATGATTTCGCTGTCACTCCAATGAGGCCGCTTTCGAGTTGTCTCACATCCTCTGTAAGTTCACTGGCCAAGTAATGGATGACGTTTTCGGGAATTTTACACCCGTTATGCTTTGCCTTTTTCTGCAGTATCCTGACCCTTGTTCTGAATTCCGGCGGATCAATGTTTGAAATAAGGGCGCACGAAAGACGTGATCTCAGTTCGTCGTTGAGTTTCGGAATGTCCGAAGGGAGGTAACAACTGGTAAAAATGATTTTTTTGCTGGATTCAAAAAGGGTGTCGAGTGTCAACGCAAGCTCGATCTGTGTTCGTTCCTTGCCGGTCAGATAGTGAACGTCTTCAAGAAGTAATACATCACATTGATTCCTATATTTTCCTTTGAAGACATCAATGGAATTATTTCGATACGCATTGACCATTTCATTACTAAAGTTCTCTGCCGTTGTATAATAGACACGATCTCTGGGATGCTCGGATAGGATGTAGTGTCCTACGGCTTGTGAAAGATGGCTTTTTCCCATTCCGGTTCTCGACAATAAGAACAAAGAATTCTGGTGAGAATTTTTTCGAGAAGCCAGCGAGAGTGCTGCTGAGTAAGCAAAGTCATTGTTGCCGCCCACCACGAATTGATCGAAGGTAAAATCCTTTCGCAAAAACCGTCCGTTTTGCGGATATACATTCATCTGAAGAAGCGGCAGTTGCGGGTTCTCATCTAATTCTTTACTCGAGCTGACCTTCGATTCCGGAGCCTTCACGATAAAGCGGCATGCTTTTCCCGTGGCTTTTCTTAATTCAGATTCGATGATATCTCTATATTGATCAAGAACCCGTTTTTTGGAAAAAAAGTTGGGGCAAGAAAGAAAAACACAGTCTTCATCGCACTTGCTGAGTCTCAACGGCTCGATCCACATCCTGAAAGAGTGGCTGGGGACACGTAATTTGATCGCAGTTTTTATCTCTTCCCAGATTTTTTTCATACTGGTATATATTCTTAGTTATGTAAATAGGATGAACGTGTTGTTTAAGGGTAAAACTGTTGATAAAATTAGGATATTAATCTGTTTGGGGGCATTATTTAAGATTACCAAGGAGCCACCGAGTAAGTTGTCGTTAACTTAAAGTATCATCCCCTTCATGTCAAATCCGATAGACCCCGTTTATTATTTATTTGCCAACAAGTTATTAACAATTTTTATCCATTTGATTTTATTGTTTTAATTTTACAGTCTTCTGCCAAACGCTTTTACATATAATCTTTTTTAACGGTCATTTTTTATAAGCATTTTAAGCATATCCACAGTTATCAACAGAATATACACAATTAAGCTTATTTGGATAATCTCCCTTTTTCTTCTATTTTCTCCCTTTTTTAAATAATTTTTCACCTTATTTTTTAACATCACCGACTTCATTGAGAACATTGATCCCAAATTTCTTGGGAATTTGTTTGATATATTTTTTATAATCTGTAGTATAATTATTCTTTTTGTTATTTCACTTTTTGAGGGGTTATAGCAATGTTCGATTCCCGTCCGATTATCGGAATTACCATGGGTGACCCTGTTGGGCTCGGTCCGGAGATTATTTTTTTATCCCTTTGCAACCCTGCAATTTATGAAGTCTGTAAGCCGCTTGTTCTTGGGGATCTTCGAATTCTGACTGCTGCAAAACAATGTACACAGAGCAACCTACATATCAAATCCGTCAAAGATCCGGACAGCGGCACATATAAATTTGGGTCGGTAGATGTACTCAACCTTTCAGAAATCGATCCGGATAAAACATCCTGGGGCAAACCCACTGTTCAGACGGGGAGGGCAATGATCCACTATATACAGGTCGCCTCTGATTTGGCAATTCAAAGACGTATCGCAGCAATGGTGACCTGTCCCATAAATAAGACAGCGATGCAGCTTGCCGGATTTCCCTACAACGGACATACTGAACTTCTGGCTGAACGAACAAAATCCGACAATTATGCCATGATGTTTGCCGGAGACAGGCTTCGTGTTGTCCTCGCAACCATCCATGTTCCATTAAGGGATGTTCCGTCAATACTTTCGAAACAAAAAATTCTGCGGATCATAAAACTGACCTGGCAGACCCTGCAGGAACGATTCGGATTTAAAACCCCTCGGATTGCGGTTGCGGGTCTGAATCCCCATGCAGGTGAAGGCGGAATGTTCGGAAACGAGGAAAAGGATATCATCGCACCGGCCATCGCCCAAGCCAGAAATGAAGGGGTTGATGTTGTCGGACCACTACCGCCGGACACGCTGTTTTATCACGCTGCAAAAGGACGTTATGATGTTGTCGTATCCATGTATCACGACCAGGGACTGATACCCTTCAAAATGATGCATTTTAACAACGGCGTAAATGTTACCATCGGACTTCCTATTATAAGAACCTCTGTTGACCACGGAACCGCTTATGATATTGCCGGTACCGGCATTGCCGATCCGGGAAGCCTGATCGCGGCCATAAACATGGCGGTGCAACAGGCTGCTTACGCAAGTAAAAAACAGTAACTCTTTAGATTTTTGAAAACATTGATAATGAAAACTGAGAAAATAATCATTCGGGGTGCAAGACAGCATAACCTGAAAAACATCGATGTTGAATTGCCTCGCAATAAACTCATCGTTGTCACCGGCCTCTCCGGATCGGGAAAATCGACACTTGCATTCGATACGCTTTATGCTGAAGGACAGCGACGGTACGTGGAATCCCTTTCCACTTATGCACGTCAGTTCCTCGAACGTATGGAAAAGCCGGATGTTGACACCATCGAAGGCTTATCACCCGCCATAGCAATTGAGCAGAAAACAGCCAGCCACAATCCCCGGTCAACGGTAGGTACGGTTACGGAAATTTATGACTTTCTCCGCCTTCTTTTCGCAAGAACCGGCACGCCCCACTGTTATGAATGTGGAAAGCCGATTACCGCTCAAACACTCGATCAGATTGTCGACAAGGTCATGTCGTTGCGCGAAAATACCAGGATTATGATTCTGGCGCCCCTTGTCTCAGGCCAGAAAGGCACCCATGATAAACTTTTCAAACAGCTTAAAAAGGAAGGCTTTTCCCGCGTCCGTGTGGATGGAAAAACTCTGGAGATCGAAGCGGTCGGCTCGCTTAACAAAAATACAAAGCATACCATCGATGTGGTTGTGGACCGTCTGATTATAAACGAAAAGATCAGAAACCGGCTGGCGGATTCTCTGGAACTTGCCATGTCACAGTCAGATGGTCTTGTCACAGTGGATATTCTTGGCGAAGAACCTGTTCTTTTCAGTGAAAAATCGGCATGTATAACTTGCGATATAAGCTACCCGGAATTTACCCCCGCAAGTTTTTCTTTCAACTCTCCCCAGGGCGCCTGCCCAAAATGTGACGGTCTGGGATCAACCACTGAATTTGATCCTGATCTTGTTATTCCCAACCCGGAGTTGTCCCTAAGGGAAGGGGCAGTTGCCCTGTGGGCAAATAGAAATACCGTCCACTTCATTGAATTTTTAGATGCACTGACTTCACACTATGGTATTGATATTTACACGCCTTACAAGGATCTTCCGGAACGATTTAAAAATGCGCTCTTATTCGGCTCCGAAAATGAGACGATTACATTCTATTTTGAACGCAATAACCGTCGTTTTACATATAAAAGACCATTTGAAGGTATCATTCCGAAATTGGAGCGACGGTATTTAGAAACAGAATCCTACCAGTCCAGGGAAGAGATTAAACAGTATATGAATTTTCGTCCCTGCCCTGAATGCCAGGGCGCCAAATTAAACAGGGCGAGCAGGTCTGTCCGGGTGGGCGGTCTTACCATATTCGAAATTACTCAACTTTCAGTGGCAAAAGCCCGTACCTTTTTTAAAAAGCTGGAACTGACCGGCAGAAAAAGGATTGTTGCAACAAGGATTCTGAAAGAAATTAATGAACGACTCGGCTTTCTTGAAAATGTGGGCCTTTCCTACCTGACCATAGACCGATCTGCGTATACCCTCTCCGGTGGAGAAAGCCAGAGAATTCGTTTGGCGACACAGATCGGATCAAAGCTGACCGGCGTCCTCTATGTTCTCGATGAGCCGAGTATCGGTCTGCACCAGAGAGACAATCAGCAGCTTCGTGAAACACTTTTTCAAATGCGCGATCTTGGCAATACGGTTCTTGTGGTAGAACATGATGAAGCGACCATACGTTCGTCTGATCATGTGGTCGATATGGGGCCCGGGGCAGGAATTAAAGGGGGATATGTGGTGTATTCCGGACAACCCCAAGGACTTTTGAACGCGGAGAACTCATTGACCGGACAGTATCTTTCAGGGGTAAAATGTATCCCGGTGCCATCTGACCGACGACGCAATCACAAGGGAAAAATTATTATCCAAGGCGCATCACAAAACAATCTAAAAAATATCGATGTAGAATTCCCCGTGGGTTGTTTTATCTGTGTTACCGGTGTGTCAGGCTCTGGGAAATCGAGCCTTGTTCTGGAAACCCTTTACCGCGTTCTTGCCCAGCAGCTCTACCATGCCAGGATGCCGGCAGGCACATACAACAGCGTTATGGGCCTTGAGCATATCGACAAAGTCATCAATATCGATCAGTCTCCCATCGGCAGAACCCCCCGTTCCAATCCCGGAACATATACCGGCGTTTTTACATATATCAGAGAACTTTTTTCCAGAACGCCTGAAGCGCGCATGAGGGGTTATAGACCCGGGCGATTCAGTTTCAATGTCAAGGGCGGAAGATGCGAAGCTTGCCGGGGAGACGGCATTATAAAGATAGAGATGCATTTTCTGCCGGACGTTTATGTTGCCTGTGATGTATGCCGAGGAAAACGGTACAACCGTGAAACCCTTGAAATCAAATATAAAGGGAAAAATATTGCAGACATACTCGACATGACCGTAAATCAGTCGTTCAATTTTTTTGAAAGGGTACGCAATATCGGTCAAAAATTGGGAACCCTGATCGATGTCGGCTTAGGATACATCCATATCGGTCAACCCGCAACAACACTATCCGGCGGAGAAGCACAACGGGTCAAGCTGTCGCGGGAACTCGGCAAAAAGGCCACGGGAAGAACCGTCTATATTCTTGACGAACCGACCACAGGACTCCATATGGATGACATTCGAAAACTACTCAACGTTCTGTTAAGACTTGTGGAGGCGGGTAATACGGTAATTGTGATCGAACATAACTTGGATGTTATCAAAACCGCAGATCATATCATCGATCTTGGCCCTGAAGGCGGTGATGAAGGGGGCTATGTTGTCGGCTGTGGCACACCGGAAGAGATCGCAAATCTTAAAGGTTCTTATACCGGACAGTTCTTGGCCAAAGTTTTATAATTAACGGTGTATTCCGTTTAAAACAAAACAGGGCTGCGTCTTAAATGACACAGCCCTGTTTTACAATAAATGTGTTTGTTCTTAACCAGCGCCAAACAATGCGGCAATCGCAGCTGCCTGGGGATGGGCGTAGATAAGAATCAGCGCAACAACCAGTGCATAAATACACAGCGATTCAACCATGGCGAGACCGATCAGCATGGTAACCGTTACCTTACCCGATGATTCGGGATTCCTGGCAATACCTTCAACAGCGCCCTTTATTCCAAGACCCTGTCCGATACCGCAACCAAAGGCTGCAATCCCGACTCCAAAACCAGCTGCTGTTACACAGGCGATGAAAAATTGTAATGCTCCTGCTTCCATAATCTACTCTACCTCCTTTTATTAGGTTTTTTTGCTTCTTCCATTTTCCCATTAAAAAACAAAAAGCAAATTTGTATTTCTTTTATATTTCTTTTTACGTTGACCTTCTGAATTAGTGGGCATGCTCTAAGGCACCGGTAAAATACATGACCGAAAGCAAATAGAATACAAAAGCCTGGACCAGGGCAACAAAAATTCCCAGCGCCATTATTGGCAGCGGCGCAAAAAAGAGTCCGGCCAGAGCGAAAAGTATACCCAAAACGAGTTCATGGCCCATCATGTTTCCGAAAAGACGGAAAGTGAGTGACAGGACGCGTGCCAAATGGCCGATAATTTCAATGGGGAATATCAGAGGAACCATCCACCATACCGGCCCTACAAAGTGTTTGATATATTTAACACCATGATATTTAACACCGATAACGTGGGTAAAAATAACAATCACAAGTGCACATGAAAGGGTTGTGTTCAGATTGGCGGTCGGAGGGAAAAAACCAGGCACAAGTCCTATTAAATTACAGGCAAAAATATAAATAAAAACCGTTGCGAGAATGGGAAAGAGCCATCGGCCTTCTTCACCCGTTATATCAATCGTGAATTCTTCGAGTCCTGATATAATGATCTCCAAAACATTTTGTATTTTTGAGGGAACCAGACTTATACTCTTTGTCCCGATGATTCCGAGCAAAACCAGCAGAATCATCACCACCCAACTATAGATAATATATGGGTAGTTCTGGGCAAAGTGTCCAAGGCCGACCATTTCAAACAGCTTTACAAAAAAGAGATAGGGATGTTCCACCTTATACCGCCTCCTTTAAAATATATTTGGTTAATTCACGCATGGTCGCGAGCATAATACTCCCAACCACAACCGAAAGACCGATAAAAAGACCCAATGGATCAACATAGTGCCCTGATATGAGGACAAATATAATTAAGCCGCTGACAATGAAGCGAACATAATATTTGGCCAAAACAACTCGGTGAGAAGATAGGCGGGACGGTCTAAACGCTTTTTTAAGCGTCCGATACAGCAGATGGAAGTTGACGGTAACGATCAGGCCCCCAAAAATAATTCCCCGGGTAAAATGAGGCGGTAAAAGTATAAGCCCGATGATGCTTGCAAAAGAAAACAGTATCCAGTTCGCACGGGTAATGAATTTTAAAAGACGCTGCTGAATTTCCACGCTGATTACATCCTGTTATAGTTTTCTGCTTTTTTTAATTGCAATGCCGATATTTCTATATCCCGCGACGATCCCAAGTCCGAGGAAAATAAGTGTAAACCACGGTGTTGAGTTAAATACCCGTCTGTCAAGGTACACCCCAATACCCAGCCCGATAAATATGGAAAGCGCTACCGATAAGCCGATACTACTAAAGTATGCCAGTTCCTTTATGGAACGTATGGTTTTCTTTTTCATGAAAAAGAACGCCTTGTGAAACAAGGATGGCTCCATCACAAAATGGAACACCTAAAGACGTTGTGCCTCTAACATATGGATTTCCTCAAGTCAATGCAAAAATATCGATTTTTGAAATACCGTATGCCGGTTTCGTTAAATTTTTATCATATCCGCATCAAAGACCGGCCCATCCATACAAGCATGCATGTAATTGTCTGATGCGCCTTTTCTTTCAACTGCACACCCCAGGCAGGCGCCTATGCCGCAAGCCATCATTGTTTCGATGGAAATTTGACACGGCACCGCATACTTTTCAGCGATTCCGAGCACACATTTTAACATTTCCAGAGGTCCGCAGGCATAAACAATATCCGGCCGAAGCTTCTCAGATTCAGTTTCCAGAGGATGCGTTACAAAACACTGGTCCCCGGCACTGCCGTCATCTGTGGTAATATGCAGTTTCATGCCGATGCGTAAAAAATCATCCCTGCACAACAGGTCATCCGTTGATCTTCCACCCAAAAATACCGTACATCGTGACGGATTAAAACCCCTTTCCGCTAAATATGAAGCCAGAAAAACCATCGGGGCAACCCCAATTCCGCCCGCGACAATATAAATATTTTTATACGCATTAGAAATGAAGAAACCATTGCCCAGGGGACCGAGAATATCTATAACGTCATCCGTTTGGATCTCAGAGAGCATCTTTGTACCCGCTCCCACCACCTTATACAGGAGTTCGATCCCAATTGTGCGGCCATCGGCCTGAATACGCTGATGAATGGAAAAGGGCCGACGTAAAAAAGGGGTAATTCGGCCTGGAAAGCGTAGCATGATGAATTGGCCAGGCCTTGCGTTTGAATATCCACCATCACAGGTTAAACCGATTCGAAAATATTCCGGTCCCACTTTACGGTTCCAAAGAACCTTAGCTTTTTCTTGATGCATATTCTCCTATTGAGGTGCCGGCTATTTCGAGGGTCGGCATGTTTTCTTTTTAAACCGATCCTGGATAACCCTTTTTTTCAAACCGTGCAATCTCGCCCGAAGCGGATAAAACTCGTGGTTAAAAACTCGTAAAAAAACAGATTCCAATATAAAAAACAATGGGTTTCTTTTGTGACAGACAATCTCATAAAATGCAAGTAGTTCAAGGAATAAAATTTGGGCCACCCCATTGCGGGATGTACCTTCCGACACTGAAATCGGGCTAAAAGGGGAATGTTTCAAAGGTCTCTATTTAAGACCGATTAATGCTGCAAATCTCCCGGTCGTCCCCTCTTTGCGATAGGAAAAAAAGCGTTTTGAGTCACATTTAGTGCACAAACGGCTTAACTCCACGTTTTCAGTCGGGACCCCTGCTTCACTTAATTGATCGCAACTGATCGACCAGAAATCAAAATGGTTGTTATGGTCCCTATATTTCCAATACACCTTTGGAATCTCTTTTTCGTAATTGACAAATTCCGCGCAACAGGGTCCGAGAGACGGACCAACACCCGCCACAATATCATGAACACGGCATCCGAAACTCTTTTCCATCACCTGTAATGTATGGCCGATAATATTGTTTATACTCCCACGCCATCCGGAGTGAACATTTGCCACCACTTGCTGAACCGGATCGCAGATTAAAACAGATTGACAGTCCGCCACTTGCATGACAAGGATTTTTTGGGGAATATTCGTTACCATTGCATCCCCTTCAAGTCTTCGTTCAAATTCTGGATGAAAATTGTCGATTGGATTATGCAAAATTTCCGAACATTCACCGTCAAAGACGGAAGCAGTATCAAACACCTTATAAGAACACCGATTTTTTGGAAATACAATGGTTCGGTTTCCGTGAACCTGGTTTAAAAAGACAAGATCTTTTTCATGGATGCATTGAGAGATAATTTTTCGGTTTGCGATGACATTCCGGTCCTTGTCGCCGACACCGAAACTGACATTCAGGCTTCGGTAAGGTCCGATGCTTATGCCGCTATTCCGAGTAAAAATTCCATGTCGGATACCCGAAAACCTCGAAAATTTCCGAAACTCTAAAAATGAAACCCCATTTTTCCGCTTTACGATCACGCCAAAAGTCCCCTACCCCGAATTTCTTATTAGAAGCGGTTTCAAAACCTCCCATTCGTTGGTTCGATCCTTTTGTAAAGCCCTAAGCTCGCGAAGTTTATCCCGCTAAAGCGGGATGAACCCGCAGCTTCGCCAAAGGCTTTCGGCAAAAGACTCGAAAATCACTCACCGGAAGGTATTGAAATGGCTTCCAAGAATCTAATCCCCATCTTCTTTCTGATAACGCTTTATGATCCGCCGTATTATCCGGGAAGTTGAAATACCGGGGACAACTTCAACTCGAACCACCTTACCGCCACATGCCTTTACAACATCAGCTCCGACAATTTCTTTTTCCTTCCAGTCGGCGCCCTTTACCAGAATATCGGGTTTAATGGCACTTATGAGTGCCAACGGATCAGATTCATCAAAAATCGTTATAAAGTCAACAAACGTTAAACCGGCCAAGACTTCAGCCCGTTGCGCCTGAGTCACGATTGGCCTGTCGTCAGGTTTTATCGACTTCACGGACGCGTCAGAATTTAGACCCACCACCAGCACATCCCCTTCAGACCTGGCAGCGGCAAGATAACGTACATGCCCCACATGAAGAATATCAAAGCACCCGTTTGTAAAAACAATCTGTTTTCCGGATTTACGCAGATCCTTTACCATTTGAATCAAATCGGTTAATTTTAATATTTTAGATCTCATATTTCCATCAACTAATATTTAAGATTGATGATTGAAAAAAGTTGTTTTTTGACTGTTTACGATACTTCCCATCATGAATAATCTTCAATTACATAGCTCGGGCCAGCGTAAGAACATCGACTTGCTTGCTCCCCCCCTTTAATAGCACTTTTGCACATTCATTGGCAGTTGCTCCGGTGGTATAAACATCATCCACAAGCAGTATTTTTTTTCCTTCGATCTTGGATGTATCCTTCATGACAAAAGCATTCTTAATGTTCTGCAATCGTTCCTTACGTCCCAAACCGGTTTGTGGCGCTGTCCATTTTTTTCTGGCAAGTATATCTCTATCTACAGGTATAACCGGTAAATGCCCATCTAACATTTCAAAAATACGGGGCCAGTTCCTCACCAGAAGAAATGACGGGTTAAAACCTCGAATTCTGAGCTTTTTTTCATGGAGGGGCACCGGGACAATAATGTCGATACGCTTTTTGTCCCAATATCGGCTAAATGCCTTAAATAGAAGGACCCCAAGCGGTCGAGTCAACTGAATTTTTCCTTTATATTTTAAGCAGTGGATCGCCGACATAAGTGCCTGGTCATAAATGCCCGCTGATCGTGCCATCCCGTAGTTTTTAGGCGCTTTGATACAATCACCGCAGACACGATCTTCCCCGTGTCTGCTTTTAAATACAATGCCGCATTTTGAGCATATCGGAGATTCAACCGGCAAAAATGTGGCCGAACAGGGGGTGCATAAAAATGGTGCCATAAGTGTCATAAAAATTTTTTGAAAGTTGCCTTGATGATTATTAGATTGTTCGTCCGACACAAAGTTTTTGTGAATCAATATCGCCGGAACCCAAGTGTCTGGATCTAAGCCTTTTAAGCGCCGTAAAAGGGTTTTTAAATTTGTACATTGCGGCATACCCGCATGAAAAAAAGATCCGCACACCAGGCATTGTGTTGGAAAAAGCGCCTCTTTCAGAGCACCGCCCACACGGTTCAACACGTCGTCAAGCAAGGGTTTATTTATCATACGGATAATCGTCGCTGTCTGAAAACCTCATACATAACAACCGCACCTGCTACGGATGCATTCAGGGAATCTACAGGTCCGGTTTGGGGAATGGACATCAAAAAATCGCAATGTTTTTTTACCAAGGGTCGTATCCCGCTTTCCTCCCCGCCGACAACAATTGCAACCGGAACGGTCAAGTCATTATAAAAAATGGATTTGTCTGAGGTTTTATCCATACCGGCAACCCACAAGCCGCTTTTCTTCAGGGCCTTAATTGTGTTTGTCATGTTTGTTACGCGGACAAGCCGAATGTGCTCCAAAGCACCTGCCGATGCTTTGGACACCATGGGTGTGGGACGGGCAGATCGATCCTTAGGAATAATCACAGCGTCTGTGTCGATACAGAGGGCTGTTCTAATCAACGCACCGAGGTTGCGAGGATCCATAATATTATCGAGCAGCAGTATACAAGGGTTTGACTTGGCGCCTCGGATTCCGTCTAACAGTTCTGAAAATTTTACCAGAGGATAGGGTTCGGCCTTGGCCCCGACTCCCTGGTGGTGAGCTGTTCCGGACAGATTTTTTAAGTGTAAAGAATTTGGCCTTTCAATGGGTATTTTTAAGGATTCAGCAAGAGCTAAAACCTTCTCAAGCCGTTTTGAGATGTTTTCTTTGGCGATATATATTGTAAAAATATCCCGCCGGCCCGCCTTTAGGGCTTCAGAAACAGGATGAATCCCGTAAAGTATCTCTGTCTTCACAACGACCTTTTAATCAATCTCTATTTTTTCGTTATTTGAAGTTGACAAACGCGTAAAAAGTCTTTTGTGAGCGATATCTGATCATTTGGGGATCCAGTGTTTCAAGCGGTGATGCATTAAAAATTTCAAGCTGTTTGAGGCGCTTGCGACGAATTCTTGAAATTTAGCGGCACCGCTTGAAACGCCCCCAAATGGTCACTGAGCGAGCAAAACGGACTTTTTACGAGACCATCAAAATTGAGAAAATCAAAAAATAAATATATAAACTGTTTAGGGTTCTATGATTATAAAAATCCTAAACTTAATTTTATATCAAAATCGATCTTAAATTGTCAATAATAACCTCAATGATGATTGTTTTTCCCTGCTCGTCTCACTCGCGCTGTTGTGCAATTATCATTGGATGTATATTTATCTATAATTATTAATTTTTTATATTCCTGTCACTATTTGAAACGCTCAATTTGGGTTATAGTAAATTTTATGTACATTTTGGGGATTGACGTGCGGAAATGACGTTCTATGTATTTACCAAGTTCAGTTCTGCATCGGATTTTCGGATATAATGGGGTATAAACCTATCGATATCGTCCGTATCTTTATTTTGAAATTTATTCAAGCTAAGAAAGGCTACGGTTGAAGCTTTGATTGTATTTTGGGGCATCGGTACAAAAAATGCCGAGTCACCCATCATGTCCGATAACATCTTCTGATAAAGTAAGGCGCCATTGCCCACAAAAATACATGCCTCGTTAATGTCGCGTATCGCATTTTCAGGGGCACAGACTTGCGCCTCCGCCTCCTCATTTAAACGGCCCGCTATCAACCTGTATCTGGAAACATAGACTTCCCCTCGGCGAGCGTCTAAAAGCGGACAGATCAAATATGGCGAATGAGATGCCTGCATTGCAAGTGCTTCAAGGCTCGAAATGCCCACCAGCGGCTTTTTTAATCCCGCCGCAAGCCCCTTAACGGTCGTTATCCCGATACGCAGACCGGTAAAAGATCCGGGCCCTCTGACAACGGCAAAACCACCCAAATCAGAAAGTTTAAGTCCTGAAAAACCGATGGCCGTATGGATCATATCCATTAAATGTTTTGTATGGGTCTCCTCTCTGAGCAGTGTAACTTCCGCCAACACGCACTTTTTATCTATAATGGCAACACTGCAGCTTGTGGTAGCTGTATCGACAGCGAGGATTATCATATCACCGGTCGTCCATAACTTTACCGTCCATGGCAAGGGAAAGAACTTCATCCATATTTTTAACTGGAACAAAGTCGATCTTGCGCTTTACGTTCAAGGGAATCTCCTTCAAATCTTTTTTGTTCTTTTCAGGAATGATGATGGTGCGGATTCCGGCCCTCAGGGCCCCTAAAGCTTTTTCTTTCAAACCGCCGATAGGAAGAACCCTGCCCCTTAGCGTGATTTCACCGGTCATGGCAACATCTCGATTTACCGGTTTATTTGTCAACGCAGAGATAAGGGCTGTGGCCATTGCAGTACCGGCAGACGGTCCGTCTTTGGGAATTGCGCCTGCCGGGACGTGAATATGTATATCCTTATTTTCAAAAATGTTTTCTTTGACGCCCAAACTGCGAAGGTTCGCACGGGCATAACTCAGAGCCGCCCGGGCGGACTCCTGCATAACATCTCCGATTTGGCCGGTTATGATCAACTCCCCTTTCCCGCCGATCAACGATGCCTCCACATACAGAACCTCACCACCAGCTTGTGTCCAAGCCAGACCGGTAGATAGACCCACCTGGCTATTTTCCTGGTCCAATTCAGGAAAATATTTCGGGACACCCAGGTATTTTTCCAGGTTGTTTTTTGTGATTTTAAAGGGTCCTTTTTCGCCTTCGGCAATTCTACGCGCGACTTTCCGACACAGTGAACCGAGTTCACGTTCAAGGTTCCTTAAACCGGCTTCGGATGTGTATTCTGATATGACCTTAACCAGTGCACCCATACTGATGGACAATGTTTTTTTCTTCAAACCGTTCGCCTTTATCTGGCGCGGTATTAGGTGTCGCCGGGCAATGGTCTTTTTTTCTTCTTCTGTATATCCGGACAGTGTAATGACCTCCATCCGGTCAAGAAGCGCTGACGGGATGGTATCGGTCAGGTTGGCTGTGAGGATAAACATGACCTTTGAAAGATCAAAGGGTAAATTAATATAGTGGTCGCTAAAAGTTGAGTTCTGTTCAGGATCAAGAGCTTCTAAAAGCGCTGACGAAGGATCCCCTCTAAAATCGGATCCAAGCTTGTCAATTTCATCCATCAAGAAAACAGGATTGTTTGTACCGCTCTGTTTCATCCCCTGCAGTATCCGCCCCGGCAATGCACCGATATAGGTGCGACGATGCCCTCTGATTTCGGCTTCATCCCGGATGCCACCCAGAGAAATACGGATGAATTTACGGTTCAAGGCGCTTGCAATGGCCTGGCCAAGGGAGGTTTTCCCCACACCGGGCGGGCCTACGAAACAAAGAATCGGGCCCTTCATTTTAGGATTAAGCTTACGTACGCTGAGATGTTCAAGTATACGATCTTTAATGTTGTTTATCCCAAAATGGTCTCTATCGAGAATCGATTTGGCATTCTTGATATCAATGACATCTTTGCTGGTTTTGCTCCATGGCATATCGACCAGCCAGTCCAGATATGTCCGCACAACCGAGGCTTCAGCAGCGTCAGGGTGCATCTGTTCGATGCGTTTCACCTGCTTTAAAGCCTCTTTACTCGCGATTTTCGGCATCTTGGCGTTTTTTATTTTTCTTTTATAATCCTGAATCTCTTTTGCCCTGTCATCGCTTTCGCCAAGTTCCCTGTGGATCATTCTGACCTGTTCTCTTAAATAATAGTCTCGCTGACTCTTGGAAATTTCATCTTTCACATCAGATTGGATCTTCGCCTGCATGGAAGATAATTCAACCTCCCGGGACAGCAGATCGTTGACTTTTTTTAACCGTTCCATGGGATCGATCAATTCGAGCAAATTTTGAGATTCATCGATTTTTAATTTAAGATTTGAAGCCACGAGGTCAGCAAGTTTTCCGGGGTCATCGATATTTTCAAGAATGACGCTGACATCATTGTTCATTTCACCACGCAATGCCAAAATCTTTTCGGAGTGTTCTCGGACATTCCGCATCAGCGCCTCAATCCCCAGATCGATCTTCTCAAACGGCGTGTCCGGAATAATCTCTATTTTTACACGGTATAAAGATTTTTTTGAAACGTATTTAACGATCCGTGCCTTGGCAATCCCCTGTACAAGGGACTTTACGTGTCCATCCGGAAGTTTGAGCATCCTCAAAATCCGGCTCACGGTACCCACTGTATAAATCTGATCAGGATTCGGATTTTCGATGTTCGGATCTTTTTGTGCAGCTAAAAACAGATATCCGTCTTTCTCCACCGCCTCCTCAGCGGCGCGGATCGATTTTTCGCGCCCGATAAAAAGCGGAAGAAGCATATCCGTAAAAATTACGATGTCTCTTACCGATATCAAAGGAAGCGTATTCGGTATCGGTGCATCCTTTTCATTTTCATCAATTATGCTGATAAGGTCATCTTTGTCGGTTTCAGCCATTGGTTCTCCTATCGCCACTTTTATTTAAAATCTGTATCTACATGATCGTGTTGCAAATAATCGTTTTTTTCGAACTGCAACAGCGTTCTCGTTCCCCCGCAAGCTTGTCGAAGATCCCGTTAATCGGGGTTGAAGCGAAGTTAACCCCGCCCGCCCCGCAGGTAGTTTACTATCGTACCAGGGTGAAACCTATCGGTCTATTCTGTTTAACCGGGGCATAAATCCCGTTTCAACGGGGCTGCGGGAATCTTCAATTTTGAATCAACAAGCAATATAATAAAACATAATTCATTTTTGACAATGTCTATCTTGATGAATTCTCAAAAAAAATCAATTATTGGCCGCATTCTCCCCGAATTTTCCGCTGCATCAATACCCCTCGCCCTTTTCGGCAGGATGCCTCATCCTTTACCCTAATTGAGCAAAAGTCGAGGATGCCTCAGATTCGAGACATCAATGCTATCCCTGGAGTTCCGACAGCCTTTTTTCCCCAAATTTCATGGGAATTATTATGGCGGCAATGCTGAGCACAAAAACCAGGACAAAGGATCCTGTGACCCAGGTCCATTCAAAAACGGTCAAGCCCCTTTCTCTGATATCCGCCATAAATATATTGTAAACAGGTCCGGCTTCTAAGAAGATGACGGCACCGATATAGCCGGCACACACCATCATAAATAAAATCCCTCCGAAACTCGTCACTGTTTGAGCCGGATTGTCCGCTTTAAAATCAGGATATGCCGCACCAAAGCCGATCCCCATCGCAACGACGCCCGGAACCAGGAAAAAGATGGTGGCGGTTGAAAGCGCCATCATAAACGGTGTCACATTAAGTAAGATGTTTGTTGCGATGATTAAAATTTCGGTTAAGATCAGCAGCGGGAGAAAATAGATAAAAAACTTTATCCAGAGGTAGCTTCTCAAACCTATTGGAGTCGATTTTACCAGCCAGAAGGCTTCCCTTTCAATGCTGACCGCAGGATACGCAAATCTGGCCGTAATTGCCGTCAGAACAAACCCCGCAAGACCCATGTTAAGAAAAGAAAGGAGATTCTGGAGATAAACTGTTTTTATGGGCGCTTTTTCAAGGGGGAGTGCATTGAAATTGTATAAATATAAGACAACCAGTGCAGCAATAAGAAACAGCTGTGACCACTGTGTCTGATCCCTGAAAAAAGTTCGAATCTCCTTGGTGACAAATGCCCTCACAGGACCTGGCAGAAATCTTAGGAAATGGATTCCTGAAAACCTGTTTCTAAACAGCCGGACTTGCGCCGTGTGCGTTTTTGAAAGCCCTTTAAAGTATACGGCATCTGCGATAATGATCGCCGTAAATACCATAACGCCGGCCCAGGTCCAGGAGAGCGCCGTGTGAAACATCCCGTGTTGAATATGACCCGACAGTGCAGCCTTAAGGCTGTCACAAGCCCAGGTGCTCGGAAGGTATGGCGGTGCAGGTGTCTTTAGGGATTTAAGATACGCGAGGGCGGTTGAAAAAACTTCGGGATCGACCAACCGCTCCGGCTGTAAAAATCGAAACGCAAAAAAGAGTATCAGAAAAAGACATAGGCCGAAAAATATGGACATGTTTCTCATACGGTTCGCCGGCACAAAATTCACAACAAGAACAACCAGTATAACGCTGGTGCTCGATGCAATAATGACCAGGGATAAAATGACCATGATCATATCCCAATAGAAAAAGAATCCGGCCTGATAAACAATCCCATACGACATAAAGACCGGAAGCGTATAAACAATAACCATCCAAGAGCTGTCTAGGGTGCTTTCGATCGACCTGGCAATAAAAATCTTGAAGCTTGAAACCGGCATGGAATGCACCAGAGAAAGATCTCTGCTGAGGTACAGCTTGGAAATGGCTGTTAAAATACTGCTGAAAATAAGCAGGGAAAAAAACGTAAGAAGAATCATTGAAAGCAGTTTATGCGCAAGAATATCACCCAGTTCTGAAATTTCTTTGAAATAAATGAGAACCCGAAGTGATACGGCAAATATTCCCCCCCAAAAACATATGCCGATGGTTCCGAACAGAAAAAGCTTGACCCGCCTTCCCCGGTCGTTTTTGAAAAGGCCCTTATTTTTAAAAGAAAAAAGCCTCGGCCTCAAAAGTGTGACAACGTGTTTCATGGTTCTGTTAGCCGGATGAATATCTGCTCAAGATCGGCCCCTTCAGCATGGACATCTCGCCTCAAATCTTCATAAGTTCCTGTTGCGATAAGGGTTCCCTTATGGATGATGCCAATTTTATCACAAATGTCTTCGGCCACTTTCAAAGTATGGGTCGACATAAAAATGGTGACACCTTCATCTGCAAGATGTTTAAAATGGTCTTTGACCATCTTGATCGCCAGAGGATCGAGACCCACCATGGGTTCATCGACGACAATCACTTGGGGATCGTGCAAGAGCGCTGCTGCCATGACCAGGCGCTGCTTCATGCCGTGAGAATAGGATTCGATGAGTTCATTCGACCGATCAGACAGAAAAAACATGTCCAGTTTTTCTTGAGATTTTTTTAAAAACGTATCTTCATCCACATCGTAGAGATCGGCAATGAACTTCAGAAACTCCATTCCTGTAAGTTTTTCATAGAGATAGGGTCTGTCGGGAATAAACCCTATTTTTCTTTTGGCGTGTTCCGGTTGATCCGCCATATTTATTCCGCAGATCATCACCGCACCGGAGGTGGGTGCAAGTACACCGCCCACCATGTTGATTGTGGTTGTTTTTCCGGCACCATTCGGACCGATAAATCCAAAAATTTCTCCCTTCGGCACCCTGAGGTCAAGATTGTCCACGGCCAGAAGATTGCCGTATTTTTTGCTCAGGTTTTTAAGTTCTATCATTCTGTCAATCCAGTAATTTTTAATTTTATTTGTCCGATAATGCCCATCAAATCGAGCTGTTTCTGTATGGCTCCACTTGAAAACCGTATGTGGGTGACATCTGCCGGCACCTGACCTAAAACCGAATCTGCGGTTATCCACTGTCCAACATAGAGAAGATTCCAGGCATGATAATAAAACCTGCCGTTCAAATAGACGAGTCCAACTTCAATCCGGGCGGGGATACCCGAGGCCCTTGCAAGGGCAGCCAGAAGCACGGCATGTTCATTACAGTCACCCACTCTATTTTCCAGGGTGGCAAGGGCATCGGGAAGGGAAAGAACCGGACGTTTTTCAATATTATTACGGAGCCAGGCAACCAGTTTGTTCACTTTTATTAAAGGCCTGTCATCGGCGGACACAATTTTGTTTACAAGATTCTGTATTTTGGGATGATCAGACTCTATAAACGGAGACGGCATTAAAAAATCCTTCTCGATTTTACCCATCTTGTTTTTATCAAGAACATCCGGAAGGCCTGATATATCCTCCTTCTTTATGGTAAGGATGTTATCGGTTAAGCGTTGTCTCCCCCCTTGGAGCCGGACCGTGTTATAATTTACACCGCTGATTTCAATGTCGATTCCTTTAAGCCGAGAGGGATCGTCGATGCGGATATTGGAGGGTACGGAAGCAACCTCTGTGAGATCCAAGATAGGTTCTTTTTGTAAACCGGAAAGCGCATCGTCACGGGTTGTTTTTTCGAGACGAATTCCCAGAAGCCCTTTCTCCCGGATGACATCGCCATTTTCTCCGATCCAGGCCAGCTGTGTTGTCCCCTTATAGGACACGGTCATTTTTTTTGTATTTTTTTCAAGTCCCATGTTGACGATTTTTTCCGGACCCATCATCTTGATTATGACAGGTTCACTGGCCATACTCACAGGGTCGAAAACCTGGACGGCAAATTCGTCTCCGGTTTTCATTCCAGATGTAACAGCAGCGTTCAGTATCCCGGAAGGAATATATATCTTTTCTCTGACGCTGATTTGGATATCTTTGGTTGACCCGGAGCTGTGTGTTTTTATGGAAAGCACATTTCCGGAAACAGACCCTTGAGCTGAAAAATGGAAGCGTCCCGAACCCATCTCAAAGTTGAATGAAGACAGCGTAAAATCTGAACCGAGCCGGCCGGTGGTTTTAAGAATCATATCCTGAGTGAGCCCCATGGTGTTGAACCGCATATAAACCGTTTCTTCGAGGCGGTATCCGTCTTCGATTTTTGAAAATACCGTATGTGAAGATCCAATTTTACGGTCTTTCAACAATATATTCATCCACGCGTCTTTTTCAGGCAGGGCGTTCAGGGAGGATGGAGACAACGTTGCAGGCTCCAAATGGAATTTATTAAACACGTCCAATCGAAAAGAAAATAGAATCGAAAAAAGAAGTCCAAATATTCCCAAAGCAATCCAGAAAGGTTTCATTATAATACGATTTCAGAGCTATGATTCAATAAAGGGAGAAAGATTTCCGTTGCGATGTTCTCAAAAACCTCATCCAAAGGATCGATCTTGCCGAAACAACGCTCAAAATATGGATCTTCTGATTCCCCTCGGGTAAAATCACTCCCAGACCATTTTTTTCGTGCGGCATGTATTGCCGCCGGTTTCGTCCGGTTCATCACGTGTAATTGACGAACATATTCGAACGACGATTCGGGAAAAAAATGCAAAGGCTCCGACATTCCCTTCCAGTAGAACCGAAGAAGATCACTTATCCGGTCTGTGGCGTCTGGAACCGGCTTAAATTCCCAGGCGGTATTTTTGCCCAACAGAAGGCTCTGATCCGGATTGTTAACTTCATCTAAAGCATAAAGTACAAGATGATAAATCCATGTATTTATGAGATGTTTAGGTTTTATTTTTGCATATCGAATTTGAATCAGCCCCTGTTCAAAAATATCAGCAATGCGACCGCTTATGCTAAACCCTGCGATATTGAGCTTAAAGCCTCCATCATCTAAACGTTTGCTTTTGATATGGCCGCCAATTTTTCTGACAAAATCTTCTGCATCCAGACTCCGGTCATTGAAAACCAATTCGCCCACTTTTCCATGGGGAAGCTGCCCGGAGGCTTTTTTCACAGGGAAATAATCTTTTAAGTTCAATCCTGACATTTTTTTTGCCGCAAGTTCTTGATCGACACTATATTTTTCCAAATGATCTAAATTGAAATTTTCTCTTTCATCGGCAACGGCTTCTGGATCGCGAAGATATACGCCCAAGCGTTTCTCTAAGATAAACTTGCTTGGATTGCCGAAAAAGGTGCTTAAGTCTTTAATGTCGAGATTCTTCCATTCATGGGAAAGTTCAGGCAGTTTGGCGGCAATCAGAGTGGAAGCTTCTTTTCGGTCATGCAATCTTGAACCGGCTGAAAAATTCTCTTGGGAATAACTGAACAGCTTGCTGTCGGGTTTAAAATATTCGGGGGAAAAGGCTTGAAGCCGATGAAGGGTTACGATCCGATCTTCTAAAAGACCGAATCCGTCTTTGATATAATCTATGAGTTCACTGACAAGAACCGATGGCGAATTCCGAGTGTTATCCTGAATGCTCTGCCCCACATAGCTGACGTAAAACCTGTTTCTGGCGGATAGAAGCGCCTCCAGAAAAAGATACTTGTCGTCATTTCTCCGGTTACGATCGCCCATCCTGGGGTTTTTGACCATTAGATCGAACCCCAGGGTTTGGGTCCTGCGCGGAAAAGCATCGCTGTTCATCCCCACGAGACAAACGACTTTAAAAGGGATGCTTCTCATGGGAAGCATGGCGCAAAATGTCACGCCGCCTGAAATAAATCTGCTGCGAAATTGCTCGTGTTCAAGACATCGTTCCAGATAGGACCTGACAACCTCAATTTCCACCCGCGCATCAAAGCCGGAAGACGCTTCTTTTTTGGACATGTCATCCAAAATACCGCTTAGAATATGTATGTCCCGTTCGGAATCCTCATCCGGAGAAAAAAACTGCGCTATAATTTCATCGAAAAAAATATGCCAGCCGCTGAATGTTCGTGCCGTGTCCAAAGATTGTACGCATTCGAAAACCCTGTTCAAAAATTTAATTAATTTCCCTAAGGTTTTGACTTCACCCCCCTCAATGGGGTCATACGGAAGGATTCCGGAGAATGTTTTGCGGTCATAACCCGGCATGGCATATCCCAAAAGGAGTCTATCGATTCCGGCTTTCCATGTATTTTCAGAAAAACCGGGCAGTCCCTTCTCTTGGCGGTATTTTGCATCGATCCCCCAACGAATATTGGTTTCTTTGATCCAGCGTTCTGCAATTTCGATGTCCGATTCTGACATACCGAAGGTTTCTCTTATTTCCTTTATTTCCATCAAAGCCATAACAGAGGTGACACCCAGCCGACTGTTTTTGAGATCGAGCATGGACATTAACCCGTCGATAATACGGCTCTGTTTCACGATATTCCGGTCGGCGATGCTGAAAGGAATCCGAAGTTTTTCATCGGTCTGCGCATCGAACACAGCCTGAATAAACGGTGCATACAATTCGATATCGGGTGTCATGACCACGATGTCTTTGGGCAAAAGTTCCGGATCTTCTTCAAACACAGCCAGGAGGTTGTCGTGAAGGACCTCGATCTCCCGCATGGGACTGTGACAGGAATGAATATGAATCGAACCATCAGAATCGTGAAGTGGTAAAGAATAGGGGTCATTTTCAGGGGCGGGGGCATTTTGGGGCCGGTAAGACGTTCTGTTCTTTAAATTTAAAATATCCGACTGGATCTTCGAGAGGAGGGTATGACCGTGATGATCATCAAACACTTCGTATGTCTGGCAATCCAGTCCGCTGATCATTGAAAAAAAGTTCCGGCCCAATGCGCCCATGGAAGCCAAGAGCCGATTTCCCGCTTCCAGGTAAAGATTTTGGGTGATATCATCCGATTGGACATGCCGCTTTCTGATCTTTATGGTCTCCTGATCGGAAACAATATCCGCCCAGTACTCTCTGCACGGGTTCATCAGAAAAAGATTCACCTGAGAAAGTCGTGATATTTCAACGAACGCTTCTATATGAAACGGAGGTAAATAGGATATTCCGAATAGGGATACCCGGCCGGGAAAATTTTCTATCTGATGGGGCTGTTTTCTGATCTTTTCAAAAATGATCGTGCGGAGTCTGGCTCGATGCCGGTTTTCATCAGGCAACGAAAGCTGTCGCCAGAGTTGTGCCTGCCAGTGATTTTCCTTGCCTTTTTCCCACCTTAACATCATGTCAGGCCTGAAAACCAGGTATTGATCATACAGATCTGCTATTTTTTCTGATAGTTGAAACAGCTTCAACCCCTTTATATCATCCAGAAGATATTTTTCCAGACTTTCAAAACCGGACAAATGAATACATGACGGGAGAAGCTTCATGATCCTGAAGGTCATTGTAACGGGGGCAAAGGGGGATTCATCGGGAAGATCCACGATCAATTTTTTAAAAATTTCTTCTAAAAATACGTTTGGAAAGGGGAAACGGCAGTTTGCACAAATGCCATTATGTCGGGCGAGCTCCAGAGAGACCCAGCGTTCCATACCCCTGCTCTGAACAACGATAATTTCTGGAGCAAACGGAGAGGAAAGCGGTTCCCTGACGATTCGAGCCAGCTGCTCGGCAAGGATCTCCATGTGGTTACTGGTGTAGATTTTAAGACCGTGCATGGCCGGCCGGCTCCTTTGCTTCCCGCCCCTTTTGGGGTGGAATATGTTTCATGGCATGCTCGGCCATGGCTGTAATTGTCAGGCTCGGATTTACGCCCAGGTTGGCCGGTATCATCGATCCGTCCACAACATACAGACCTTCATATCCGTAAACTCGGTTCTTCCCGTCGATAACGCCGCGTTTCGAATCCGGTCCGATGGGGCATCCACCTAAAATGTGTGCCGTAATGCCTGTATTCAAAAGAACCTCGCTTACGGCACTCTGCGGAATGCCGCCTGTTTTCTTGGCCAGCGCCCGGGTCACTTCCTGAGCCTTCGGAATATAGACCGGCACCGTTTTCCGCCGATGTTCACGCTTTGAGATCAATGAGCGATTAAAGGGCCACCACCATCGACGCTTAAGATTGACCTTGACGCTGTTATCCAAAGTTTGCATGACCAGAAGGATGATCGATCGTCGTGCCCAGCCAAACGGCCAAAGAACGCGTAGAAAATGAATTGGGTGTCGAATGATATTTAAAAGCCACTTCAAGGGCCGTGTGAACGGGTTGCCGCCTTCGGTGAAGATCGTGCTTAAAAAACTCATTAAGTCAGAACCTTCGGGATAGCGCACGGGTTCTATATGGGTGACTTCATCCGGATATATGCTCGATGTAATGGCAATCCCTTTGGAGTAATCCACCGCGTCGTCTTTTGCAGTAACGGCCGTTAACGTTTCACTGTTGGTCCGGACCCGCGAACCGAGCATGGGTGAAAGTCCGGACAACGTTCCCTGTTCTTTGCACTTTAAAAGCAACGGGACGGTGCCTAAAACACCGGCGGCAAGAACGATCTCTTTAGCCAGAAATGTTCGCCGGTTACTGGAAAAAAGCGAAGTGGTTCGTAGGGTATCCACCTGATAACCACCACAGGGATATTCTTTGATCAGGGTCGCCTTTGTCTCGGGAAAGATTTTCACACCCAGTGCCTCAGCCAAGTGGAGATAATTTTTATCCAGGGTGTTTTTTGCATTATATCGGCAACCGACCATGCAGCCGCCGCAAAAGCAGCATCCGGTACGATCCGGCCCTTTTCCGTCAAAATAGGGATCGGGAACGGTTTTCTCGGGTTCGCCGAAAAAAACCCCCACATCCTGAAGGCTGAATGTATGACCTCTGCCCATCTCCTCGGCCAACTCGCGTAACAGTTCATCCGCCGGATATACCTTTTCGTTGGACGTAACCCCGAGCATTTTTTTAGCCGTCTCGTAATTGGGTGCGAGAATCGATTTCCAATCCCCCATTTGGGCCCACTGGGGATCTTGGTAAAACGCGTCCGGAGGTTCAAGAAGCGTGTTGGCGTAGCCAAGGCTTCCTCCGCCCACGCCCGCACCGCTCAAAATTAAAACATCGGAAAGGAGCGTGATACGTAAAATGCCGAAACAGCGCAAGAACGGGAGCCAAAGATACTTGAAAATATTCCAGTTGCTTTTGGGAAAATTCTCACTCTGGTATCGTTTGCCGGCTTCCAGAACAGCCACTTTGTAACCCTTTTCAGCCAATCGAAGTGCGCTGACACTCCCCCCGAATCCTGAACCGATAACGATGAAATCGTACATTTTACTTACACCCCTTGATCAACCGCCGATCCTGAATGAGCGCAAACAAAATCGAGAAAATCCCTAACAAATCAAATTTGCTATCCCCATAAGACCACCACGCTTCTGCCCGGCCAACGGCGATAGATGGTCAATTGAGAGGTTTCAAGGACTTTATGGATTCCCTGATGTTTATCACTTTTTCTGAAGTATTGTAAAGGGAACAAATGCGATCAAAAACACAGGGACACCATAAATTTCCTTGACTTTATTGTTATTTTTTAATTACTTGAAAGAATCCTGTTCGGGTGCTCGTATGAGATTAATGAGGATATGGGGCATGTGGTGATTTTGAGGATAAAAAAGGGACATCCCCGGATCGATCTGTTTCGTTCCGGTTTTTTTTTGGGTAAAAATATTAGGATCATCTCCCGATTCATTGGTGTTAATTCATGTAAAATAAGTGTATCATCAAAAAGACATCGCAGAAATCGAAAGAATGTTAAAGGCACGGATATAGTTATTAGAAAACAAACCCTTGGACCCTTGACCCCTGGAATCCTTGGACCCTCTTCTCCAACTAAATTGGAGAAGAATCAAATATGATTAGAATGAGCTTCAATGGCTTTTAGAATTTCCGATATGTTGAATTACAGATCCATAGTGATCTTTTTACTGACGACGGCATCGTTTATTATCTTCTTGGGCACACCATCTCTTGCAAGAACCGTGACGGATCAGCTCGGACGAAATGTCACGGTTCCGGATGAACCCCGACGGATTGTATCCCTTGCACCGAATATCACGGAGATTATTTTTGCCCTGGGTCAGGAACGTCGTTTAATGGGTGTTACCCGGTACAGCGATTTTCCGCCTGAAGCTGAAAAACTTCCCAAGGTCGGTTCTTATGTTCACCTCGATTTGGAGAAAATCGTGGCATTAAAACCGGATCTTTGTATCGCCATCAAGGACGGAAATCCTATAGCTGTAGCCAAGCGCCTGGAATCTCTAAAAATACCCGTATATGCCGTAGACCCGAAAAATTTAGAAACGATCCTGCAAACGGTGCTTGAAATCGGTGGGCTCATTAATGCCGAAAAAAGGGCAGACCTTTTGGTGCAGAACATGGATCTCAGGATACAAAAGGTCAAGTCTCTCGTTTCAAACGTTACCCACCGTCCCCGGGTCTTTTTCCAAATCGGTGTCTCCCCCATCGTATCGGTTGGGACCCATACATTTATTCATGGACTCATTGTTCTTGCCGGTGGGACCAATCTTGCGGAAGGCCCAATCGCTTATCCCCGGTTCAGTCGCGAACAGGTCCTGGCCCTGTCGCCCGAAGTGATTATTATCACTTCCATGGCACGCGCAGCGGTATTCGAGCAGGTCAAAGCGGAATGGCGCAAATGGCCCGATCTGCCTGCGGTGAGAAACCAGCGTATTTTTCTCGAAGATTCCAATTTCTTCGACCGCCCCACGCCCCGGCTTGTGGACGGCCTTGAACTGCTGGTGAGATTGATCCACCCCGAACTTTTTAAGGAAGCAGAGTGAACATCGAAAAACCATTGCTAATAAAACGTCTGTGGGTTGTTTCCTTTTCACTGATGCTGGTGTTGCTTATGGCCATGTTTCTCGGCCTTTCTTTAGGGTCCAGTCAGAGCGGAATGAAGGCGGTTATCCAAAATCTTTTAGGCATCGGACCCCATGATCCCATGGTGGATACCATCATCTGGAAGATCCGTTTTCCACGGGTCTTGCTGGCAACCCTGGTGGGCGGGACCCTTTCCCTGGGCGGGTTGGTTTTCCAGGCCCTGTTGAAAAATCCCCTGGCCGAACCCTATATTTTGGGCATTTCCGGGGGTTCGGCCATCGGTGCGATTATCGGCATCCTGATCGGATTCGCCAAATTTCCAGGGGTAAGTCTTACGGCTTTTTCGGGAAGTATCGGTACACTTTTACTGATTCTCGTCATGTCCTCCGGACAAACAATTCTGAAAAAAGATGCCCTTCTCCTTTCAGGCGTAATGGTGAATGCTTTCTGCGGGGCCGTCATCATGTTCCTGCTCTCATTGACCCAGGATGCAAGGCTCCATAATATTATTTTCTGGCTCATGGGGGATCTTTCCATGGTCGACATGCCCCAGGTCGGAATCCTTGCTGCAATGCTTTTACCGTGTTTTTTTCTGGTGTTCTGGTTTTCCAATTCAATGAATCTGCTCCTGATGGGCAAAGAAATGGCCCAGACCATGGGGGTCAATGTAAAGGCGGTAACGGTGACCTTGCTGGTGGCCACCTCGTTTATGGTCAGTGCCACTGTTTCATATTGCGGGCTTGTGGGATTTGTCGGACTGGTCGTACCCCATCTTCTGAGACTTCTTTTTGGGCCGGACCACCGGGTGCTGGTTCCGGCATGTGTTTTTGGCGGAGGCGCCTATCTTGTTTTCTGCGATGTTCTGGCCAGGGCTCTCCCGGAACAGGGGGAGATGCCCGCCGGTGTCATTACCGCAATGATCGGTGCGCCGCTCTTTATCTATTTATTGAAAAGAACCCGACGGTAATATGGCCATAGACGTCAAAAATCTGAATTATTATTATGGAGACATTCCGGCCCTAAGGGATCTGAGCTTTTCCGTCACCAAAGGTGATTTCTTCATTATCATCGGCCCGAACGGTTCCGGCAAAACGACATTGATGAAGGTGATGGCGGGTATTCTTAAACCGAAAAAGGGTCGATTGAAGATACTGAATCGAACCATCGGAAACTATACACGCAAAGATTTGGCGCAGACCATGGCCTTTGTCCCGCAGATGATGCGGGTGGATTTTCCTTTTAGCGTCATTGAAGTGGTACTCATGGGGAGATCGCCCTATCTGGGGATGCTGGGTATCGAACAAGCGGGGGATTTGAAAATTGCGGAGCAAGCGCTCACGTTCACCGGCCTCGAACATTTGGCCCACCGAAAACTGGACCAGCTCAGTGGCGGGGAACAGCAACGGGTCTTCATTGCCAGAGCCATTTGCCAGGAACCTGAAATTATCCTTCTGGATGAGCCGACCGCTTCCCTCGACCTTGCCCATCAGACCCGGCTTATGGACTTGATGGAAAAGCTCAAAAAGGAGAAAGGAATTACCGTTGTAATGGTTTCCCATGATGTTAATCTTGCGGCAATGTACTGCGATCGGTTGCTTCTCCTTAACAAGGGGGAGATGGTGTGTCTGGGACATCCGGACGAGGTTCTCAAGTTCCAGACGTTAGAGGCGGTTTACGGCTGTACACTGCTGGTGGATGAAAGTCCTCTGGGCAAAATTCCGCGAATTACACCGGTACCCCATAAATATATTAATCATCTCCAAAAGAGTTGATGATTTTGAAAGGATTCAAGGGGTCAAGGGTCCAAGGATTCAAGTGACCCGCCACAAAACAGGCGGATAAAAATGCTTAAGAATTATAGAGATCTGAAAGTTTGGCAAAAGTCGTACAGACTCTGTTTGCGAATTGGAAACACAGATATTATTGGCAGGGGATTTAGATTTAATTGAAAAAAGTGAATTGGGGACACTAAAAAAAGACATCGCAGAAATAGAAAGAATGTTAAAGGCGCTGATAAAGTCTTTAGAAAACAAACCCTTGAATCCTTGACCCCTTGAATCCTTGGACCCTCTTCTCCAACTAAATTGGAGAAAAACCAGCAAGAGGAAAAACCCATGTCGAACCTGAAAAAAATAATCGAGTTCGTGCCCAATTTCAGTGAAGGAAGAAATCTGAAAAAAATAGAAAAAATCGTGGATTCCTTTCGGGGAAAGGACGGGGTCAAACTCCTGGACTATCAAAGGGATGAAGACCATAACCGCCTGGTGGTCACGGTTGTCGGAGACCCGGATTCTTTGAAAACTGTCCTGATCGAAGCCTTCGCTTCGGCCATCGAAGTCATCGACATGAGAAAACACCAAGGCCAGCATCCGAGAATGGGGGCCGTGGATGTGGTGCCGTTGATCCCGATCAAAAATGTCTCCATGGAAGCGGCGGTTGCTATTTCGAAACAACTTGCCGAACAGGCATCTGAAAAATTTAATTTGCCCGTATTCCTCTACGAGGAATCTGCCGTCCGCAAAGATCGGCGCAACCTGGCCGATATTCGAAGAGGTCAGTTCGAAGGCATGGCCGATAAAATCAAGCAGCCGGAATGGAAACCCGATTTCGGTCCCCAAACGGTTCACCCCA
>DATKWE010000033.1:0-27893 GCA_035529735.1 Desulfobacterales bacterium | reverse complement strand
TTTTGAAGCTCCCTGACATTTCCGGGCCATTTATATTCGGTGAGCAACAGCATGGCGTTATCAGAGACCGTTACAGGGGTCCGGTTATACTTTATGGTATCCTGTTTAAAAAAATGATCAACCAGAAGCGGGATATCGCTTTTTCGCTCGCGAAGCGGAGGAAGATGAATCGGCACAACGTTAATTCTGTAGAAAAGATCATCCCGAAATCTGTTGTTTTTCATTTCCTTTTTTAGATCCTTGTTGGTTGCGCTGATAACCCTTACATTGACGGAAACCGTTTTTTCTCCGCCCACCTTTTCAAATTTTCCATCCTGAAGAATTCGTAACAGCTTTACCTGCATGTGCTTTGACAGCTCGGAAACCTCATCCAAAAAAAGGGTGCCGCCGTCTGCCAGTTCAAATCGTCCCTTTCTGTCACGGACAGCGCCGGAAAAAGAGCCTTTTACATGCCCGAAAAGTTCACTTTCAATAATACTTTCGGGCAGGGCGCCACAATTGATGGGTACAAAAGGTCCATTTTTACGGGAGCTTGTTTTATGGATGGCCTCAGCGACAAGTTCTTTTCCTGTACCGGTTTCACCATAAATATGAACCGGATAATCGTATTCGGCAACATCGGTGATTTGCTGAAAAACCTCGATCATTTTTCTATCCCGGCCAATAATTTTTAAAAAACCCGCCGGTTGGTCTGCTTCTCTTTTCCGGTTGCTTGAATCTGAAATATTCCTGAACGATACAACTTTTCCGGACGCGTTTCGATTTTCAGCATTCCTTTTCAGGACCGCAGCTTTCATATCCCGCTGATTGGAAAGCATTTTATAAGGCAGGCTGTCATGATCTTTGAATTGGCTGCTATTGCGTTGGGTAAGGGCTTTGCTCGCATGATCCATGGTATCCAATTTCCTCCTTTGCCGGCGTTGCTTAATGGGGTCATCAGTCACCGGTCATTTGTCTGTTGTGGGCAAATGCTGAATGGAAAATTTCAAATGATATTAAATTTAAATACCTTATTGTGCTAACATTGTTCAGGGGTTCGTGGTTTTAGGGGAATGACATTTCTAAACAGCATAAAGCATGCCAGCAGCAAAGACGGATTGCAAAAATGGAATAAACAATGAAAAATCAATAGGATGGCGCGACAACATTTCCGGCGAAGAGATGTTTAAGACGACGGTAACAGTTCTATTCAGATATGCAAAAACTGCACATTCAAATTCAATATTATCGGTATAATCAAATGGTTATTTTTAAACCATGCAAAAATTGATCATCCGTTTTTGATCGGTTAATGCGCCCAAGGTGAGATGGAAAGCACAACCGCTGATCCATCGAAACATATTGTTAAGAATTAATATATTACGTCACCCCATAGGTTTTTAGTTTTTTTCTGAGGGTGTTCAGGGCGATGTCAAGGCGTCTTGCGGTTTGGGACTTGTTTTTCCCGGTCTGATCATAGACTTTGAGGATATAGGTCTTTTCCATTTGCGCAAGGGGAACGACGGCTTCAGCATCCGGCGGATGTTTCCGTTTTTTCATCGATTTTTGCCGTTGAATATTAACGGGAAGGAATGTCTTGGAAATTTTTCGTCCCTGGGCCAGGTTTGCGGACGATTTGATAAGGGACCGAAGCTCTCTAATATTCCCCGGATAATCATAATTTAAAAGCTGAACCATGGCGTCTTCTTCAATACCGGGATTTTTATCTTTACCCAGAAACTCGTTTAGGAAATGGCTGACCAGCACCCGGATGTCTTTTTTTCTTTGCCTGAGCGGCGGCAGGTGGAGCCATCCTCCTTTCAAACGGTAGTACAGATCCTTGCGAAACAGCTTTTGGGCCATCAATCTGTCAAGATCCTCATTGGTTGCAGCAATAAAACGGACATTTGTTTTCCGGATGGTGTCCGTTCCGAGCTTTATGTACTCGCCGTCCTGCAAAACCCTCAGCAGCTTTCCCTGAAGCTCCATGGGCAGGTTGCTGATTTCATCCAAAAACAGTGTGCCTTTATTGGAGTGCTCAAGATAACCCGGACGGTCTTTTTCAGCCCCTGTAAAGGCCCCCTTTGTATGACCGAAAAATTCGGCATCAAACAGTGCACCCGTAAGCGAGGCCATGTTTACGGGAGTAAACACCGATTTTGCACTGGGGCTGGCCGCATGGACAGCTCTTGCAAGAAGTTCCTTTCCGGTTCCGCTCTCTCCGGTAATCAATACCGGCACATCGCTTGCGGCATGGAGTTCAGCCTCTTTTAAGATTTTCAAAACATTGGCCGATCTGGAAATAATTGATCTAAAGGCATCTTCATGCAAAAGTTCGGGCAGACGAGTTCCCTTGCCGATATCTTTAATGTTAAATAGACGCTTTCTTTCCAGGGCACGGTGGATCGAAACAATAAGATCATCTTTTTCGACCGGTTTCACCAGGTAATCATACGCCCCTTTTTTCATGGCTCTGACTGCAGTCGTTGCTTCATCCAGGCCCGTAATCATGATGCATTCGGTTTCGGGGCTGTTGCTCTTTATCACTTCAAGAAGTTCTATCCCGTCCATGCCGGGCATCGATACATCGATCAGGGCAAGATCAAAGGTTTCGCCTGCTTTAAAAACTGAGACGGCTTTTTCAGGATCATTTTCAATTCGTATGAATTTAAAGCCGGAAGTGATAAGACCCCTTTGGACGGTCTTGAGAAAGGTCTGATCGTCGTCTATTGCTATTATTCGATTTTCCAAGTCAACCCCCGTTACAAATCCAATATTATCCTAAAATTACTCCCGCTCCCTAGCTTACTTTCAACTTCGACACATCCGCCCATTTTCTCAATAAGATTTTGGACAATATACAATCCGAGACCTATTCCGTCTTCTGAGGACTTTGTCGTAAAAAAGGGGGTAAATATTTTCCCCAAGGTTTTTTCGTCCATACCGCCACCATTGTCGCTGACTTCGATGATGAGTCGATTTTCTTTGGAATTATCCATGGAAACAACCAGATTAACGTTTGAATTTTCATCCATCGGTTTCTCAAAGGCCTGGGCTGCATTGATCAAAAGATTTATCAATATCTGCTCTAAAGATTGCGAATCAATCAGCACTTCCGGCAAGCTTTCCGGAATATGAACATTAAAGGTTTTTACGGTTCTTTTAATCTTGCTCCTGCAAAACGCAACCACTTTTTCAATGATGGGTTTCAGGTCGATTTTTTCAATTCTCTTATCTTCGCCCGGCTTTGAAAATACTTTTAAGTCCCTAACGATCGCTTTGATTTGTCTGGACCCATGTTGAACATTATCAAGAAGTTCAAAAATATCTTCACGGAATTCAGGGTAAGGCATATACAATATTTCCAGATCCGGATGTTTTTGGGCATATTCATCAACGAGGGGCATCACGACATTAAGGTAATCTCTTAAGATCGGAATGTTGACGGAAATATAATTGTTCGGGTTGTTGATCTCATGGGCAATACCCGAAATGAGAACACCCAGGGCAGCCATTTTTTCTCGCTGTATCAGTTGTCTCTCCGACATCTTTGATTCAGTGATGTCGCTGATGCGGATGATGGCGGACCCAAATTCGCCATACGTCTCCTTCAGGGGATATATTACGACCTGCTCCAGTCTCTCTGGGTTCATAAATCCTTTCCGTTCAAAACCCAGATGCCGCCCCTCTAAAACCGCGGGTGCAATGTTACAGTCTTCACAGGGTTTTGATCCGTCCTTGAATACCCGATAGCAGGGTTTTTCTATTACATTTTTGCCATTAATTTTGTAGTACTCAACAGCAGCCTTGTTGAGCATCTTTACTGTCAGGTAGCTGTCTAAAAGGAGCAGAGGCTCTGAAATTCCGTCGAATACCGATTGAAGCCTGTTTTTGGTTTTTAAAACCTCTTCCTGAGCATGCTTGCGTTCCATGACTTCTTTTTGTAAATCAGCGGTCCGCTGGTCCACACGTTTTTCCAGTTCAAGATTGAGGGTGTGCAGTTCTTCTTCACGCTGCTTTAAATTTCTGAATAGAAGGCTGTAGGGCTTCACAAAACCGGACTCGATAATCGATTTATAAATGAGATAAAAGGATGCCAACTTCAGGAAATGGCCTGTAAGATTAGACAGGTCATAAACTCTGATATAGAATGTAAAGGCTAATTCGGAACAGATCGTAAGAATGATGGATGCGATCAATAGCCAAAAAATGTTTTTATCGAACTCTTTCTGTTTTTGAAACAGGAGAAGAATAGAACCCATGAGCATTAAACAGATAAAATATTCGCTGATCTTTTTAAACCGTGTCAGTCCAGTGCCTTCAATAAAACAGTCGGGGAAAATGTTCCAATAAAAAATGGATGCCAGCATAAGGAATACCAACAAAGCATAACCGACAAACACAAAGCGCGTGTTCGGTTTTCGAGGGATGAAAAGGGGTGCAATAAGAAGAGACATGCTCTCCAGATAACGGGCTGAAATCCATAACTGGGTCGGCAAGTTTGCATCATATCCGGAAAATATTCCCATGCCTTTATAGGCCAAGGTATGGGCCAGATCTAAACCCCCGATGAACAGATATGCGATGCCGAGGAAAAGGAGATAATTATTGTCCATAAATCTCCGGGAGTTCCAGGCAACCACAAAAATGCCGCAAGCTACGAAAATACTAAATATCTCGGCAAGACTGTGAAAAAGGAGGTAATTGTAACGGCTGGCTATATATAGACCGGCTAGAATTACAATCCATAACGTAAATATTGCCCAATTTCCGGTGACGCCAGATGGCCTCTCCATGACTCTACCCCTGTTGTAAATGCGGTGAATGCGTGAGATAGAAGCTCCCAACACCCCGGGAGGTGGGATTTTTGCCCCGGTCAAACAGAAAAAACGATGGGTTTCGTGGGGTAAACTTCGCTCCAACACGCTGAAGTAAATCTTCGGCTGGGCGTAACCTAACATAGGGGGGTGTGAACTTCAAATATTTTCATTTATGCAAAGGGGATTGGTCCGGCCGAAGGCGTGGGGGGACGATGGTGGAAATGAAGATGGGGATCGGCAATATCGTTGCGTCTCCCCATCTTCAAATCATATGGTCATAGATGACCGGATAATTTATTGAACCGGCCTAAATTCGACCCTTCGGTTTTTGGCACGTCCGGCCTTGGTGTCATTGCTGGCGGCCGGTTTGGTTAATCCAAACCCCTTCATGGTAAGACGTTCGGCTTTAACTCCTTGATCAACAAGATATTTCATCACGGCGTTGGCCCGTTTTTCGGAAAGCGTCATGTTATACGCGGCAGGACCCATATTGTCCGTATGCCCGTCGATCTCTACGTTGATTTCCGGATTCTTTTTCAGTATCCCCACCGCCTCATCAAGCATGGGGTGTGCTTCGGATTTAATCACTGCCTTATTAAAATCAAACAGTACCACCGCTGCATATGTCCAGCAACCCCTTGCATCAACGGTTGCACCCTTGGGCGTATTGGGGCATTGATCCTTATCGTCCGTCACCCCGTCGCCGTCGCTGTCCATGGGTTTTGCCATCGGTTTTGCCATCGGCTTGGGTGCTGCCTTGGCTAAAAATATGCCTTCTACAAAACCGGCCATGTTCGCCGAGGAAGCCAGTCTGTCTGCGGTGGTTGAAATGCCACATCCGCCCGCTTTGACAATCTGTTCCAGCGTCATTTTACCGGCAGGATCGTCTCCCACCTGCACGGTGTCGATGCATACTCTGTCACCGAACTGGCTTTTCATGGCCTCAGCAGCTTTCACCGGTTTTTGGTCCATCTTTTGTCCATCGCTGACGATAATGACCGCTATCGGACCTTTGGACGACTTCATGTCGTCGCCGGCAGCGTTGATGGCTTTTGCCAGAGCAAGAGAACTATCCCCGCTGGGTCCCTTTACAGAATTTAAGGCCGCTCCAAATCCCGAAGTCGAATACTGAGTCGGTCCGTAAACAAGCATGGTCGACTTGTCGGGCAGGCTGGCACCGTGTCCAAACACTCTGAGTGCTGCATTATATTTCAACTCCGGAAGTGTCTGATTCATGGCGCTTAAGAAATCTTTGGCGATTTTGGCCTTTTCCTTTTTCGCATATTTATCCGCCATTGAAGAAGACGTGTCCAGGATCACCACAAAATTGTCAACCTTGGGTACATACTGATTTGCGTCAAATTTGTAGGGCTCGAAAGACGGCTCGGCCTTCATAACTTTTTTGCCGCCGCAACTGATCAACAGGGTGCTGATCATCAAAATAAACAATACTCTCAAAAAACGCTTGTCCATAATTTGCCTCCTTATTTTCCTTTGTTTGAATTAAAGACTTTATATTAAAAAGAAATAACAACCCGTCACTGCGTATTATTCCTTATGGTTATATACATGCACGTCGCGCTGTGGAAAGGGAATTGAAATACCCTCTGCATCAAAGCGCTTCTTAATGGTCTCGGTTACATGGAACCAAAGATCCCAATAATCCGGAACGTTCACCCAGGGACGAACCGCAAAATTCACACTGCTGTCTCCCAGTTCTATAACCGCAATTTTTGGCGGCGGGTCTTTCAGGACGCGGGCATCATTTTCAATGACATCGGTGATAATCTTTCTGGCCTTATCGATATCGTCACCATAGCCAATGCCAAAGACCAGATCCACCCGGCGGGTTCCCTTTGCGGAAAAGTTTACGATGTTGTCACCGCTTAATTTTGCGTTCGGGATAATGATGGTCTTGTTGTCGGGTGTTTTGAGCTGTGTGGTGAAGATTTGAATTTTTTCAACGGTTCCTGCAACCCCGGCACCTTCGATGAAATCCCCGACCTTGAACGGTCGGAAAATAATCATCAAAAACCCGGCGGCAAAGTTTGAGAGGGACCCCTGCAGCGCAAGACCGATGGCAAGCCCGGCAGCACCGATAACCGCGATAAACGAGGTTGTCTGTATGCCAAGCTGTCCCAGCGCCGCCAGAACGACGAAGACCAATAAAGCGATGTAGGTCATATTGGCGACAAAGGAGACGACGGTGGGATCCACCTGCCTTTTGTTCATTATTTTTTCTGTAAAACCGGTCAAGCCCTTGGCGATCCATCGCCCCACGATCAAAACCGCAATGGCGGCAACGACTTTAAGACCGTAAATTGTCAACAACTCCCAAATTTTTGCAACGATATTTTCCACAGTTGAAATCCTTTTTGAATAATTGTTTGAACCCCAACCATATCTCAAGCAAATTGCCGAAAGGTCAGCGAACCGATGTTAAAAACGATAAAAATCCTTTTTGGAAAAAATGCTACCAAGATTTTTGGGATGTTTAAATTCGAATAAAAAATTGAGCCCTATTTGAATTTTATTAATCACCGATTAAGCTTTTTAAGTTTATGCAGGAATGGGAAATAAAAGCTATCAAAGCAATAACTATGCCAATGGTGTTGAATGTCGTATCGTTTACAGGGAAATGAACTTAGAAATTATTCTATAACACATTCACAACTAAATGCAACAGTGCCGAAGTATTTTTCCTTTTTTTGCAGTAACGGTTCACCGCATATCTGCCGTTTGCATCCATCGATTTTTTTATCTAAAAAGAGGCACAATCTTGTCTCATGAGACAATTGTGTTTCAAATTCAACTTGGAACAACACCGTTTCACCCGAATTGCACAAAGGTCGAAGGGAATTCCCGGGTGAAATCGGCGTTGTTTGCCCTCGCTTTGGACATTAAATTCTGCGAACGTAACGCCGGTACCTTGAATCGCAATATCCGCATGGCGGGTGGTTGACACCTGACAACCATATCAACCCGAATATTTCATGATAAGTTTGTGCTCGTAATAATTCGAGTCAGAACTCAACCACACAACGCACGCCGGATATGAATCCAGAAGGGCTGTCTCCCTGTTTCATTTTGTTATCCTGATATTGCAGATCGGCTGTAATTGCAAAGTATTCATTAAGCAAAAATCGGACATAGGTTTCGAAAACATAGGCGTTATCCAAATCTTGATTACCCCCCTTCAGGTAAGCGTACCCAATGCCGATATTGTCTTGTTCTCGTCTCCATAGTTTCCCGTTGATGTCAAGCCCGCCGGAATATAGCGACTTACAGATAATAGCGGCATCATCATCTTGCCAGCCAAACCGAATCCAGGCACCCAGGATCTCCCCCAGTTGTTGATCGAAGGACAATATTACGCACTGCTTTGATTCCAGGTTGTCTCCCGCAATATTGTTGAAGTCTTTACTGGTCCATTGAACATTAACACGATAATGTCCCTCACCCGGTTTTGTGCGTAGGGTATAACCAAGGTTGGCGCCATAAAATTGGTAACTCCTGCCGTCGTCATTTTCGCCCACGTTCATGGCAACACCTTTGAGGGCAAATGGGCCAAATTCCCACTCCAGGGCACCCCCCATGTCATAGGAAGAGACAAAACCATTGGCCGCATTTGCCAGCACTTGGTTCATGAACTGGGTGAATTCATCATTGGCATAGGCATTTTCGTCGAGATAGTCTGCTCCATCGATAAGTCCGCCTGTAATTCCCAATGTGCCGGCTTCATTGAATGTAAAGGTGTGTTTGTACCAGGCCGCAAGAAGATAATCCCGATTCCGTCCATTAATATCTTTTACATCATCCTCCAGGTCTGCCGCCCACGGTGCAAAAACAAATGGCGATACAGTCGCATCATTCAAAGCGTTGCCTGCCGCAAATCCAAACTTGGCAAATACTTCATCGACATCTGTTAGGGCAAAACCGATTTCGGGTTGAAATACAACGGCGCCTCGGCCTGTATTGTTAAACCCGGAGGCATCATCTACGCTCTGATATTGACCGACACCGGCAATTAACCCTCCAAGAGATAGTTTGCCAAGGACCCCTGATTCCGACAATGTCTTTTCCACGGTATTCTCCGTTGATTCAAGACGCCCTTCGATTTTTTCTATTCTCTGTTCCAACGCTTTATTGGAAGTTTCACAACGAGCATTTTGGATTCCCAACCCAACAAACACTGCCAAAACGGTTACGCATAAAAGAAAGATTCTTTTTTTCAACCTGATCATTTTATCCTCCTTTCAACACAGCTTTTTAGAACAAAAAAAACCACGATCGGTGCCACCTTCTGATGACATTATCCTTCGTGGTTGTGTTTGTCCGGGTTATTTTTTTTATAGCTTTTGATAGGAGGCTTCATTACCTCGTTCTTGAACTTCCGGTACAATAAACGGCGGGTTTTTGTCAACAATTTTTCCCGGGGTCCTTTACAAGACTTTAAACCATGGGGGTGTGAATTTGGTTTTAACGTCACTGCCGTACCGGGAAGTTACCTTACAATGGCGATACCCAGACGCACGGCTTCGGTCCGCTCTCTATAGTTGAGGAGGCTTTCCGCCAAAGCATTGACATACTCGACCTGAAAATACAGTCCCAGATTACCATTTAAAAACCGGTGCAGGGGGTAGGTCAAATCGAGTGCCATGGAACCGCCTTCCTTTGCCCATCGAAAATGCGATCCCAGAACAAAACTGTCCGCATTTCCGAGTTTGACCTCCAGGTCGAAATAGCCTCTGTAATCTTTTAAATCCGAATTGGTCTGGTCATCGTTGTTTACGTAAGCCCACACTTTGGGGGCGACCATAATACCCAGTCGGTTTTTTTCTTGGTAATTAATGAATATCGGTTTGACATATATGAAGTTTGTGCTGCGTGAATCTTCACCGCCGCGGCCGTTGGATTCGTGCTGAAAACCGGCCTGAAGAAATGACCGGATCCAGGGAAAGCGGGTCTTGATTTTGGGTGACAAGAAAAAGAATTCCGGCTTGTAACTGGTGTCTTCGAACGGTTTGGACTCTGATTTCAGGTCCCAAAAGGATGTCTGCGTATAGCCAAAATGGAAACCCTTGACCCAGGGATATTTTTGAGCAAGGGAGCCGTTATTGTCGAAAAAACGATATTGGAAGCTGACCTGAAATTTGCTGTCTTCCGGATCGGTTCCGATGAGAAAATACATCGGCTCATACGCCGCTATGTTTTTCAAATACGGTTGATAAAGCGCGAACAAGGAATCCAGCGTTTCAAATTCCTGTGAATCGGACGTTACACTTTCAACGGCTTTAGGCTGCGGAAGCTCGGCATCGACCCGAAACATCATTGCAGCGCCATCAAAGTCTGAAATCTTCATGCTCACCGGCCCGTTAAGGGTCTGGGGAAGGATCAACGAATATCGTGCCTTTTCGAAACATTTCCCGCAAATTCGAAAGGATTCCACAGACGCCGGCTGAATAAGGTTGGCCACTGTTTCCACCCGTTGATCGGAGGATTTTAAAACGCAATGAACACGGATGGGAAGATTCACACGGGTTTCATTATTCCCCGTATTGTTGAAAAAGACGGAAAAGACCATGTTTTGTCCGGCCTGCGGTGTCTCGGTGGGTGTCAAGAGAACCGTTTCAATTGTACCGGCAAACGCAACTGTATGGTAAAAAACAATCAAAACTGCCGCGACTAAAATTCTCATCTTTGCCAACCTCTTAATGTTTTGGCGATTAAAAAAGTTTTAGCTGTGACGGACCCGGTAACAAATACCACACGGAATTCAAGTCCTTTGGCAGCGTGCATGGTCATCAAGGCGACCTTTTCAGATCGATGGTTGTAGGTGTCCGTATCGCTCCCAAACGCCGCCGTGCTGAATAAACCTGTTGTATTAAAACCGAAATTTCTGAAGATATCCATCAGGTGTTTTAGCGCTTCTTTTTCGTTCTGTCCCTTGTTAAATATCTTTGACAATCGGGTGTTTTCCGAAAGAAAAATCAGCTTTTTGTCCGGTCATTTTCTCAGCCGTACACTCTTTGCTCACATTGCTCGGTGTTTCTTGTTTCGACGTTTTGCCGCCCCTTTTCTTTTTCCCAGATGGGGGTTTGGAGGCGCCGGCAATAAAGAGAGATTTTTGACCCAGCAGGCGGTTTCGTTCGTCCTGACTAAATATTTTTATCTTCCCAAACTCCCCATCAAATCCCGGAATAAGATCGATTTCACTTCGCCGAACCTTCGAAATTGCTTCACCCAGCAAAGGAATCCCTGCGTCGTCGATGATCTCCTTTTTTAGGGTCGTTAGAATGTCGAATTCAGGCCCCAGTTTTTCAATTATTAATCGATATGTTCCTGTGACCTTTTTAGAGGCCGGGCCCACCGTTAAAACCTCCGACAATATCTCCACAAGGGGAATCGTGTTATAAAACGGGTGGTGTTTGTCGGGTTTTTCTCCTTCCTTTCGATCCGATAGCTCCTCGACCCTGTATAACACCCCCAGAGTCAGCGGTTTTCCACAAACCGGACATATATTGCCTTGCGTACGCGTCTGTTTAGGCCAATTACGCACCTTACATTTTCTATGTCCATCAAGATGATATTTTCCTTCTTCGGGATAAAACTCAAAGGTACCCAAAAACTTCTCCGGATCTCCGCTCTCCAAAGCAGACCTTATGGCTGCGTAAGAGAGTTCCGTATCAAAAATGTTGGCCTCACGTCCCAGTTTCATGGGGGAGTGAGCATCAGAATTTGATACAAGTGTCAGTCCATCCAATGCAGATACACGCCAGTTCATCGAAGGGTCCGACGAAAGACCGGTTTCAGCTGCAAATATGTAATCGGTAAGATCTTCAAAACATTCTTCAAGGGAATCAAACCCGGATTTTGAACCCAGCAACGAAAACCAGGGCGTCCAGATATGCGCTGGGATGAGAAATGCCCGATCAGAAGTCTCAAGAAGAATTTCAAGAAGGTCTCTGGCATCAAGCCCGAGTATCGGCCGCCCGTCTGATTTGATATTTCCAATTTTGTCCAATCTTAAATTAAATTTCTCAGCCTTTTTAAGATCAGATAAAAATACAAGATTATGATTTTTCCGGGTTTTGTTGTTTTTTTTATAAATATTACTGATTTCAGAAACCAGTATAAAACGGACTTTTCTTCGGCATGAGGTTGGAACTTCTTGATCACAGATGCTGGATATTTCTTTTTTTAATTTGAACATTCCCGGCTCTGCCGGTACCAGTTTTTCTTTGATTTCGGCAAACCATCCTGGATGTGTAAAATCTCCGGTTCCAATGACCGTTATACCTTTAAACTGTGCGGCGATGTACAGGTTTTCAAGGTCAAGATTCTTCGCTGTTGCTCTTGAAAAACGGGAATGAACATGGAAATCAGCTACAAATTTCATAGAATTTTCTTTGGGAGATATTTCAAATCAATAGAACAACTTAAATCCTGTAATTATTGTAAAATACCTGGTAAAAACACTTGTAACATTCTTATAAACAGTATATATATTTATATCAAACAAAATTAAACACTATATATGGTATTTTTTGAATTTCACCGGCGAGCGCATTCCCGTAAAGCGTGTTTAAACGAAGTTTATCCCGTGAAACCTATCGGTCTTTTCTGTTTAACTGAAGCGGAAATCCCGACTTGCGGGGCTGCAGGGAATTTTAATTATTTTTTTTGATTTCTCCCGCAATTGCTCATTTTAATCACTTAAGAATACGGATGTTAGTGTTGATATTGTTTCAACAAACGACTACTTATTAACAACAAATTTTAGTGTGTTCATAATTAATCTTTTTTAATCATTTTTTATACGCTCATTTTAATCATTTTTTTCTATCATTCAAATTGGTTAAAAAGTTCTTATTGTTATCAACAGCCCTTACTCTTTCTATATACATAAATAAAAATATAAGGAACAGGTTATGAAGTTTAAAATTAAAAAGGAAGACATTCTTGATGTATTGTCCAAGGTTCAAGGGATCACCGGACGAAAAAGCAATCTGGCTATTACCTCGAATATTCTTATTAAAACAACAGGTAATGGTGTAAAATTGGTGGTCACGGATCTTGAAACCGGTTTCGAAGGAATATATCCAGCGGACATTGAATCTCAAGGCACCATAACGATAAATTCAAGAAAGTTTTATGAAATCGTAAAAGAATTTCCGAGCAACGAAATACAGGTCGATGAAGTTGAGAATTATTGGATCAAAATCGGCAATAAAAATATTGAGTATAATATTGTTGGAATGAATCCCGATGATTTCCCTGAAACTCCAGAAATAGAAGATGTTGATTTTTTTAACATTGATTCCGAAATTTTTAAAGACATGATCGAAAAAACGATCATTATTTCGGGTGCTCCTGATGAAAAAAGAACCCATATCACCGGAATATTTTTTGAAATACCGCACCCAAAAAAAGAAAACATCTTCAGAATGGTTTCAACAGACGGCAACCGTCTTTCAAAAGTGGATTGTATTTATGAAAAAGATTTAAAACTGCCTAAAAAACCCGGTATACTTGTTCCAAAAAAAGGAATGAGTGAAGTTGTAAAGTTTTTAGATTCCACCGGAACCGTTCAAATTGGTATCAAAAATAATAATTTTATTATAAAGAAGGACTTCGAAACCATTATAATTAGGCTTCTCGAAGGAAATTTTCCAGAATATGGGGATATTATAAAAAGGGGATCTTCCCATGCGATCCATCTGGATCGTAAAATGTTTGTATCCATGCTGAAAAGAATGTCTATTTTGTCTTCAGAAGATTACAAAGGCGTTATTTTTAATTTTAAAGAAGATAACCTTTCCATAACCACAACAAATCCGGATTTGGGTGAATCAAAAGAAGACATGGTTATCGACTATAAGGGAGATTCCATTGAAGTTGCCTTTAATCCCAGATACATTGTGGAAACCATGAGCGTTATTGATTCTGAAAAAATTATTGTTAATATTATAGATAGTGAAAAACCATGTTTACTCGAAGGAGCGAATGACGACACTTATTTAAGTGTAATCATGCCGATGAGAATATGAAAAAAGAAGAAAACACATACAGCGCTGATAATATAAAAGTTCTCGAAGGACTTGAAGCGGTCCGAAAAAGACCGGCCATGTACATAGGGAACACTGGTATTGAGGGGCTTCACCATCTGGTTTACGAAGTTGTGGATAACAGCATTGATGAAGCTATGGCCGGTTACTGCGACCTTATCAAAGTTATCCTGCATACGGACAACAGTGTCAGTGTCGAAGATAATGGCAGGGGAATACCCGTGGGGATACAAAAATCCGAGAATATGCCTGCTGTTGAAGTTGTCATGACCAAACTTCATTCAGGAGGAAAATTCGATAATGATTCTTATAAAGTTTCCGGCGGACTTCACGGTGTAGGGGTGTCGGTGGTCAATGCGCTTTCAAAATTTATGGAAGTCGAAATTTATACCGATGGAAAAATTTATTATCAAACATATGAAAAAGGAAAAAAAACAAGAGAGATTAGTATCATCGGGAAAACCAAAAAACGGGGTACAAAAATACATTTTGTTCCTGATACGGAAATTTTAGAAACAGGCAATTTTAGTTATGATGTTCTGATTCGAAGATTAAGAGAGCTTGCTTTTTTAAACAAAGACGTCCGATTAATCATCGAAGATGAACGATCGGATAACAAAGATGAATTCCATTATAAAGGCGGCCTGATATCATTTGTGGAGTATCTGAATAAAATAAATGTGCCACTTCATAAACCTATTTTCATAGAAGGTATAAAAAACGATGTTCAAATAGAAGTTGCCATTCAATATAACGATACATTCAAGGAAAAAATGTTTTCATTTGCCAACAATATCAATACCGTTGAAGGGGGTTTTCATCTCATCGGTTTCAAGGCGGGATTAACACGAACCGTCAATCAATATTCAATAAACGGGAACCTTCCCAAAAACCTTCAAGCCAAGATTAGCGGTGAAGACATTAGAGAGGGTTTAACAGCGGTTATAAGTATTAGAATAAAGACTCCGCAGTTTGAGGGTCAAACAAAGACAAAACTTGGAAACAGTGAAGTAAAAGGGTTGGTGGAGTCTCTGGTAAACGAGAAATTAAGCATGTTTCTTGAGGAGAATCCATCCGTGGCCAAAAAGATAGTTGCTAAAGCTGTGGATGCTTCCAGGGCCAGGGATGCAGCAAAAAGAGCGCGGGATATCGCAAGAAAACAGGGTGCTCTTATCGATTCAACACTGCCGGGCAAGCTTGCCGAATGCCAGGCTTCAGATCCTTCCGAAAGAGAAATTTTTATCGTGGAAGGTGACTCTGCCGGGGGCAGTGCCAAACAGGGTAGAGACAGAAAGTTTCAGGCAATACTGCCATTAAAGGGGAAAATATTAAATGTTGAGAAAGCTAGGTTTGATAAAATTCTCCGAAGCGAAGAGATTAAAAATATCATTACAGCCCTGGGAACCGGAGTGGGTGAAGAAGAATACGATATTGAAAAAATAAGGTATCACAAAACAATTATCATGACAGATGCTGATGTTGACGGGTCTCACATTCGAACGCTTCTGTTAACCTTCTTTTACAGACATATGCCCGAGATGATCGAAAAAGGGTATCTATACATTGCTCAACCTCCCCTGTTTAAAGTCGGCAAAGGAAAGAATGAAATTTATTTAAAACATGAAAATCAATTAAACGATCACATTTTAAAAAGAGCATGCAATAAAAAAAATATAAAGTTTGGAGAAGAAAAGATACTATCCGAACACAATCTTTATCTTTTTATGGCGAATCTTTCTGAATATTTTTTGATAATTTCGAGATTGAAAAAACAAGGAATTACCGGCGATCTTATCGAATTGTTAATTAAAGAAGAGGTTGAAAGTAAAAAATTTCTACAAGACCGACAACAAATGACGCAGTTAAAAAAGATGCTTATAGAAAAAGATTATCATGTCGGTGAATTAACATGGAATTCGGAACGGGATGTTTATGAAATGACGGTGACCCCGTCATTTGGCAAATGGGGACAATTGTCGGGAAAAATGCCAAACACAAAGGTGAAACCCATAAAAATCGGCAGAAGCCTTATTTATTCGGGAGATTTCCAGAAAAGCCTGTTGCTGAGTAAAAATATCTTCAAATACGATAGTCCTCCGTTTCTCGTTTTTAACAAGGACGATGAGAACAATTTCATTCGCATCGATGATAAAAAAGACCTTTTTTCTTTTTTTATAGAGGAAGGGAAAAAGGGCCTCGGCATTCAGAGATACAAAGGTCTGGGTGAAATGAATCCAATCCAACTATGGGAAACTACAATGAATCCGGACAAGAGAACCCTCTTGCAGGTAAAGGTCGAGGATGTGGTTGAAACCGATGAAATTTTTACCGTTCTCATGGGCGAGGCGGTCGAACCCAGAAGAGAATTTATCACCAGCAATGCCCTTGAGGTGAACGTGCTGGATATATAGGCACTCGATCGAAAAATTTCCACCAAACTGCAGCAGTGAGCGCATTTCCCGCAGCTTGCTGCGGGGCTGCAGGGAGCTTCAAAACCAAACATTCAATCAACCGATATTAGACATTAAATATGGATATTCACAAGGTTAAAGCAAGGGATTTGCCGGATCTCTGGTTTCAGGCGGTTCATGACATTCTTGACCGTGGCCGGCGGTTTAAAATAGATCGAGGAAGTTACGCCGGGCAGACAAGACTCGAATATGATTATTTTATCGGACACGTTCGGCATCCTGGAACTCAGCCGCTGTTACCCGATATACCGGCATCCTGCGGGATTCCAAATCCCGTGGAAGAAGCCTATATTTATGGCGGTGAAGGCTATGAAAGATCGTACATCGAGTATCTGATGACCGGCCAAAAAGAAACGGGAGAATCGTATACTTATGGTGAGCGATTGACCCGAGCGCCGCTGACCGGGGATCAACTGGCATGGTGGGAAGCGGGTAACACGGAAATTATCGACAAAAGGGAGATCGACGGCAAAGCGGTTTTTGAAGAAGACGGACACATCTACCTAAATCAGATCGAGTGGGTCATTAAGACCTATCGGCAGCATGGCAACCGCAACAACCAGATGGTGCTTCAAGTGGCAAACCCAACGGATCTTACGCTGCTGGACCCGCCGTGTTTGCGTTCAATCGACACGCGAATACAGGATGAAACCCTTCATTTTATAGTCTATTTTCGTTCATGGGATCTTTGGGGGGGGATGCCTGCAAATTTGGCGGGAATCCAGAATCTTAAAGATTACATGGCCGGGGAGATCGGCGTAAAAGACGGTGAGATGATCGTTGAAAGCAAAGGGCTTCATCTATACGGCTATGCTGAGCAGTTGGCGAAGTTAAGATGTTTGAAAGCTTAAGATCACCGCCATAACCTTAAATCAGAATTCTATGGTGCTGGGCGTTCTCGGGAAAGGAATAACATCTCTGATATTGCTGATTCCTGTCATTAACATAATTAATCGTTCGAACCCGAGACCAAAACCGCTGTGTTCAACAGATCCAAAACGCCGAGAATCTAAATACCACCAGTAATTCTCTTTTGGCATTCCCATTTCATCCATCCGGTTTTCAAGAACCTCCAACCGTTCTTCACGCTGGCTCCCGCCGATAATTTCCCCAATTCTCGGCACAAGAACATCCATCGCCGATACCGTCTGATGGTCATCATTCAACCGCATGTAAAAAGGCTTTATTTTTTTGGGGTAATTAAAGACAATTAAAGGTTTCTTAAAGTGATCTTCTGTTAGATAACGTTCATGTTCGGTTTGCAGGTCTTTTCCAAAATCGATATCGTGTTCAAATCTTTTTCGGGATTTTTTTAATATTTCTACAGCGGATGCATAGGTGAGGCGTTTAAAATCAGAGGTGGCCACGTTATTTAACGTTTTTATCAGCGTTTTATCCACAAATTTTGCAAAAAGTTCTATATCTTCCGTGCATTCTTCGAGTATAAAGGATGTTAAATATTTTATCATCTCTTCTGCAAGATCCATGTTGCCCTCCAGATCACAGAACGCCATTTCTGGTTCAACCATCCAAAATTCGGCAACATGTCGACGGGTATGTGAATTTTCGGCACGAAAAGTGGGACCAAAGGTATAAACATCTCCCAAGGCAAGGGCGAACATCTCGGCGGATAACTGGCCGGATACCGTTAAATTTGCTTCTTTAGCAAAAAAGTCTTTGGAATAATCGATTTTGCCTTCTTTTCGGGGCGGATCATCCGGATCTATGGTTGTTACACGAAACAGCTCTCCGGCGCCTTCGCAATCCGAACCGGTTATGATCGGTGAATGGATATATCTAAACCCCTTGTCTCTGAAAAATTTATGAATGGCATATGACAACTCGGATCTTATCCGAAATGCAGCACCGTATTTGTTGGTCCGGGGTCTTAAATGCGCGATGTTTCTTAAAAATTCATCCGTGTGACGTTTTTTCTGTAACGGATAATTTTCAGGGGCAACATTTAAAATTTCCACCCTTTTTGCAGCCACTTCCCATTTCTGTCCAGGACCTTTAGACGCTTCCAGGTTTCCACGGATTGCAACCGCCGAACCGGTTGAAATCCTGATGATATCTTTGTAATTGTCTATGGTGTTGTCAACGATGATCTGTATGTTTTTTAGGCAGGATCCATCGTTGACCTCGATAAATGAAAAATCTTTTGAATCACGTTTGGTTCTGACCCACCCCTTCACAAGAACTTCATCGATGGGGCGTTCTGATTTTAATAATTTTATTATTTTTGTCCGTTTCATAATAAATCTCCAGTGTCAGACCGCGTTGATAGTTTAAAGGCGCTAGGGTTTTACCGTTATATTATACAACTGATCTTCGCGCTGCAAAACCATGACCAGGGACTTTTTTTGGCGGTATTTTATGATTGCTTTTTTAAAATCGTCAATGTTTTTAACGGATATATCATCGAGTTGCCGAATCACATCCCCGGGCCTGACGCCGATACGCGCCAGATAAGATTGACGATTAAGATCTGAAATCACAACGCCCTCTTTCGCGTAAGTTTTAAAGATTTTACGGTTTTTAGCAGATAGATTATCTACGGAAATTCCCAGAAGGCTATGGGCCAATTCCAAAGCCAATTCTTTCGGGAATACCGATGATTTCACAGAAAAAGATTCGGTTTTACCATTTTTGAGTATGTTTATGTCGATGGTTTCTCCGGCTGGAAAACTGCTCATGGACCTCTCAAAATCCATTTTAGAGTGAATGTTTCGCGACCCTATGGATACGATAATATCACCCTCTCGAACACCGAACTTAAAGGCAGGTCCGGTATTTTCAACTTTTTTCACCAAAACGCCTTTGATGGTCGGTGCTTTCAAATAGTTGGCCAGCTCTGCATCCAGATCCTGTACAGTAATACCGATCCATGCCGGTATAACCTCTCCGTATTTTATTAGGTCCGCAACAATCTTTTTGGCTTTGTTGATGGGTATGGCAAAACCGATGCCTTGGGCTTTGGCAAATATGGCGGTGTTTATACCGATGAGCTCTCCATTTATATTGAGGAGCGGCCCCCCGCTGTTGCCCGGGTTAATGGAGGCGTCGGTTTGGATAAAATCGTGATACACCATGTCATCCGTCCGTATACTTCGGTTTTTGGCACTGATAACACCGGTGGTTACCGTATTTGAAAAACCAAAAGGATTGCCGATGGCGATAACCGTTTCACCGATCATCAGGTCATCGGAGTCTCCCATTTCAATCGCCGGGAGAACTTTCTTGGCGGAAATACGCAGAACCGCCAAATCAGAATCGGGATCTGCACCCACAATCTGTGCCGTGAATTCACGCCCATCTTTCAGACCTACGGTAATGGTCGAACCTTTTACGATGACATGCTTGTTGGTTAGGATAAACCCCCTTTTGCCATCAATGATAACTCCGGATCCCAGGCTGGTTCGTTTATATCTTTGTTCAAACCCTGGATCAAAAAAATCTCTGAAAAAAGATTCAAAAGACGGATCCATGCCAAATCCATAAAATGGATTTATACGCTTGTGAACCTGGAATTCGGAGCTTATGTTTACCACCACAGGACTGACCTTTTGAACCGCCTTTACAATTGCGCTTTCACGAAGGTTTTCAGCGCAAAGGTTGTCCGGCGCTTTAAAAACAAGCGTGATAAAAAAGATAAAAATACAACCTACTGAAATTACGAGTTTGTTATTGTTTTGGGGTTTTATTTCTGGCATTTTAGGTTCCGGTATAATAAGATAAAAAATTAAGAATCCGTTGATTATATTTTTTATACCCCGTCCGCTTGCGGCGGGGTGGTTAATTAAAAACCTAAAGCCTTATAATATTTCTCCCAGTGTGTTTACGATCAATTGGGGTCAGACAATCTGGTTTCAACGTCTAAAACTTGTGAGTACCGATGTGTAAAGGAATTAATCGGGGCTCGTTCCACCGTCTTCTATGGTCACTTGAAGCGGAACGAAACCTGAGAAGATCTATATCATGAGCATTACATCCATTCAAGATATCTTGCCACTAATAGAGCAACCCAGCCGATATTTAGGCTCGGAGATAAATACCGTCAAAAAAGATCCAAGTCGGGTAAAACTCGGTTTTGCTCTTGTCTTTCCAGACCTTTACGAGATCGGGACGTCCCATTTTGGGATTCAGATACTTTACAATATCCTGAACAGCCACCCAGAAATCGCCGCTGAAAGGGTTTTTGCACCGGCACTCGATATGGAAGCATACCTTCGGTCGTCAGGAACACCCATCGCGTCACTGGAATCTCAAAAACCCCTCGATCAATTTGATATTATCGGCTTCAGCCTTCTCTACGAGCTGAACTATACCAACATACTGACCGTATTAGAACTGGCCAACATCCCGGTTTTTTCTCGACAACGCAATAATTCTTACCCGCTGATTATCGCCGGTGGTCCTTGTACGTGTAATCCCGAACCGATGGCGGATTTTTTTGACGCCATGGTCGTGGGAGACGGCGAAAATGTAATTATGGAAATGTCCCAAACATGGCTTGAATGGCAGTCGGCAGGAACGGGTGATAAAGAAGCCCTTTTGAAAAGATGGTCCAAGATAGAAGGGGTGTATATTCCTGAATTTTTTACGCCTAAATTTGACCGTCATGGTTTCCAGACCCTTGTTCCGAAATTTCAAGATTATCATACGATTAAACGAGCAATTGTTGATAATCTTGACACGGCGCAGTTTCCCCATGCACCGGTAGTTCCTTACGGCAAACCGGTTCATGATCGGCTTCGGCTTGAAGTATCCAGGGGCTGCACCAGGGGCTGCCGTTTCTGCCAGGCCGGGATGATATATCGACCGGTTCGTGAACGCTCGCCAGAGACCCTGCTCTCTCTGTCAGATTTTTCGGTGGCTTCAACAGGCTACGAGGATATCTCGCTTTTATCTTTAAGTACGGGGGATTATAGTTGTATTATACCGCTAATGGAAAGTCTCACGTCACGGTATGCATCGCAGCGGATTGCGGTTTCCTTTCCATCTCTGAGGGCCGATACATTACCATCGAAACTCATGAATCTTATAAAAAAGGTCCGAAAAACAGGCTTTACGTTAGCACCGGAAGCCGGAAGCCAGCGGCTTCGCGATGTTATCAATAAAAATATAACCGAAAAAGATATTATAGAAACCGTTAAAGATGCATTTCATCTGGGCTGGCAGGTGGTTAAGCTCTATTTTATGATCGGCCTTCCAAACGAGACCGACGACGATGTGCAGGCCATCGTTGATCTTGTAAAAAAATTGAAAAATATTTGTTTGCCCAACAGACGCAAGGCCAAGATCAATGTAAGTGTCGCAACGTTTATTCCAAAGTCGCATACGCCGTTTCAGTGGTCTTCCCAGATGGCTTTGGCTGAATCGAAACAGAAAATTGGCATGTTGAAGAAACAACTAAAAATACCGGGTGTTCAATTTAAATGGCAGAACCCTGAAGCCAGTTTGATCGAAGGGATTTGGGCACGGGGCGACCGGCGTCTTTGCCGCCTATTGCTTACTGCATATAAGAAAGGATGTAAATTTGACGGATGGAGCGACCATTTTAAATATCGATTGTGGGAAGAAGCTTTTTCCGATGAAGGGATTGATATCGATTTTTTTACAACCCGTGTTCGGCCCGCCACAGAGCCGTTGCCCTGGGACCATATCGATACGATGGTTTCAAAAGATTTCTTAATCAGCGAATGGGATAACGCCACAAAAGGTGAACACACGGCGGACTGTCGCAACGGTGATTGTAACCATTGCGGGGTTTGTGATTTTGAGATTGTTGAACCCAAAGTCTTTGCCGACCATAAAGACAGGGTCCCAAAGAACATTCCGGAAGACCGTAATAAGGATATATTTTACAAAAAATTCAAGGTGTCATTTTCCAAGCTGGATCAGGCAAAGTATTTTGGACATCTTGAACTGGTTAAAATCGTAACCCGTGCTATTCGACGTGCTCGAATACCGGTCAAGTTTTCCGAAGGTTTTCATCCAAAGGCGGTAATATCCTTTGAAGATCCGCTTCCCATCGGTTTGGAGAGCCTGAATGAAAATTTTTATGTATCCGTGAACGGAAACATTCAACCCCAGACCATTATAGAGCGATTAAACCGGCATTTTCCTAAAGGCCTGCGAATTATAGACTGTCAGCTTGCACCGATAAAGGCTTCCCGCAACACTTTTTCACCGTCGACATATTTGGTAACAAAAAAGAATGGTTCCTTTAATGAAGAAGACGTGGCATCTTTTGTTAAAAATTCCGAATTCATCGTTAACCGCACCAACCGAAAGGGAAAAACCAGACAGTTAGACTTAAAAGAGATGGTATTAAAGATAACGATGCTTTCGTCCAACAGGCTAAAGATGACGCTGAGATCCGAACCGGGCAAAACAGTGAGACCTTTTGAGGTTCTTGAACATATTTTTGAATTGAGCAAAGAAGAGATAAAACAGGCCGCCATTGTAAAAATCTGACCTTACAAAATTGATGGTCTCGTAAACAGTCCGTTTTGCTCGCTCAGTGACCATTTGGGGGCGTTTTAAGCGGTGCTGCTAAATTTCAAGAACTCGTCGCAAGCGCCTCAAACAGCTTGAAATTTTTAACGCATCACCGCTTGAAACACTGGATCCCCAAATGATCAGATATCGCTCACAAAAGACTTTTTACGAGTTTGTCAACTGTAGACAACAACTAATACTAAAACAAGTTCTAAAAAATGTCGAAAAAGAGAATGACAACTGAACTGCGGCCGACCCTGGAAGGTTTAGCAACAGACATCCAGGATAAATTGCCCGGAGTTACGTCTGCCCCCGGCGTCTATCTCATGAAAGACGCCCAAGGAACCGTGATATATGTAGGCAAAGCAAGAAACCTGAAAAAACGGTTGGCCTCATACTTTAAAAAATCATCACGTGGCAACACGTTGAAAATGGACATTAAAACAGAAATTCTAATTCAAAAAATATCGGACTTTGAGACCATTATAACCGGGAGTGAGAAAGAAGCGCTGATCCTCGAATCGAATCTTATCAAACGTTTCCGTCCGCGCTATAACGTTATTTTAAAAGACGACAAACGATACCCCTCGTTACGCCTGGACATAAAAAATCCCTATCCCAACCTTAAGGTCGTTAGAAAAATCAAAAAAGACGGGGGCCTCTATTTTGGTCCGTTTGCGTCTTCTGCGGCTGTTCAAAAAACACTCAAGATCATCCATAAAACCTTCAAACTCCGAAAGTGTAAAACTGAATACTTTAAAAACAGGTCGCGGCCGTGTCTTAACTTTCAAATGGATGCCTGCCTTGCACCTTGCTGCCTTGATGTCGACAAACAGACGTACTCCGAAACGGTCAATGAGGTGATCCAGTTTCTGAAAGGAAAAACTCCGGATCTGGTTCAACAAATAAAACAGAAAATGGTATCCGCTGCTGAGGTTCAGGATTATGAACAGGCGACGGTTCTGAGGGACAAAATGTTCGCCCTTGAGCAGACACTCGAAACACAGATGGCGGTTACCAATGATTTTACAGACCGGGATGTGATCGGCATTGCCCGGTCTGATGGCGCCGCTCTGATCACACTTCTTTTTATACGAAACGGATTTTTTCTTGGGATACGGGATTTTAAATTTTCAGAAACAATGTCCACCGAAAATGAAATGGCCGGTGCTTTTGTTCGACAGTATTATGAAAAAGCCCCTTTTGTGCCCAAAGAAATTCTGGTTCCATCCCTTCCTGAAGACACATTGCTGCTTGAAGAATTGCTCAGCCATATCAAAGGCCGGCGGGTAAGAATTTTAGCCCCCAAAAGGGGTGAAAAAGTCCGCCTTGTTCAACGGGCATCTCAGAATGCGGAAGACAGTTTGAAGGCGCATAAGGCTTTGATTGCAAACGACGTGGACCTTCTTTCCCGTCTCCAGCAGCAACTGAGGATGGACCGAACACCTTGGCGGATCGAGTGTTTTGATATCTCCAACATTTCAGGAAAATCGGCGGTTGCAGGGATGGTTGTTTTTGAAAAGGGAAAACCCAATAAAACATTATATCGAAAGTACAAACTCCAGGGTACCGGCGTACCGGACGACTATGCCTATATGGCAGAAGTCCTGAAAAGAAGGTACGGCAAAGGTGAAAAGGCGAAGCCCTATCCGGACATGCTGATGGTCGACGGCGGTAAAGGACAGCTCAATGTTGCGGTGGCGGTAATAAAGTCCCTGAAACTCGAACCAAATTTTCAAATTATCAGCATCGCTAAAAAAAATGAAAAAAAGGGGGAAACCCAAGATAAAATCTTTAAACCCGGGCAGACCAACCCCGTAAATTTAGGCAGGAGAGGGGACCTCCTCCTGTTTTTAGAAAGAATTCGGGATGAAGCCCATCATTTTGCCATTTCTTTTCACCGTAAGGATCGCAGGAAGACATTTATGCATTCGTCGCTGGATTCAATTCCCGGGGTTGGAAAAAAGAGAAAGAAAATACTGTTAACACATTTCAAAAGCATTAAAAAAATCCGGACAGCAACATTGGAAGAACTCTGCGCGCTGCCTGGATTTAATCGAAGAACAGCCGAAAATGTTAAACGGACGATAAAATAGACCCTATAAAATCGTGTTGCGCAACCCCCTTTTGTTCACGGGTTACTTGAAGCCCTTTCCATACCTCCCATGGGTGGGCTTGAGCTTTTTGTAAAGCCCCAGCTAAGTTCGCTGCGCCAAGAATCATCGCAAATGGGTTGCAATGCACCTTCAGGAAATCCACTCAATGTCGAGTGACTTTCAACCCCTTTGGTATCAATGGATTCAAATTAAACATTGTCCCCATCATTCATCCCAAACCGCTTCATTTTCCTCCAGAGTGAAACCCGGTCAATACCCATTATTTTGGCCGCTTTGGTTTTATTCCCCTCACATTTGTCGAGTACCCATTTAATGTAGTTTTTCTCCTGATCCTCCAGCGTCGGCAGGTCTGAATCGATCCTGCGGTAGGTTTCAACCGAAAGATTGCTGATATAATCCGGAAAGTCGCCGATGGTTATTTCCGGACCGTTCGCCAGGGCGACGGCCCGTTCAATGACATTTTCCAGTTCTCTGATATTTCCCGGCCAGCCGTATTGACAGAGCAATTCCATGGATTCTTTTTTGATATTTTGGACATCTTTGTTCATGGCTTTGCTTTTTTGAGCCAGAAAGTGATGTGCCAGAAGCGGTATGTCGCCGTGCCGTTCGGTCAGAGACGGGAGTTTTATGGTAATGACATTCAGACGGTAAAACAGATCCTGTCGGAAGTTACCTTTTTCCACATCCTCTTTGAGATCGCGATGGGTGGCGGCGATGAAGCGTACATCCACGGGAACAGATGTCTCGCCACCCACCGGCAAAACCTCTTTTTCCTGTATGACGCGTAATAGCTTCACCTGCATACTGAGAGGCATATCTCCGATTTCATCCAGAAAAACCGTTCCGCCGTCGGCCACTTTGATCAGGCCTGCCTTTGCCTTTGTGGCGCCGGTAAATGCATCCTTTTCATGCCCGAACAGCTCATTGGCCATTAACTCCTCCGTAAATGAACCGCAGTTAAAGGCAATGAATTCTTTTTCAGAACGGGAACTCAGCTGGTGGATAGATCGGGCGACCAGTTCCTTGCCGGTACCGCTTTCACCGAGAATCAGGACATTGATGTCCGAAGGCGCAATCTGGTGAATGGTTTTCTGAATATCCATCATGACCGCGCTCTGTCCGACAATGTCGGAAATTTTCCGCTGTTTTTTGAGTATTTCTTTCAATTCAATGTTTTCAAGTCGAAGCCGACGTTTTAACAGCGCCTGTTTGGTAATCTGGCGAACTTCTTCAATCTTATAGGGCTTGGCGATATAATAGAAGGCGCCGTCATGCATGGCCTGAACCGACGTTTCGATGGTGGCATAGCCGGTGATCATAATGACTTCCGAGTAAGGCTGAAGTTCTTTTGTCTTTTTTAAAACTTGCATGCCGTCAACTTTCTCCATCTTCAAATCGGTGATTACCAGGTCGAAGCTCTTTGAGTGAAGTAAATCGATGGCTTTGCTCCCGTCGGCTACGGAAACGACATCGTAACCGGTTTTCACCAGAATATGCTCGAGATTCTTTCGTGCAATATCCTCGTCTTCAACAACCAGAATAACCTCTTTCTTTTTTTCCACGATGATCCTTTTATAAATCCGATTGATCGGGCTGATGAAACGGCAGGAAACAGGTAAATGTCGTTCCGTTTCCGACTTCGCTGGAAACGGATATATTGCCGCTATGTTGTTCTATGATGCCGTAAGTGATGGAAAGTCCCAGCCCTGATCCCTTGCCGACGTCTTTTGTGGTGAAAAAAGGGTCAAAAATCTTTGTGATGATATTTTGAGGAATTCCTTCACCGGTGTCAATCACCTGAAAGGAAAATCCCTCTCTGTCAAAATCGTTTTTAGCCTTGATGGTAATTTCCCCACCGTCTTTCATCGCATGGACGGCATTTGTAATAAGATTGATCATAACGCTTCTAATACGTAGACCAACAGTGGCCTGTATGTTATCAGGCACCTCCACTTTAAGACGTATATTATCCGGGATCTCCGATTTGACATGTTTAATTGCACTGTTAACCAGATCCAGAAAATTTACCTGTTTTAGGGTCAGAGTCCTTTCTCTGGCGAATTCCAATAGCGAACGAACGATTTCCTTTCCCCTTTCCACTTCTTTTTCGGCACCGACCAACAGTTCTTTTTTATATTCCAGATTATCTTCTTCGATTTCTTCAATGAGAATTTGAATCGATGTGGATATATTGTTGAGAGGATTGTTCAATTCATGGGCCACACCCGAGGTCAGTCTCCCCAAAGAAGCCAGCTTTTGCGCCTGAACGAGCTGTTTGCTCCGTTTGTTCAGTTCGCTGATCATATCGTTCAGGCTGGCCGCCAGTGATTCAAATTCATCTCCGGTCTTTATTTCCGGCATATTCTCGAAATCTCCGCTGGCGATTTTGGCAATGGCGTTTTCGATGGTTTTTAACGGACGATTGACATTAAAGACCAAAAAAAGGGCAATCAAAACCGAAAGGATAAATACAGGTATCAGTGCCAAAAGATGGATTGTCTTTGATTTTCCGATCAGATCTTTGACAAATTGGCTCTCTTTTTTTACGATTTTTTCCAGCTCGCTAGTGAGAATTTTTCCCTGCTTTCGGATTAATTCGATGGTAACCGGGGAAACCACCAAATGTCCTTCTTCCTGGAGTTTCAGAAGATCGACGAGCGATTCTTTGTATGTCACCAGTTCGGTAATCCTTTGATCGAGATTTTTGGCCAGGGTGTATTTTGAGTATACGGTCAATATATTACGAAGGATCTCCTCAGCATGACGGACATAGTCGAGGGCTTGAACAATATTTTCTTTGTCAAAGGATAAAAAATAGTTTTTTTCATACCGGCGGGCTTCCAGGATGGCATTAAAAAGATCGTATTTTCTCTCAATGATCTGGATCTTCTGATTGAGAATATACTGGCTGTAATAACTGCGCGCCCATATCAG
>DATKWE010000032.1:0-9226 GCA_035529735.1 Desulfobacterales bacterium | reverse complement strand
ACCGATGCAGAATCTTCCTTTGAAAAAGAGATATTTTGGACCATTCCCAATGATTATCAAACCACCGTAAATGCCATCAATGAGGGAAAGGCGCTGGCTCAATTTGCTCCGGACGAAGCCATCACCAAAAATTTCAGAAAGCTTGCCACAAAATTGCGCGCTGAATCTGAGAAAGCCAGTCCGGCAATTTCTTCATATCGGCAGAAGATCAAGAAGACACCCAATATCGGTACTTATGTCCATCAGAAAGATACTTTGAGTATCAACAGACGTCGACGAAACAGTGATATGGCCCAACATGACGCCAGTTCCGAAGAGCGGCGAAGAAAAATGAGAGACGGTATTATTATTGTGGACCATGATCGCAGGGAGAATGACAACACCGATTACAACGGTCCTGAGAAGCGCAGTGGGATTGACCGAAGAACCAGCAAGGAAAGAAGACAAAAAGATTAAAAAAATCAGGATTTTTTCTGGGTTACCGGAACGAAATTGGTTGGATGGCGCGGAGAAGAGGGTTCGAGGATTCAAGGGGTCAAGGGGTCAAGGGTCCTCCAATAACGGAATCTTGGTTTCACTCCGACAACCGTTTGTTCTCCAACGATTTTATCAGTGCTTTGAGCATCCTTTCAACTTCCGCTGTATCATCTTTGAGATCCTTTAAATTTTCTGTATTTACATAATTTAAATCACCTGAAAGCAGCACCCGGGGCTCCAATTCGCAAACAGAACCATCGGGGCAACATATAATGACCTCAAGTCATCTGCAGTTTCTCCCTGCCATATCCGTATCTTTCTTCTCTTGGAAAATTTTTTGTTATTCTATTAAGATCCAAACAGCGTCTGCACGACGTTTGCCAAACTTTCAGATCTCTGTAATTCTAGAGCATTTCACTCGAATCCTTGGACCCTTGGCCCCTTGAATCCTTAATTTTAAATTCGGGTCGTTTGGAACCGAAATGAACGAAACCGCAGATCAGTGGTGTTTCGAAAGCGCTAAAATTTCGTTTTTTTAGCGAAAAAACCTTTAAACGGAACGTATAAAATTTCTGTTTCGGTCTTTTTGCAAATATAAAATAGATGTTTTCATAAAAGTTAAAAAAATACACAAGAAAGCTTGACTCGCTCAATCAATTGGTATAATGAAATTTCCCGACAATGAATGAGCAGTGAATTTTATTGCCGTGACCTAATTCTATTGTGAAAGGAGGCTCTTTAAATGGCTTTTATCCCTACTGTTGACCAAGAAAAATGCGAAGGTTGTGAGGAATGTGTAGATGTCTGTCCTGTTGAAGTTTTTGAGATGGAGGATGATAAATCTGTTCCTGTAAATGCTGACGAATGTCTGGGTTGCGAGAGCTGCGTCGAGGTGTGTGAACCCGGTGCAATTACGGTTGAAGAGACATAATCCGTCAATCAAATCCATGTCCCCTGGTCCTTTTTTACATGGACCGGGGGACAATTTCCACCCGATGACTCCCGCTATAAATTGCGATCCCCGCCCGCCCTCTCCGGACACCCGGACATTTCACCCGTTTCCAGATATTCGATTCTTTCGAGCAAGGGTGGATGAGAATAGTTAAAAAAGACATACAGCGGATGTGGTCTGAGATTCGAAAGGTTTTCCTTTGCCATTTTTTTCAGCGCAGTGACAAGGGGTTTTGCGGTCTTTAAAATCCCGAGGGAATAAAAATCCGCCTCCCGTTCAAATTTTCTGGAAATAGCTCTTCCAACGGGCGATAGAAAAAAGTTTACAGGCTCCCACAAAATTCCCACCAGAAAAAGGCCCACATAGTAAGACCTGTTTGAAAAACCAAAACTTTCATACATCTTTTCCCATGTCATCAACTTTGCTGCCAGGAAAAAAAGAAGCAGGGACACGAAACTGGTTATAAGAATTTGTTTTTTAATATGATTTTTTTTCAAATGCCCGATTTCATGGGCCAGAATCGACAGAATTTCGTCCTGACTGTGACATCGAATCAGAGAATCAAACAGGACGATCCGTTTGGCTTTTCCGAGTCCTGAAAAATACGCATTGGTATGCCGGGTTCTCCGGGTTGCATCCATCTGGTATATCCCCTCGATGTCGAGGCCTTCTCTTTGGGCAAGTCGTTTAATCCCGGTTTTAAGCTCACCCGCCTCAAGCGGTGTAAACGTGTTAAAGAGGGGTGCAATAATGGTGGGATAGAGAACGGTCATCAGCAGTTGGAAACACAAAAAAACAGTCCAGGCCCAAATCCACCAGTTCTCTCCGAGATACTTCAACATCAACAGGAGGGCGGATAGGAGAAAACCGCCTAAAACGATCATCACCAGGAATCCCTTTATCAGATCAGAAATCCAAATTTTTATGGTTTTTGTATTAAAACCATATCGTTCCTCGATGACAAAACTATGATAATAATCGAAAGGAAGGCCGGCCAATATCTCTCCCAGACCTATGACGGCAAAGAAAATCAGGCCTGCAGACAAAAAATTTGTGTTCGCCAAATTTTCATCGAGCCATGGAAGAACACCTGACATAATGATAAAAAGGAAAAATATTTTGCCTGCGCCGGTCCGGACAAACTTGAATCGGAAATTGTCCGAGGTGTATCGAATAATGTTTTTTAACTCCGCCTCATGAATCACCCCTTGAAAGGCGACGGGAACTTTTTGCCCATATTTATTGAGATAATTTATATTTATTCGCTCAATGGCCAGACACAGCGCCACACTGAAAAGATAAACACTGATATAGGCGATCAAACATGCGTTAAATGTGATCATACACACCCCAGACAACAATCATTTATGAAAAAACGACCTGTATCGTAACATTACCGCCAATGGCAATCAAGATGCTATCCGGGATTTCTGATCAACACAGCCAAGAAACATTTTTATGTTAACTCAGCTTGAAAAAATGCGGATTAGCGGTAAAGGATAAAGTCTTTAACCTTCAAAATGCCGGCAAACATACGTCTTGCACGGCACAACAAACTGTGATAATTTCGTTTTATGAAACAATACGTGATCGATGAACTCAGACCCAAGGATCATGAAGCGATCAAGGTCTACATGGAAGAGAACTATAGTGCCTCCGATGTGGATGGAATTTACTGGATACCCCTTGAACAGGACATCCTCACCAAAATTCAAAAGGAGCATACGGACTGTCAACCCTTTTATTTTTCCGTCGACCTGGAGCCAAATCTTATCGCCTTTGAAATGCTGATCCGCACCCAAAAAAAAATGCGATGCAGCTGCATGGGCTATACAACCGAAAAACAACGCAACTGGATTATCGAGCTTGCCGACTCAATATTTGATCAACTCGAGATTAAAATCTAATCCACCCCGCCATTCCGCCATAGATGGAATAACCATGAACAGACACCGAAACGTTTTGAATTGATGATGACGTCTTTATGACAACAAAATGATACGCAAACTAATTATTGTTTTATGGACCTTGCTTTTTACCGCATTTATGGCGGGTCTGATCGTATTGCTCTCCTTTTTGTGCACCGGTAAAGATACGGCGCGTAAAGCTGGAAGAATCTGGGCAAAATGCCTACTTGCGGCGAGCAACATCAAGGTTACGGTTAAAGGTTTTTCAAATTTAAATCTACACGGGCCTTACATTTATATGGCCAACCATACGAGTAATTTTGATATCCCTGTTCTTCAGTCCTGTCTTCCGGTTCACTTCAGATGGCTCGCCAAAGCGGAGCTTTTTAAGATACCAATCTTCGGTTATGCGATGAAAAGAGCGGGCTATATCAGCATTGATCGTTCCAATAAGGAATCTGCCATACAGAGTCTCCAACAGGCAGCAAAAATAATCAAAAACGGAGCATCCGTCATTATTTTTCCTGAAGGTACCCGAAACAGGAATCAAAATGTCCAGCCATTTAAAAAGGGAGGATTTGTTTTGGCGGTGGATTCCGGTGTCCCCATCGTCCCGGTAATCCTTCACGGAACTTGGAAAATTATGCCGAAAAATCAGTTTTTAATCGAACCCGGCCATGTGGTTGTGGAAATCAAAAAACCGATCGAATCTTCGGATTATACCAGAGAAACTAAGGACCTTCTGATGGGAAAAATCAGAAATGTGATCTTGGAATCCTTAGAAAACGCTAAAAAGAACGGATCATTATGCTGAAAATAATACCCCTCGGCGGATTGGGAGAAATCGGACTTAACATGATGGTTTTTGAATATGGCGATTCAGCGTTCATCGTTGATGCCGGGCTGATGTTCCCGGAGGACTATATGCTGGGGATCGATTATGTAATTCCGGATATGAATTACATCAAACAGAAAAAACCCGATATTTTAGGGGTCGTCTTGACCCATGCCCACGAAGACCATATCGGAGCACTGCCGTATCTCCTGAGAGAGATGAATGTGCCGATTTATGGCACGCCTTTTACCCTGGGGGTTGTGCGGAAAAAACTTGAAGAACATGGACTCCTTTCACCCGTTCTGCTGCATGAAATTTCACCCAGAGAAAAGCTTGAATTGGGCCCTTTTGAACTCGAGTTTATTCGTGTCTGCCACAGCGCTGTAGATGGCGTGGGCATTGCCATTAAAACACCCTTAGGGATCGTCGTTCATACCGGCGATTTTAAGATCAGCCACACGTCTGTTGACGGCATGATAACCGACGTAAACAAGTTTGCCCGGTATGGCGAGAAAGGGGTTCTTGCGCTCCTATCGGATTCCACGAATGTTGAAAGGGAAGGATATACCATCTCCGATCAGGAGGTTGGAGACACCCTGGGACGAATTTCAGCAGGCAGAACCGGGCGAATCATTGTCGGTCTTTTTGCCTCCAGCATTACCCGAATCCAGCAGGTTATCGATATCGCACTGGCCATCAACAGGAAAGTCGTTTTTAACGGCAGGAGTATAGAAACGAGTGTAAATATTGCGAAAGATCTTGGATACATACGCATCCCTGAAGCGATGGAAATCCATATCGAACAGGTCAATGATTTCCCGGATAAAGAAATCGTTATCATTACGACAGGCAGTCAGGGAGAGCCCATGGCCGCCCTGGCTCGCATGGCAACAGGTAACCACAAGCAGATAAAGATCAAAAAAGAAGATACGGTTATCCTTTCTTCAAAATTTATACCCGGTAACGAAAAAGCCATCACCAAGATTATTAACGATCTTTATCGGCGAGGTGCCGATGTTATTTATGAGAAAATATCGAAAATTCACGTATCGGGCCATGCTTTTCAGGAAGAGTTAAAGCTTATGATCAATCTCACCCGGCCCAAATATTTTATTCCAATCCACGGAGAATTCCGACATCTGGTTCTTCATTCACGTCTGGCAAAGCAGGTCGGCATTCCCGAGGAAAACATTCTTCTTGCGGAAAATGGACAGATCATAGAATTTGATGAAAATGGCGGAAGAATTCAAGACAAGGTTTTGACAGGCCGCGTGCTCATTGACGGCAAAGGTGTCGGAGATGTGGGAAGGAGCGTGCTCAAGGAAAGACGAAACCTGTCCGAAGACGGCCTGGTTGTGGTTAATATGGCCTTTGATGAAGAAACCGGTATTGTGGTATACGGACCTGAAATCGTTTCTCGCGGCTTTGTGTTTGAAACGGAAACGGGCCACCTTTTGGAAGACGCAAAATGTGTTGTCCTGGAAATTGTCGAAGAAGTGGGCCCCGAAGTCCCGGATCGGGCGGCCAAAATCCAATCAAAAATACAAAAAGCCCTGAGAAAATATTTTTCCTTTACCATAAATCGCCGACCGGTTATACTTCCGTTTATTCTGGAAGTCTAAACATCGACCATTGAAATGGGTTCAAATGCGCAAAGAAATCATAGGAATTTTACTATTTTTTCTCGTTATTTTTACGCTGATCAGTCTTCTGTCATACAGTCCGGCGGATCCTTCGATCAATAATGCCAGGGCTGCGGGTCAGATCCACAACTTTTTTGGTTTATTTGGCGCCCATCTGGCGGGCATCCTCATAGGACTGTTCGGGCTCGGTTCTTTCTGGGTCCCGATTCTACTACTTCTTACCAGTATCCATTTTTTCGGCAACCATTCCCGAAAGGCCATCATTTCGACCCTTGCCGGCGGCGTTATTCTGATAATCACCACGGGAAGTTTACTGGCACTTAAGCACAACCATATTGTTATTCTTGGCAGCAAATTTTCTTCCGGCGGCCTCATCGGAATTCCTTTAAAATCATTTCTCGTAAAGTATTCCAATATCCTTGGCGGAGCCGTTATCCTGGCACTTTTATGGATCATCGGTTTGATTCTGTCCACCGGTTTTTCTTTGATAAAGTTTGCCAAACGATGTTGGCAAACAGGTATTTTTTCAGCAGATCGACTGCGCACATTATTCATAAAATGGAAAGAGCAACGGAAAAAATCAAAAATACATTCCGGCACAAAAAAAGTTCAGAAAGCCAAGCAGGAACCGAAAATAAAAATCAAACCGCCCAAACCCCGGCCCATCAAGGAAACTCCGGTTCCACGGCAGGAAGTGTTTGATTTTATGCATTCCGGAAAAGGATTTCAGCTGCCTTCGATCAATCTTTTAGACGATTTCGAGGAGACCCTCTCTTCTGCCGATGATGAAAATTTAAAGATGCAGTCGAGACTCCTTGAAAAAAAGCTCGAAGACTTTAATGTCCAAGGAAAGGTGGTTGCCATATCCCCCGGCCCCATCATCACGACCTTTGAATATGAACCTGCTCCGGGGATTAAAATAAATAAAATCGTCAATCTTACCGACGACCTTTCCCTGGCGCTCAGAGCCATAAGCATTAGAATTGTGGCCCCGATCCCTGGAAAAGCCGTTATCGGGATTGAACTCCCCAACGCCTCCAGGGAGATTGTAAGATTCAAAGGGGTTGTCGCTTCGAGCGTCTTTCAAAAATCGAAGTCCAAACTGACCATCTGTCTTGGCAGGGACATCATTGGAAATCCGGTCGTTGCAGAGCTCGACAAGATGCCGCATCTACTCATTGCCGGCGCAACCGGAAGCGGCAAAAGCGTGGCCCTGAATGCCATGATCTGCAGCCTGCTGTACAAATCGACCCCTGATGATGTAAAGCTGATTATGGTCGATCCCAAAAGAATTGAACTTTCCAATTACGACGGAATACCGCACCTCATTACGCCGGTGGTAACAGATATTAAAAAAGCCACCAATGCCCTCTTCTGGGCCGTACGTGAAATGGAGAGACGGTATGAACTTCTGTCGGAGAATAAAGCCAGACACATAAGACAGTATAACCAGAAGATCGAAAAGGAGCGTCATACCCCCGAAGGAAAAGACTTGGAGAAACTGCCGTATATCGTTATTATCATCGATGAGCTTGCCGATCTTATGTTGGCCGCATCAAGGAATGTGGAAGTCGCCTTGACGCGCCTTGCCCAGATGGCCAGAGCCGCCGGCATCCATTTGATACTTGCCACCCAGCGGCCTTCCGTGGACGTGCTGACCGGAATTATTAAGGCCAATTTCCCCACCCGTCTTACCTTCCAGGTTTCTTCCAAGACCGATTCCAGAACCATCATAGATACGAACGGTGCTGAAAACCTTTTAGGAGACGGGGACATGCTTTTTCTGCCGCCGGGCACCGCTAAGCTCCAGCGAATTCATGGGGCATACCTTTCAGAATTGGAGCTTGGAAGGATCATCGAATTTTTGAAGAACCAGGAAACACCGGAATACGATACGACCATTGTCAAAGCGCCGCCAAAGGAAACGGAAGATTCCGGTGAAAAAGAATATGACGAAAGATATGACGATGCCGTGGCACTCATTACAAAAAATGGACAGGCATCCATATCCATGATTCAGCGGCATTTGCGTATCGGCTATAATCGAGCGGCCCGTATTATCGAAATGATGGAGGAAGAAGGGATCGTGGGTCCCTCGGACGGTGCCAAACCGAGGGCGGTCCTGGTTAAAGGGTATGAAGACATTCCTTAGAAACCGTTTCAAAACCGACCCTTCGCAGGTTTGAGCCTTTTGTAAAGCGCTCCCTGGATAATACTTTTTTTTAAATCGTATAACCTCCCCGACCCCTCAGGCAATTAGAAATAAAATAGGATCATATCATCTGAAAATGGCGCTTGATGAAAAACTGCTGAATACCGTTAAAGGTTTTCTGGACCGTCAAGAGGGTAACGCCCTTTATGAAATTGCCCTGGAAGCCAGCCGTCGTGGCCCCTGCCTGGAAATCGGGAGTTACTGCGGCAAATCGACAATTTATTTGGGTTCAGCCTGCAGAAAAAACAACAGCGTTCTATTCTCTATCGATCATCACCGAGGATCTGAAGAACAGCAGCCTGGAGAAGAATATTTCGATCCCGAGCTTTACGACCGAAAAGCCCGCCGTGTGGACACATTTAAAGAATTTAGAAATACCATTGAAAAAGCCGGGCTCGAGGATACGGTCGTCCCCATGGTATGCAGGTCCGAACTCGCTGCACGTTTGTGGTCAACATCCCTCAGCCTGGTTTTTATTGACGGCGGTCATTCCTGTGCGGCGGCATACACGGATTACAACGCCTGGGCCGGGCATATCATGCCCAATGGATATCTGCTGATTCACGATATTTTTAAAGACCCTGAAAAGGGCGGCCAGGCACCGTATCATGTTTACAAGCTGGCGGTTGCATCAGGTCTTTTCAAAGAAGTTTCCATGATAAACACCTTGGGAGTCCTAAAACGCATGCCTTCCGGCGCTATCCCTGAAACCCTTCCCAAGCAGTAATCACTCAATACACCCCATCCAATGAATCTCCCTGAGAGCAAATATGGGGAAAAGAAAATCACGGTCCGGTTCCCGGATGATTTTTTAAAATTGGGGTTTTAGATTTGATTTGGCATTTAATTTTTGCCATTTGAGTTTTGTCCCAAGGAATAGGAAACCCACCGTGCCCATTTTACATTTGTGGATGGGCATTAATTAGTGCCCATCCATAAACACCTTTGAGCACTGAGTAGTTTCCATCCATAAATGAAATATTTTTACGTTTCGGTGTTATGGTCGTCTTTTGTGAGATACACCACAAGGCTCTTCCCCATGACCGGATTGAGCAACCGGTCCAAAAAGCGTGTAATCCAGGGATGCCTCATGATATCCCAAACAAGAAAACGGTGATACAGGTTTACGAGCCGGCAATCTTCACGTTCCGGACCGACAAGACACTTCAGCCACCAATACGGGGTATGGAGACTGTGGGC
>DATKWE010000031.1:0-2889 GCA_035529735.1 Desulfobacterales bacterium | reverse complement strand
GATTCATACAAAGGAGAGCACAGATGCCGAATTGGTTTCTTTTTGCAACGAGCGTGGTATACATCGGAATTGGATCTTGGGCCAGCATTTTTTCGGATGAATCTAAGGGGACCCGGCTGCTGGGGATTGTTTCTTTAATTGCCGGAATCGGCGTTTTATCATATACGTTTTAAATCCAAAGGGTCGAATCGCGGAGATAAAGCAGCGAGCGTTAAGAGGAGGCGATTCTCATGACGTGTGATCGGTGTGGGAAAAAAACCAATCATATTTATATCACCGAGGATCATGAAAAGGTTTGCAAAAGAACCTGCAACGGCGAGGTCAGTATCAGTAGCCGAATTTTTTATGCAAGCCCGAAAAATTTCACCAAATCGTCCAAGCGCATTGCCCTTAGCAGTTCATTTTTTCAGGGCGTTTCTTGCTGATAGATAGAACAAGTTCAGCCGGGGAATAGACACGTACACCATTGGGTACCTCTGATTTTATTCCCCCATTAAGCCCCTGGGCAAATTGTGGCCCCAGGGGCCTTTTTTTTCACCCCAAGCCTTTCAAGCGGTTTTCATACAACTGAACCCAACACCTTTTATCTTTATCCTATTCCATATCGCGCATTTTTCCTATGGCAGAACTGCTTTAAAACCTTAATCTAAGTAATAGGAAAAACGGGCTGCGCCTTGACACCTATTTTTAAGTTTCTTATATTTAATGGGTACAGTGCTATTTTTTTTAATTTCAGCTATATTATTTTAATTGTTCAAAAAAATAGATATTGACATTTATTATGAATGTTTCCAGATTGAGCATACCTATTCTTGTCGGGATTCTCTTGCTCGTTCTCTCGGTAAGTCCATATGCCGCCCCTAGACAACGGATTGAGTCTGCACTTGATTCGGCATACAAGGATTTGCGTATCAGTATTGCCACCGAGGAACGGATCGCTTCAGATCTGGCAGAACTCAAAAAATCCGGGGATGCGTCGCCGGATGTCATCGGAGATTATGAATTCTACTTGAGCCGGGTGCAGTCCATGGTTGCCGAAAACCGGGAGGTGGTGGCGAAAATGGAAGCAATCAATGCCCGGTATGATATTCAAAAATCACCGGATCGTTCAGCACATACGGACAATACGGGAGCGATGGTGGACCCGGCGATTCCCGAGGAGCAAGTGGTTGATGAAGTGGCTGCGCTGGATCGCCAGCTGGACAGATCCCTGGCCGAATTCGACGAGATGCTGCTCAAGGAATTGGATCTAATCCGTGCGAAATCGTCGGAAAGAATGCGGGATCTGGCCGAGGAAGCGGCGGCTGCGGCAAAACGCTTGCGTGACGAGGGCATCGAGATAGATACCGATTTTGAGGAAGAATCCGGTGAGTCCGAGCAGGGTTCAACCAAAAATGAGAAAGCGGACAAAACAGACCCGGACGCCTCCGAAACCGGAAAAGGAACGACAACCGAAACCGCCGAGGATAATACCGAATTGTCCGCCCGGGACAAATCCCGGGAAGGTGGTGAAGTCTCCGAGCATCATCCCAAAAATCGCTTCGACCCCAAAGATGACGACATCGTGGCCAGACAACTTCGTGAAGCGGCGGAAGAAGAAACCGATCCCGAACTTAGAAAAAAACTCTGGAAGGAATATGAACAATATAAAAAAAGATAAGCGCAAGTAAAAAAATCCCCTGTTGTTTATGCATCGTTATGCTAATCGATGGCGGATATCGAGTGACTCTGATTTTAAATGCTATGATTTGGGGCCTATATGAAATTTACGGTTCGTCATAACGTTTTATGGATGGCTTTTATTTTATTTTTTCTCACTGGCTGTGCCGCCCACACTGCTCAAAAGGTCGGCCCCACCACCATCATGAAAGCCCAGGAAGAAATCCTTGAAGACCAGTTGCTCGATGTCGGTATTCAAGTCTTTGAGTCCGAGAAAATTTCGGAGGAGCAGGCCAAAGAAGAACATACCAGCCAAGAAGTCCGGAAAGCGGAAAACCATTACATACCGTATCATATGAAAAATACCTTACAGCAGAGCAGCTACTGGGGCGCTGTGCGTGTCCTTCCCACCGAGACGGAAGGTATCGATGTTCTGGTTAAAGGTAAAATCCTCGAGTCAAACGGGGCGCATCTGGTGCTTCAAATAGAAGTGGTCGACGCCACCGGGAAACGCTGGTTCATTAAAAAATACGAATCCGAAGCCACCCTTGCATCTTATTCCGACAATCGAATGGGTGAAAAAGATGCGTATCAGGATATCTACAATGTGATCAGCAATGACATGGCCGCCTATCGGATGAAGCTGCCCCCTGAAGCGGTCAAGAAAATCCGTACCGTATCGAAATTAAAATTTGCACAAAACTTTGCCCCATCCGCCTACAATGAATATCTGGCAGAAGATAAAAAAAACATCATCACCGTCAACCGCCTGCCCGCCGATGACGATCCCCTAATGGTCCGCCTGCTCAAGATACGGGAGCGGGAAAACATGTATGTGGACACGCTGAACGGGTACTATGAAGAATATTATTCCGAGATGTGGTCGTCCTACGAAAACTGGCGCAAGCTCAATTACGAAGAAATCAAGGCGATCAAAAAGATCAAACGGGATGCCACCATGCGAAAGCTGGCCGGCGTGCTGCTCCTGGCCGGTGCCATTGCGCTGAATGCCGGGGAATCAAACAACACCGGAGCGCTCCAGGCGGGCATGATTCTCATCGGCGGTCAGGTGATCGTCCAGGGATTTAATATCTCCAAGGAAGCTGAAATCCACTCAGCCGCCATCAAGGAACTCAGCGAATCTTTTGGGAGCGAGATGCGACCGGTTGTCATGGAGTTCGAGGGCAAGCAGTATGAGCTGACCGGATCGGCCGAGGAACAATTTAAACA
>DATKWE010000030.1:0-7106 GCA_035529735.1 Desulfobacterales bacterium | reverse complement strand
ATGCGCCTGTTTGCCCGCGCCTTTAAGCCCGTACATCGACGTGCTTCCGCTGGACCAGTATTCGAGAATTTCCTCTTGTACCATCTGGGTGATGAACTTTTTGGCCTCCCTGGGTTTTAAATCCAGGATTTTCGTTAAATCGTTAAAGTAAAACTTGCTTTTACTTTTTTTCTTTGTCAGCCCTTCTACGATTTTTTCTTTTGCCTCTTCGTAATCCATTGATTGAGCCTCTTTTTTATTAAGGGGGTACATATCGTACCCCCTCTTGTTGTATTAACGATTAGAATTTAAATTGTGTGGTCTGGCGCCAGGTAGAATATGCCGGATCACGGAAATCATCGATGAGGTGATGGGTGAACTCGAGTTCACACTTTTCAAAAAATCTTTCCCATCCAATCCTTTCCGCCCACTCACCAACACGTTCATATTTATTGGCCCCGGCTGCATAGGCTTCGACGATTTTCTTAATACAAGCCGTGGTCGAAGGCCAGCGTGGCATCTCGTTGGGCAGAAAAGCCACAACGACCTTGGAAAACTTGGGAGCGCTGATCCGGTTGGATACCTTTCCGCCGACCATGATCACGATGCCGTCGCCCACATCATCAGCAAGAGGCATGGCCGGGCACATGGTGTAGCAGTTACCGCAGAACATACATCTGGGATCATTGACGGCCACACTGTTGACCTTGGTGCCATCGGCAAGTTCAACCTTGGACGGTTTAATGGCGGCCGTAGGGCAGGCCGCAATGGCCAGAGGAATCTCGCACATCTTGTCCAGATATTCATGATCCAGCATCGGCGGTTTGCGGTGATACCCCAGAATGGCGATATCCGAACAGTGGACCGCGCCGCACATGTTCAGACAGCATGCCAGGGATACTCGCAACTGGGCCGGAAGACGCATGTTTTGAAAATCGTCAAACAGCACGTCCATGGTGGCCTTTACCGGGCCTGATGCATCTGTGGCCGGTGTATGACAATGAATCCAGCCCTGTGTGTGGATGATGTTGGTAACACCTGCGCCGGTACCCCCGATTGGGAATTTAAAACTGCCGCCGTCAAACTTGCGGCTTGCAAGATCCTTTTTCAACGGCTCGACCTTGTCTTTGCTGTCCACCATGAATTCGATGTTGTTGCGGGTGGTGAACCTTAAGTGTCCGTCACAATGCTTGTCTGCGATTTCGCAGATTTCACGGATATGGGATACGCTCATGAGACGGCAGCCACCCACCCTTACCGTATATATTTCATCACCGGATTCAGCCACATGGACCAGAACACCGGGTTCCAGGATCTCATGATACAACCATTTACCCTTGTTTTTCTTAATCACCGGAGGGTAGAATTCTTCAAAATGTCTGGGACCGATGTCGGTTATTCTATTTTCCATCGGTTTATTAGGATTATAACCTGAGGATACAAATGCCATGGTCTTTACCCCCTATCTTAGATGGTGTTTTCTAAATTCGTTAATATCTCGGTCGAATCCGCCTTCGACTTCTTCTTCTTTCCAGAAGATGTACGGGTTGGTGCGTGGTTCCTGAACCATCCGCGGATCCGGTTTAAAACCCGTTACCTCAAGAAGTTTCTGAAATCCCTGACGCTTCATGAGTTCGCCGAGTCTTTCCCGGTTCTTGCCTTCTTCCATCCACCAGTCCCAGATGGGTTCAATAACTGTCTCCTTAATTTCATCGTAAGGCTCTTCAACCTTAATGAACGGAACTATAAGAGACCCCATTTGTGCGCCGTCAAGAATCGGAGCCTTTGCTCCGGCCAGAATCGAACAACCCCGGTCATTACCTATTCTCAACGCTCTTGGCATGACATTGATACAGTGCATGCATCTTGTGCACTCTCGATTGTCTATCTTCAGCTTTCCGCCTTCTAACCACATGCACTTGGTGGGACAAAGGTCGATCACCTCTTTCTGGATATCAAACGGTCCCCAGTCACGGCCGGCATGAGCTCCGCCGTTGGGCGGCAGTTCTCCACCCATATAGGCAGCAACCGCTTCCTGATCTATTCCAATATCATCTCGCCAGGTGCCGACAAACGATAGGTCCGCCCGCGCAATAGATGCAACGCAGCAGTTGGGGCACCCGTCAAATTTAAATTTAAACTTGTACGGAAACGCCGGCCGATGGAGTTCGTCCTGATATTCAACCGTAAGATCATGACACAATGCCTGGGTGTCGTAGCACGCCCATTCACATCGAGCCTGGCCCACACAGTCGGAAGGGGTTCGCAGGTTTGATCCGGAACCGCCCAGATCCTGATGCAGATTATGGCCCAATTCCCAGAAGATTTCTTCCAGTTGAGGTGTTGTGGTCCCGAGGAATATGATATCACCGGTGGAGCCGTGCATATTGGTAAGACCACTGCCGCGCCTTTCCCAGAGATCACAAAGCTGTCTGAGATATTCAGCGGTATAAAACTTGCCGGCAGGCTGGGACACACGCATGGTGTGGAAATGGGCAACGCCCGGAAACATCTCGGGCTGGTCGCAATACCTTCCGATGACGCCACCGCCGTAGCCGAACACGCCGACGATTCCGCCATGCTTCCAGTGGGTTCTTCCGTGCTTGAAGGACAATTCAAGCAAGCCCAGAAGGTCATCACATACATCCACCGGAATCTGGTACTCTACCTTATCCTGATTCTTTGCCCTTGATTCGGCCTCCTGCTTTAGATCAGACACAAAACTCGGCCATGGCCCGCTTTCAAGCTGGTCCAGCAAAGGGGTTTCATGTTTTGCCATTGTATTACCTCCATTCTAATTGAAAATTAACCGATCTGCCAAAAATAAAGTTCACCGTCCCCTTTTCAGGGCAGTAAAAGTCACCTCCTCTCATTATGTTGTTTTTTCGAGTTTTATAATTATAAGTCTTTGTTAAAAAAAATGAACAGCAAAAAAACTTGTATAAAATTAATATCGATTCTTGTCAATAAAAAAGCAGGGTTTCATTGTGTTAAATAAAATTTTAATTTCAAAGCGCTGCGCCACTTTTTTCTTGGGCGTTTTTTTATAAATTTTGTGATTTTTATGACAAAATTCTTTCCATATTGTCCATGGTGTATCCTGCTGAATCACGGATATTTTTGGAACTGTTCGATGGCTCGATACAGATCATCCACATGTTGTTCAAGATGCTGTCTGATGACCGGGACCTCGGGCGCCATGGGGTGATATGACTGAACCATGGCGGAGTTCAAATCGAGCAGATCTGCATGTGTGCAGGCCGAGAGATGTTGCCGGAAACCGTCGGCCAAAGATCCTGGAAACGATCTGACGGGCGGTTTTGAAACCAGTCCCTCAATAAAACCTTTGAGGACGCCTTTCACGGCAATATTATCAGACCACACAATTTCTCCGACCCCGTCCAGCCTGTCGATGCGCATTTTGATGGCAAGATTCAGGAAAAATACCAGCAAGGATTCCAATAGCCGTTCAGCATCCGGATTTTTATACCCGATCTCGGGATCATTTTCAAACATGGGCGCGTACTGTCGAACCGTGATGAGTTTTACATCGATCTCACGGTTTTGGCATTTCAGGACAAAATCACCGGCGGCATGATGCCAGGAAGATATTTGCTCGGACGTCTCGACGTTATAGTAACCGGTCAGAATTCTGGCGGCCTGCCGGTAAAGATCTTCGGTTTGATCGGCCGAGAGGAAATAGTTCCCGTGTTCATGATCCCATACAACGATTTTGTGTTGTTCGTCTTCCGGATCAAGGGAAATATGGAATTCGTTAAAACCTTCGAACCATTTACCTAAAAACATCCAGATTTCAACTTGATCCATCTTTGTAAAAACGTTCCCATGGGCGTAAACTTTGGGAACAAAGGAATCGGGGTACTCCGTGTCGAGCATTTTTAAGAGCCGATATTCCCTTTGCGCGCATTGTTTCCCGACTTCTGTAACCGCAACGTTCAGGACAAATGGAATCTTGACGGCCTGCAAAACGGCTTCAACTTTGGCTGGATGATAAAACTCTCCATGTTTATCGAGAAAGATTCTGATCTCTTCTATTTCGTCAGGTGCTATATTTCGATGAAGATATTGGGAGACCGATTGTGTAATGATCGCATATCGATCTCTTTCCAAAAAATCTCGGGCGGCAGTAAAATAGTCACCGTACTTTATAAAAATGTCACCGTCTGATTTAATTGACCTGGCGGATTGATGTCGGCTGAGGGGAATGGGAGTAGACCATACAAAATCACCCACCCGAACAGGATTGTTTCTGCTGGATAAAAAAAACTTGAATCTCGGCATGCAGCCTTCTTCTGCTGATATTGTTTATCTGTATTTTTTGATTTCATCTAAAATTTCAGGGGCAACCTCATAACCGAGTTCAACCGCTTTATCGAGATGTTTCACAGCCAGATCCCGCTCCCCCTTTTCGAGATAGGCAATGCCCAGGTTGTTGTATGCCACGGCAAAGTCCGGTTGGAGGCCAATGACCTTCAGGCTGGTCACGATGCTTTCATCAATCATCCCTTTCATGAGATACGCATTGGCCAATGTGGTATATGCCTGCAAAAATTTGGGATTCCATCGAATCGCTTTTTCAAGGGCAGGAATCGCTTCCTCAATATTTCCCAGTTGAAGCTGTACAAATCCAATATTTCCATAACCTTCGGCAAACCCTGCCCTTGCCTGTACCGCCAGCTTATTGTATTTAAGGCAACCTTCTAAGTCCCCGCGCTGCAAACAGATCCCTCCCAACTGAACATACGCCTCTGCAAGACTCGGGCTACACTCGACCGCAGCAAAAAGTTCGCTTTCAGCTTCATCGTATTTTTTAAGTCCCAAAAGGCCGATTGCAAGATTGTAATGGGAGTTGCCGCAGTCTGGATTTACAGCAACGGCAGCTTGTTGGTGAGCGATATATTCTTCAACGTTTTTTGCTTTAGGCATGATTATATCCTTTAATAGGTTTTAGTTTTACCAATAGCATGAGGAAAAGTATCTATCATATATAGATTGAAAATACTTTAATTTTGAAATTAGTATGGTAGTGCTTTTGGGTTGTCAAGCAAAAAAATAACCTGCATTAAACGGGACAAAACTATTGACAAATTATTACCATCCGTAATAAAAAGATTAGCCTGAATATATATTGTGTGTTAAGAAAAAACGTTAATTATTTTATATTTATAACTTTTTCAACAGGAGGTTCTCATGGCAGATTGTTATATTAACATCCTTTTGGATGATGACAAATTCAAGAAGATTGAAGATGCAGGTTTGGCCGATCAGGTTACCGAAATAGATGGCAAAAAGGCAATTCAGGTCGCGATGACAAAAAAAGATCAAAAGAAGCTTGTAAAGGGATTTAAAGATTTAGCCTTTGATGATTCAAATGAGTGTAGTCTACCGGAAGGAGGCGAGGAAACTTTATTTAATATCATTTTGGAGATGAAAAGTGTCGATGTTATGAAGTTCGCAATTACGAAGCTCTATAATCCGCTTGCAGGACGGGATGTTTTTGGGAGAGGTACCGGGATGCGATAGTGACGAAATAGAATAAATTTTTGTATTCGAGACCCTTGAAAGTGTTCAATTTTGCAGCCATCATCCAAATCTGAACAAAAATCGGGGCAAGGCGAATATTTTTCAAGGGTCTGATACAGACCGCATTGCCAATCCTTCTTTCATCGCCCGTTGTAAAATTGATCTTAAGCTGTATCATCCACTTCCTAAAAATTTCGGACGGGTTTATTTTGTTATTTCCAAAAATTGAATACTTTTCACTTGACATAACCCCTCACCTTCTTTAATTTTTTTATTTGTAAGTATTTTACTGCACCTGTTTGTTTTTCAAAGAAGATAACCTCATTTAAATAAAAAGGGGGATGTTATGATCGCAGGATGTTTCACAGCAATTGTTACACCGTTTAAAGATGATGCTGTCGACTATGAAGGTTTGGGCAAACTTTCAGACTTCCAGATAAAAAATGGCATTACCGGAATACTGGCTGTGGGGACCACCGGAGAAAGCCCTGTTTTGACCTGGGATGAACATAACCGGGTCATTGAAAGCGTTGCGGAAAAAACAAAGGGTAAATGTATTTGTATTGCCGGTGTGGGAAGCAACAACACCAAGGAATCTCTGGAGGGAACAAAACATGCCGCCGCAGTGGGTGCTGATGCGGCGCTGCTGGTAGACCCATACTACAACGGCCCCAGTTCTCTTGAAATACGCAGGGAATATGTCGCACCGATCGCCCGGGCGGCACCGGGTCTTGAAATCATTCCGTATGTAATCCCCGGCAGAACCGGTGCGCAACTGCTGCCCCAAGACCTGGCACTGTTGAACCAAGAGTTTGACAATGTAAATACGGTTAAAGAAGCCACGGGAAATCTTGACAATATGATACACACCCGAGAATGCTGCGGGCCTGATTTCACCATACTGTCCGGCGATGACGGGATGACGTATGAGATGATGACGGATACACGTATCAGCGCCTCGGGGGTAATTTCTGTTGCGTCCAATGTCATTCCGAAAGCGGTGGCCGACATGGTCCGCCTGCTCGAAGAAGGAAACACGTCTGAAGCCCGGAAGCTGTTATCTGCCATAAAGCCCCTTTTTAATCTGGTCACCATTACAACCATGGAAAAAACACCCTTTGGGGAAGTGAAATGCCGTGCCAGAAATCCTCTGGGCGTTAAGACACTCATGTCAATCCTGGGAATGCCCTCGGGTGGATGCAGGCAGCCACTGGGAAAAATGACGCGAAACGGACTCGAAAAGGTTCTTGAAGCCGCCCGAAAAGTACAGGCCGACACCCCGGAAATTTTTCAACCTGTCGCCGAGTTTTTCAATGTGGATATTGAGGCTCGCCTGAACGGTCCTTCCACATGCGAGGGTCTTTTTTACGAAGATTATTGATGAACATCCGTTGGATGCCGGGTACCGTTATGCGCACCATCAGGTGCCCGGCATCTCCGTTTTTTTAAAGGCGCTCGAAAAACCAACCGGATATGTTTTGAAACGGCGTTTAGGGTTTCGAGGCGGCCGACCCTTCCTTCACCCGAAATTTCCCTTCTTTAAACAGAACATCTTTCAGCCATTTCAAACCAAATTCCAAAAG
>DATKWE010000029.1:0-4249 GCA_035529735.1 Desulfobacterales bacterium | reverse complement strand
AAGGCGCGTGTCTTTATGGGGGATGTGGGAAGCGTCCTGCTCGGGTTTGTGTTTGCTGGTTTAGTCGTTTGGGTTTCAAGGAGCCTTCTGGATTTTGTTTGCGCTGCTTCTTTTCTTTTCCCATTTTACGCGGATGAGCTTACTACCCTTGTCGTGAGGATAAAGGATGGGGATAGATTGACCAGGCCGCATAGAAGGCATCTTTACCAGCTTTTGGCCAATGAATATGGAATCGAGCATTGGCAAGTTTCCCTGGGGTATGGTTTGTCCCAATTGATCATAGGCGTAAGCATCCTTTTAATAAAAAATATTGGTATTTTGGCAGTAATATCAGCACTTTTATTTTATTTTTGCTGTTTTATAGGTATGTCTTGTGCAGTTCGTGGGAAACTGTTACAGAAAATATAAATGATTGCGAATTCTGGGATTGCGCGTGTTTATAAAATATTGAAAAGAATTTATTAATGAATTTTAAGATAATTTATAAAAATTTTTTTATAGTTTTAGGGATAGATCTTCTTCTATTGACGGCTTCTTTGTTTCTGGCGTACCTGATACGCTTTGATTTCGACCTCCCGCAGCAACACTCGGTCCTGCTTTATAAAATGCTGCCCTTTGTTTTGATTTTTAAAATTATCAGCTTTTATTTTTTCGATCTCTACCGGGGAATGTGGCGCTATACCAGTATTGCCGATTTGTTAAATATAATTAAAGCTTCATTTGTAAGCACGCTTTGTATTGTTTGTCTAATTCTTTTCAGTCATACCAGATTTATAGGTTTTCCACGTTCGGTTTTTATCATGGACTGGTGTTTCACGATTCTATTTATCTCAGGATATCGTCTGGGTATCCGTGTCTATTTTGAGCACTTCAGTGAGGATAAAACCGGGTTGATTCCCATTTGGAAAACCTTTAATAGAAAGCATGTAGATAGCAAAAGACTCCTTATTATTGGTGCCGGCAATTGCGGCGAAAAGATCTACAGGGAAATACGTGACAATGCACAGCTTCATTACAATGTGTTGGGGTTTCTTGATGATGATCCAGCCAAAGTGGGAAAAAAGATTCATGGCATTCCGGTGCTGAGTTATATTAGGGATATCAGCAAGATTATAAAAAAAACAAGGGCTGATGAGGCGCTGATTGCTATTCCGTCGACAAACTCTCAACAGATGCGCGATATTGTAGAAAAATGTAAAGAGAGCAAGATTAAGTTTAAGACCATACCCGGCATGGGAGAACTCATTAACGGCAAGGTAACGATAAATGCCATTCGAGAAGTGGCATACCGGGATCTGCTCGGCCGGGAAGTGATTAAACTGGATGAAGAGCAGATTGGAGCATATCTCCAAGGACAGCGTGTCATGGTAACCGGTGCCGGGGGGTCAATAGGCTCCGAACTTTGCAGGCAGATTTGTCGTTTTCGACCCAAAAGTGTAATTCTGTACGAAAGGGCTGAAAGCCCTTTGTATGAAATCGAACTGGAACTCAAACAAAATTTTGATGATGTAAACGTTGTAATATTATTGGCGGATGTCCAAGATAAAAAACAGCTTGAAAAGGCTTTTGAGACTTACAAACCTCAAACTGTTTTCCATGCTGCAGCATATAAACATGTTCCCATGCTCGAATTACAGCCCTGGAGGGCAATAAGCAACAATATCCAGGGAACTTTGAATATGCTTGAGATCGCGAATAAGTTTAATGTTGAACGTTTTGTTTTTGTTTCTACCGATAAAGCAGTTCGCCCGGCCAATGTAATGGGTGCTTCCAAACGGGTTGCTGAAATGCTGGTACAAAGCCAGAACGGCTGTGGCCTTTCAAAAACGCGGTTTATGATCGTTCGTTTCGGAAATGTTGTGGGAAGCGTCGGCAGTGTAGTGCCGCTTTTTAAAAAACAAATCGAAAAGGGCGGGCCGGTTACCGTCACGCACCCTGAAGTGACACGATTCTTCATGACAATTCCGGAGGCCTGCCAGCTTATTCTCCAGGCAGGCGCCATGGGAAGCGGTGGTGAGATATTTTTATTGGACATGGGCACATCGATAAAGATTGACGACATGGCCCGGGACCTTATTCGTTTTTCCGGGTTCGAGCCCGATGTGGACATTGCAATCGAATATATCGGTCTTAGACCCGGTGAAAAGCTTTACGAGGAACTAATCATTGAGGGAGAAGACGTTGTCCCCACCAGTCATGAGAAGATTATGGTGTTAAGGGGTGTTGAGTGCAATCTGCAGCTTCTGAACGGTAAAATTGATGAATTGGCCAAAATGGCCGAAGATCAAGAGGCAGAAAAGATTAAAGCGAAGCTTCAAGAGATTGTACCGGAGTATAGGTCGGATCAAACACGCGTTGTTTGACAATATTGACACTGATAAAATATTTGTAAGAAACTTAAAAAGCCGTGATGATAGACACTCATCGTTACGGCTTTTGTTATTTTTCAAACTATAAAATCCTTTACGATTTTATACAACGTCCTTTTTCGGAGATCTCAAAAATGAAATTTCTTATATTATCAGGTTGATATGGACAATAAAGCGCTTGACATCCTATGCATTTGGCTATTTAACTGATTCTTATTAAAGAAACCTTTATAACGAGGTTTAATGTGAAAAATCATAATAGATCTAAGATTGAAAAGCTGATGCATAAAGGCGTCAAGATACCCAATCCACAAAGTGTCGAGATTGCTCCTGAAGTTGATACTGAAAGGATATCCGGCGACGGGGTAATCATTCATTCAGGCTGCAGGATCTTTGGGCGTTCCACACTGATACTTCAAGGTTCGAAACTGGGAGATGAAGGACCGGTTACCCTAAAAAACTGTCAACTGGGCCCTCAGGTTGAGCTCAAAGGAGGATTTTTCAGGGATGCTGTTTTCCTGAAAAACGTGAGTATGGGGTCCGGTTCCAATATCCGGGAAGGAACGATCCTGGAAGAAGAATCGCGTGTTGCCCACTCGGTTGGCCTGAAACAGACGATTCTTCTTCCTTTTGTGACACTGGGGAGTCTCATCAATTTTTGTGACTGTTTAATGTCCGGAGGCACAAGCCGAAAGGATCACAGCGAGGTCGGGAGTTCTTTCATACATTTTAACTATACTCCCAATCAGGACAAAGCAACACCCTCGTTAATCGGTGATGTTCCCAGGGGTGTTATGCTCAACCAGCGGCCCATATTCTTGGGAGGGCAGGGGGGGCTTGTCGGACCGTGCCGCCTGGAATTCGGTACGGTTACATCCGCCGGTTCAATCATCAGAAAAGATGAATTAAGGCCGGGACGTTTGATTTTTTCAGGGACGGGGAAAGACGGCAGCATCCCTTTTATGCCCGGAATGTATCAAAACATCAAAAGGATCGTCCTCAACAATATCGTTTATACGGCAAACCTTATAGCGCTTATGCAGTGGTATGCATATGTCCGATCCCAGTTTATTTCAGACGATTTCACGGAGCCCCTCTTTGTGGGCTTGAAAGAAAAGCTTCGCATGGCAATCGATGAAAGAATACAGCGATTGAAAGCACTGAGCCAAAAAATGCCGGATTCAGTCATCGCCTGTCAAATTTACGCCAAAGAAACCGCATCATCTCGCATCTTGAAGCAAAAAAATGAGTTTTATGAAAGCGGTCATGCGTTGGCGGAATATTTCAGATCCCAGGGGAATATCGGCGTCAAAGAAAATCAGAAAGATGCTTTTATGGAAAAGATCCGACAGGGTATTCAAACATCAGGGAAAGACTACATTTCTGTGATCAAGGGGCTCAAAGATACGGACAAGGAACAGGGAACCTTATGGCTTCAAAGCATCGTTGACCACATCACCGATGGTGCACTCGAGTTTCTACCATCATTTAATAGGAATTGAAAATGAGTAAACTTTTCGGCACCGACGGAATACGGGGCCGCGCCAATGCGTATCCGGTGACACCTGAAATGGCCATAAATGTGGGGCGAGCTGTTGCGACGATATTTAGAAGATCCGATACCAAATCCAAGATCGTCGTGGGCAAGGATACGCGTATTTCCGGAGACATGCTCGAACATGCCATCGCCTCCGGAATATCTTCAATGGGGGGGAATGCCTATCTTACAGGGATTTTACCAACCCCTGGAATTGCCTTTACAACTTCCTCGATGGGTGCAAATGCCGGCATCGTGATTTCTGCGTCCCATAATCCGTATTACGACAATGGCATTAAAATTTTTAACGGCGACGGTTATAAGCTTTCCGATGAAAAAGAGG
>DATKWE010000028.1:0-3352 GCA_035529735.1 Desulfobacterales bacterium | reverse complement strand
GCAGGGATCATGCTGTCGCATATTCGATATACAGGGATCGATCCGGATTGGCCCGCAAGCCTGTCCAAGACCATTGCCGATGATCTTTTGCGAAAGGAAATGGGGTATGACGGCGTTGTCATGACCGATGACCTGGACATGGGCGCCATTGAAAAGCATTATGATCTCAAAACCGCCATCCAACAGATTCTATCAGCGGACATTGACATACCCCTGATTTGCCATGCAGGACCCAACATTGAAAATGCGTTTAAGGAAATACTGGATGTTCAAAGACGATCTCAATCCATGAAAGCCAAAGGCATGAACTCTTTGAAACGGATTATGAGGCTTAAGAAAAGATATATTGGCGCGTAACTATGCTATATCTGCGAAAATCTGCCTGCCCCGCCTGCCCCGCCTGCCCCGTAGGTCCGGAAGATCGTACTGGGGTAGCTCCGGCAGATGGTACTGGGGTGTCCTATTTAATTTGAACAATTAAAAACTGACCAACTCCTTACTGTAAAGAAACGCGCCGTCCCGCTCAATATAATCATTCCCTTTTCGTTCCAGAATCCAGCCACTCTCATTTTTTCCTCCAAAAGGAAGCCGCAGCGGCGTGAAAGTAAAATTCGGATTGTCATGCACCATGCCGAAATTCGCATGAAAGCGCGCGTTGATCGATTCCGGGGATGAGCCGAAAAAGGCCAGCAGAAAGCCATAGCGGGTCTGAACCAGTTCCGAGGCTGCTTCATCAGGGTCGTCGAAGGGTTTTAAAACAAGAAACGGGCCGAAAAGTTCGAGGTCGGGAATCAGGGTGTTTTCGGTTTCAAGGACCAGCGGATGGATCACATGTTTGTTGATGGACCCGGTAATCAGGTTCGCAGGTTGACACTTTTCAAGGGCATTTTCAACAATTTTTCGGGTGCGTTCCACCAGGATCGGTCCGATTTCAACATCCGGATCAAAAGGATCTCCCACTTTCATGTCTTGAACCGTATCCAGTATTTTTTCGCGAACGGTTTCGTAAATGCTGCGATGAATGTAAACTTTTTTCAGGGTGGTGCAGTACTGGCCGGCGTTGATAAATGCCCGCCGGGCAATAAAACGGCCTGCCGCCTGGACATCGGCATCTTCGAACACAATGGCTGCCGGCATGCCGCCGGGGCCCGCAAAAAAGAGTTTGTCAAAAGATGGATGCTGCTTTCTGTAGATTTCCCCTACGGCTGAAGCTCCTGAGATAAAGAGGACCCGGACATCGTTGTCCTCAACACAACGTTTGCCGAATTCGCGGTTGTCCAGACCGATCATGGGTTCGATGGTTTTAAAGGATTCGCAAATTTCAGCCAGAATCGCAGCGGTTTTCGGTGTCTGGGATGAGACGCCGAACCGAAGGCGGTTGCCGGTCAGCAGGGCTGATCCGCCCAGTTTGGCCAGCACCACCACCGGGGCGTCGTATGCAAATATGGTGGCCACCGTACCGTAAGGTTTGCCGTTTTCGATCCAGGGGATTTCTTCTTTCATGGTTCGCAAATAGTTTACGCCCAGATCCACCTCGATGCCGGTGATTTTTACAGGAAATCCGGCATCTTGGGCAGCGGTCTCCTGCAGTTTCGATTTTTGATGTTCAAGTGCATCGGCCAGTCGTTCGATTTCTTCCAGCCTGGCCCTGTATTCTTCGTTTTGTGTCATCTATCTCTCCCTTTTAAGCCGATGCTCGAGCAGAGTATCTGGGTCCAACAAAAAAAATCGTTGAGCTGGCACCGATGGTATCTTTATTCTTCTTTTTATGGTATGTTTTCCATACCATTATCGCCATGAAATGAAAAGTACAACCCTAATTGCGCGAAAGTCGAGGACGCCCCCCGGTTGAAGTGCGCTTTCCGAACCCCTTGGCGGGCCCTTCAATGAAAACGTTCTGGAAAGGATAGGAAATGGAACTCGATAAAATAATGGAAGAATACGGTTTCACAATATCGTCAAGTTGCAGCGGTTTTGAATGGTACATGAAGAGAATCGAACATAACGGCGCCGAGGCGTTTATCACCATCACCTCGGATGATGAACTGCACCTGCCCGAATCCTTGGATGATCCTGTTTGGGTCAACGTCAGCGACTTGAATTCAGGCAACGATCTCGAAGCGCCCCGGCGGTTCGAGTCCTTAAAATCTTATCTCGACACACTGAATCCTTCTTGACATTTTATTTCAACGTTAACGCGCACAAACAAAATATAGAAAATCTATAAGAAGATACAGTTAATGCCCGTTTGTTGTTGGATCGAGCCGCCTCCTGGATCGATTCCTTGGAATACTTGACCGCCACTCTGAAGCTTAAATTGGCTTCCAATAGATTTAAAAAGTGCAGCCCCTTATCGACGCTTTCATGGGAGATCGGCGTCGTTTTTGTGACACGCCCTTGTTTATCGACACAATGGGCCCGGATTTTTCAACGATCACACGATGCCCAACGCCTCCCCCAAGACTTTGTAGGGTTTTGGAAATTCCGGCTGGAAGTTCTGGTAAAATGTCACGGGATAGCGGGCGCCGATCTTTTTTCCTGCTTTCTTCAGGCCCTGAACCAATTTTTCGAGCAGGTGTCCGGGAATGGAGAATACCATTTCATCGTCTTGTGTCATGGAAAATATGCGATCTCCCATACCCGGAATGACGATTCGGGGAGACTGGGTTTTGTATGGCGCAATGAGATATTCACTGCATTCCACCTTTCCCCCGAAGTTTCCTAAAATGCGCCGGTTTTCTTCATAAACCAGTCCTTGAATCAGGCGCATCATCTGGGCGGGATTGCCATGAAATACCACCGTATCCGGATCATATAAACCTTTTTCCAAGGGCGCCAATACAATGGCTTCACATTCCCTATTCTCCAGACGAATCATGGTGTCCGCCTCGTTGCGACCCATTTCCTCGCTTTGGGAAAATTCGACTTCACAAAAGAGTTTTCCAAGTGTCTCCGCCGAATCAGGCGTATCGCTAAAACCAAAAGCGATCATCCCGGGAACACAGATCAAATCTTCCTGGGTGAGCCCCACGGTCCACCCGTAAGTTCGCGCCATGGTGACCCCCTGGCAAATGGTGACCCGCTTGCCCAAAACCACCGAGGGTTGACGGGTCTTTTCGGGAAACGCCGCCGTTTCTTTCAAAAACTTGACGGCAACAGGAAGGGTTTTCAGTCGTAAGTCGTTTCGAATAAAATCAGCCGATTCCTTGTAGTCCATTTGTGCCATGTGATGCACCTCCTTTACTCACGTTTCATTTCCTTCATAATACTTCAAAAGACAACCCCGCAGCAAGTAAATTTCTGTAAACGGACTTTACAAAACAAAATAAAATAAATATAAGAAAATACAGGG
>DATKWE010000027.1:0-14565 GCA_035529735.1 Desulfobacterales bacterium | reverse complement strand
TTCGGTCGAAACTGTTTGTATGATACAATTGTGTATCATAAGACAACCTATCATACACTTGCAGCACGAACTTCTTTTTAGATTAAATGGTGATTACCGTTGACTATAGATGGTCCTCAAGAGTACATGAACAGTAACTTTGTGGCGACAATATCTCCGCCTGATTACTTTCAGTGTTTCATAGTGTACGTCAACAGACGAGCAAACTTGACAAAAGTCAGGTGTTCATTACTTTCAGAGGTAAATAGATAAACATTATAATGAGGTTGTGCGGATGATAGAAAAATTTGATCCTGTTTTATTGTCGCGCATACAGTTTGCCTTTACCATATCGTTTCATATTATTTTTCCGGCCTTTACCATAGGACTCGCAAGCTGGTTGGCGATGTTGGAATGGCGATGGTTAAAAACCGGCAACACGGTCTATGAAGACGTCTACCGCATGTGGGTCAAAATATTTGCCGTAACATTCGGCATGGGGGTGGTGTCCGGCGTGGTGATGTCGTTTCAGTTCGGCACCAACTGGTCGGTCTTTTCTGATCGGGCCGGTAATGTATTGGGACCGCTGCTGGGCTACGAAGTGCTCACCGCATTTTTTTTAGAGGCCTCGTTTTTGGGGGTGATGCTCTTTGGATGGAATCGCGTGAGTCCAAAAATGCATTTTGCCGCCACCCTCGTTGTTGCCTTGGGAACCCTGATTTCGGCATTCTGGATTCTTTCGGCCAATAGCTGGATGCAGACCCCCCAGGGATATCGAATGGGGGTTGACGGCCTGATGTATCCCACCGACTGGATCAAAATCATCTTCAATCCTTCTTTCCCCTACCGCTTTTTGCATATGGTCACTGCATCCTACTTAACCACGGCATTTGTCGTCGGGGGGATCGGCGCGTATTACCTCTGGCGAAACCGGCATGTAAAACACGCCAGGGTGATGCTGGGAATGGCGATGATTATGGCGATATTTGTCGCTCCAATTCAGGCGGTGATGGGTGATTTGCACGGCCTGAATACGCTGAAACACCAGCCGGCCAAAGTGGCTGCCATGGAAGGTATCTGGGAGACAGAACAAGGCGCTGCATTGAAGCTGTTTGGATGGCCGGATCAAGAGGAAGAAAAAACCAAATACGCCATTGAAATTCCTAAGTTATCGAGTCTGATTTTAACCCATGACCTCAATGGCGAGGTAAAGGGTTTAACAGAATGGCCAAAAGACGAACGTCCGCCCGTTGCCTGGGTATTCTGGTCATTTCGGGCCATGGTCGGCATTGGCGTGCTGATGGTTTTTACCGGTGTGACGGCAGCAATCCTTTTTTTGCGCAAGCAATTGTTTACCAAACGATGGTTTCAAATCTGGTGTATGGCCATGACACCGTCGGGATTTATTGCCGTGCTTGCCGGTTGGTTTGTCACGGAAATCGGTCGGCAACCGTATATCGTCTATGGCGTTATGCGCACCGCGGAAACGGTATCGCCGGTGATGGGTTCCCAGGTCGCACTGTCTCTTCTGGCGTTTATCTTCACCTATGTTTTTGTGTTTGGTGCGGGAAGTTATTACATTTTAAGGTTGATCGGAAAGGGGCCCGGTATCCTGGAAAAAACATACGGCACACACGGCGTAAAAGAACCGCCTATTTTGACAGATCTGACTTCTGAAACAGGAGGAAAGCATGTTTAGTTTTGAGAGCTTCGTGGATTTGCCGTTGATCTGGTACGGCCTCATTGCCACGGCCATCTTTCTGTATGTCCTGCTGGATGGATTTGACCTGGGGGTGGCCATCTTGTTTCCGTTTGCCCCCTCGGATAGCTGCCGGAATCGCATGATGAACTCCATTGCACCTGTTTGGGACGGCAACGAAACATGGCTGGTCCTCGGCGGCGGCGGCCTGTTTGCCGCTTTTCCCCTGGCGTATGCGATATTGATGCCGGCGCTCTACATGCCGGTCATACTGATGCTGCTCGGATTGATCTTCCGAGGTGTTGCATTTGAGTTTCGGTTTAAGGCCACCGGCAGATCGCGAAGGTTCTGGGACTATTGTTTTCATTTCGGGTCTCTTGCAGCGACCTTCATGCAGGGCATGGTGCTGGGGGCATTTGTTCAGGGTATAAAGATTCAGGGACGCAGCTTTGCCGGAGGCCCCTTTGACTGGCTCAACGCCTACAGTGTCATGGTGGGTATGGCCTTGGTGTTTGGTTATGCATTGTTGGGTGCTACCTGGCTGATTATGAAGACCGATGGTATCACCCAGGACTGGGCACGAAAGTGTGCAGGATATGTACTGGGATATGTCGGCATATTCCTGGGACTTGTCAGCCTCAGCATGCCCATGATGAACGCCGATGTAAAAGCGCTGTGGTTCAGTTTGCCGAACATTTTTTATCTGTTGCCCATCCCCTTATCCACCCTCGTAATGTTTGTGATGATCTGGCGGGGCCTACACAAAGGAAAAGAGTATCTGCCCTTTTTCTTGAGTATCGCCGTGTTTCTGACGGGTTATTTGGGATTGGGAATCAGTTTATGGCCGTGGCTGGTTCCATTTAAAGTGTCCTTTCGTCAGGCCGCCGCCGCGCCGGAATCCCAATCGTTTCTGCTTGTCGGTACCGCTGTGATGCTTCCCTTGGTTCTTGGTTATGCGGCATACAGTTATTATGTGTTTCGGGGTAAGACGTCTGATGAAGCCCTTTACTAAAAAGAAAAAGCAATGGCTGTGGTTCGTCGCACTTTGCTTTGGCGGGCTCATTGCCACGTTACTGCTGGCACATATTACAAGATGGATCGTATCGGTTCAATAAAAGCAGTTTCAAAACTTTCCGTTCATTAACCTGTCACAATACATTTCAGCTCAACCGGTGGTTGTCCAAATTACTTCCCACTGGCGCTAAAACGTTTATGGATATACCCGAAAAGTTGGGTAGTATTTACCTATTATTAAACGTCCAATCAACCCCCATTGATTCTTTGATAGATCCGGCGAAGGCTACGGAAGCGGAGTTGGAGAATTGTGTGGATGAGGGCATTGTCGGCCGATATTCCGGAAATATTGAAATTGCGGGGTAATGTAAGTCAACGACCGCCCGTGAAAAGGGTGGCTTGAATTTAGGCAATAGGTCGAAAAGGCAAAAGCACCTTAGCGTTTAAATGAGATTTGACAATCCGCCCCCAAACAGATTATCCTGTTAAGAAAGGAGATTGATAATGAAAGCGCTCAATTCGGGAGACGAGGCACCCCGTTTTGATCTTAAAGATCAGAATGGTCAGAATGTACGGCTTTCCGATTTTGCCGGAAAGAAACTGTTTCTTTATTTCTATCCCAAAGCCAATACCTCCGGCTGAGCTACACAGGCAAACAATGTGCGGGACGCACTGGAGGAACTAGAAGGCAAAAACATAGCGGTCATAGGCATCAGTCCGGATACGCCTGAAACACAGAAAAAATTTGATGACAAGCATACCCTGGGCTTTAATTTGCTGTCCGATCCGGATCATAACGTTGCAGAGGCTTATGGCGTTTGGGGAGAGAAGAAGATGTACGGTAAAACCTTTATGGGAATCGTTCGGTCATCTTTTCTCATTGGTGACAACGGAAAAATAGAAAATGCCTGGTACAAGATCAGCCCTAAAAATACGGTTCCCGAGCTGATGAAGGTACTGGATTAAAATGACGCATCGCGAAGACATCAAAAAACACATTCGAGAACTTTTCAACGACCAAAAATTGGCCGTCTTATCCACTCACCGTTCCGGACAACCCTACGCCAGTTTGGTTGCATTTATAGGTAAAGAAGACCTTAAAGAGATATTTTTTGTAACCCCGCGAACGACGCGGAAATATGCAAATTTATCGGCGGATTCAAGAGTCGCGCTCCTTGTCAACAGCAGCATGAATGTGGACGCTGATTTTCATGAAGCCATTTCCGCAACGGCACTGGGCAATGCCGGAGAAATCAGCGGTGCTGAAAAAGTCGAAGTTCTCAAACGCTATTTGGCCAAACACCCTTATCTGGAAGCATTTGCCAACGCGCCAACATGTGCCCTCATCGGTGTTAAGATCACATCTTATGTGCTGGTGAAAAATTTTCAACATGTCATGGAATTGAGCATCGACCCATGAAGTGGATCTTATCCCCAGCGGAAATCAACCAGGACCAGCGAAACCGGATTGGCGGAAAAGCCTATACCCTCTCTCTCATGGCACGAGAGGGATTTAAGATTCCCGAGACGTTGTTTCTGACCGTAGACGCATACCATGAGTTTGTGAAGACCGCTGGCCTTGGAGAACGCATACTTCTCGAGTTGAATCGTAAAAATTTTAAGGATATGCGGTGGGAGGAGATTTGGGACTGTGCAACCCGCATCCGCAATCTTTTTTTAAAAAAACCGATTCCAAAACATCTTGATGTTGAACTTACGGCACAGGTTCAATCCCGTTTCAACGGCAAGAGCGTTGCCGTCCGTTCATCGGCTCCGGATGAAGATGCTGCAGGATCTTCCTTTGCGGGCCTGCACGAATCGTTCATTAATGTGCGGGGAACCGAATCCATCCTCAAGCATGTTCGATTGGTCTGGGCCTCATTGTGGTCTGACGCCGCCCTCCTTTATCGTCAAGAAATTGGTCTGGACGTTGAAAAAAGCGCCATGGCCGTTGTACTTCAGGAAACGGTAGCAGGAAATCGATCCGGTGTGGTTTTCAGCCAGAACCCCAACGATGAGACCCAAGGCATCATTGAATCTGTTTACGGACTTAACCAGGGGCTTGTGGATGGCAGGGTAGAACCGGATCGTTGGATTCTTGACCGAGAAAAACAGACGGTGCTGTCCCATCATCCGGTTGAAAGATCACATTGGCTTATTCCGTCCGAACACTTGGTCGAGATGGTGCCTTTGCCCCAAGATTTGTCCCAACGACCGCCCATAAGCACCGAGGAAGCGTTGAGGATATACGGGCTGGCATGTCGGGCGGAGGCTTTATTTAAAATACCCCAGGATGTTGAATGGACCATCCGGAACGACACCCTATATTTACTTCAGTCGCGTCCCATAACCACATTGTTGTCGAACAAGACCGAAGATAAACGTGCCTGGTATCTCAGCCTTCATCGAAGCTTCGAAAATCTAAAGGCCCTTCGAAAAACCATTGAAGAAAAACTGATTCCTGAAATGAAGCAAACAGCCAGAGATCTGGCGGATAAAGACCTAACGATGTTATCCCATGGGGAACTGGCGGATGAAATAAAAAAGCGTTGGGAAATAAACCACGGCTGGGTCAACGTATATTGGGAGGAATTTATTCCGTATGCCCATGGAATTCGTCTTTTCGGCCAGTACTATAACGATGCCCTGCAGCCGGATGATCCCTATGAATTTATGAATCTTCTGGCCCATACCCAAATGGCCAGTCTGGAAAGAAACCGAATGCTGGAGGATCTGGCGGGTATGGTTCGCAACGATCCCGACCTCCTCGAAAAGCTTCAAGCCGGCGAAGCCCTTGTTTTGTACCCTGAATTTGAAAAAAAGGTTGAAGGATTCATTATAAAATTTGGGGATCTCTCCTGTGCGGTGACCGGGGGCACCGAATGTGCGACCGATACCCGGCCGCTGTTTAAATTGCTGGTGGAAATGGCCGCCAATCCTTCATCATTGAAACCCCACAAACAGATGAAAGACGCAGGGACTTTGGAGAAAAATTTTCTCGGCTGTTTCGAAGGTTCGAAACGAAAAGAAGCCATGGATTTATTGGATCTTGCGAGGAGCAGCTATCGCCTTCGTGACGATGATAATATTTACCTGGGAAGAATTGAAGCCCAGCTGTTAACCGCCGTTATGGAAGGAAAAACCCGTGTCGAAAACAGCGGTCACCGGGGAAAAAACCCGCCCGAACTCCACAAACTTAAATCGGTTATTCATGATTTGGATTATGGCAACGGGAAACCGGAATTGGTTGTATCCAGTGACGAATATGGATTTAAGGTCAATCCCAGACAGCTTGTGGGGCAGCCGGCCGGCCCGGGATTGTCCAGGGGCAACGCCCGGGTTATTCGCCATCATTTGGATTTACAGGATTTTAAAAACGCTGAAATCCTAGTCTGCGATTCGGTGGATCCAAACATGACCTTCGTCATCCCACTGGCCGCCGGTGTGGTTGAACGTCGGGGCGGAATGCTGATTCACGGAGCCATTATCGCCAGGGAATACGGATTGCCGTGCGTCACCGGCATACCCGATGCAACATCTTTGATTCGCACCGGCGACGAGATTACAGTGGATGGGTATCTGGGGATCGTTACCATATTACAAAAAGGTGTTTGAAAAAGGCTCCCTTTTTGATCCCCGGTTCAATCCGTATTTAACGAGCAGCTACCCATACAAAAATTTCTTTGAGTGCTCCATGAAACCTTTTTTCCCATACATCTTGGCAAAGCAGAAGCATAGCAAAAGTTCAAAAGTGTTTTTGTGTATTGAAGCAGGAAGTTCCGGTATAAAAAAATGGATGAATAACCATCAAGGATTGTGAGGTAAGCCATGGGCGAAAAAATAAAACTCGGCATCAGCGCGTGTTTAATGGGCGAGGAGGTCCGCTGGAACGGCGGGCATGCAAGGGACCGATACCTGACCGACATACTCGGTCAATACGTGGAATATGTTCCGGTGTGCCCTGAAGTGGAATGCGGGATGGGCGTTCCCCGGGAGACCTTGCGTCTTGTGGGGGATCCGGACAACCCGAATCTGGTCACTTCTAAAACAAATATCGACCATACTCACAGGATGACCGAATGGGCACGAAAAAGAGTTGAAGAACTGGAAAAAGAAAATCTGTGCGGGTTTGTTTTCAAAAAAAACTCTCCAAGCAGCGGCCTGTTTAGAGTTCCGGTTAAAAATTTCAAAGGAATGCCCCAGAAAAAAGGGCAGGGCATATTTGCCCGTGTGTTTACGGAGCACTTTCCGTTGGTTCCGGTGGAAGAAGAGGGCCGGCTGCATGATTCCAAACTCAGAGAGACCTTTATTGAGCAGATTTTTACCTTGATGCGCTGGCGGGAAACGCTATCCGGAAAGAAAAGCATGGGAAGCCTGATCGATTTTCATACCCGGCACAAACTGCTGATTATGTCGCACAGTCCCAACCATTCGCGGATGATGGGTAAGCTGGTTGCCCAAGGTAAAGCCCTGCTCATGGAGGATTTGTTTGCCCAGTACGAGGCCCTGTTGATGGCGGCTTTGGGACTGAAAACCACTCCGAAGAAGAATGTCAACGTACTGCAACATATCATGGGATATTTTAAAAAGCAGCTGTCCCCGGACGAGAAACAGGAACTGCTCGAGATCATAGAGCGGTATAGGCAGGAACATGTTCCCTTGATCGTGCCGGTGACCCTGCTCAATCATTACGTGCGAAAATACAAAAAGCCGTACTTGGCGCAACAGGTCTATTCAAACCCGCATCCTATTGCACTGAAGCTGCGCAATCATGTATAACCTTTCACGAGCCCGATGCTTTCATCTGTTGCGTTATTAAGGGCTCGCAATAGTCCACTATGGCTTCGCCCTTAAATGCCTTACATATGAAAGCCTCAAGCTCGTGAAAAATTCAGGTAAAGGATATTAGGTGATTTCAATGAAAGACGACAAACCGATTCTGGTTGCCGGTGCCACCGGCTATGTGGGCGGACGGTTGGTTCCAGCCCTGCTGGATGCGGGGTATCGGGTGCGCGCTATGGGGAGGTCCCTTGAGAAATTGGCCTGTCGTCCATGGGGTCGTCATCCGAAAGTGGAACTGGCCAAAGGAGATGTTCTTGACAGGGAATCCCTGGAAACGGCCCTGTCGGGCTGTGGGGCGGCCTATTACCTGGTCCATTCCATGATCGCCCAGAAACAAAAATTTGTTGAAGCCGACCGCAAGGCCGCTCAAAACATGGTATCGGCAGCCGAATCCGCCGGTATTGATCGGATCATCTACCTGGGGGGTCTTGCAGAAAAAAAAGAAGGCCGGTTAAGCAAGCATTTGCGTTCCCGAATCGAGGTTGCAGATATCCTTCAATCCGGATCGGTTCCCGTAACCGATTTGCGGGCGCCCATGATTTTGGGATCCGGCAGTGCTTCCTTTGAAATTTTGCGGTACCTGGTGGAACGTCTTCCGGTGATGATCACACCCCGTTGGGTGGGATCCTTGAACCAGCCGATTGCCATCCGAAATGTCATCCAATATCTGGTCGGCTGTCTCGAACACCCTGAGACCATCGGTCAAACCTATGATATCGGGGGCCCGGATGTGCTGGCCTACCGGAATTTGCTGGATATTTATGCCCAGGAAGCAAAATTGCCCAAGCGATGGATCTTTCCGGTTCCTGTGCTCACACCCACCCTCAGCGCATACTGGATTCATCTTATCAGTCCCGTGCCCCATTCCATTGCGTTGCCCTTGACCGAAGGGTTGAGCAGCAATGCCGTATGTTCAGACAAACGTATTCTATCGATTATCCCCCAAAAATTGATCAGTCCCAGGGAGGCGATTCGAACGGCGCTGGATAAAATCATCGAGGAGCAGGTGGACACCTGCTGGGCCGATGCGGGAGAAATCTTAGCGCCGGAATGGGCCCATTGCGGCGATGCGGATTGGGCGGGCGGCACGATTATGCAATGCGGATATCGGGTTCGAATAAACGCCCCATTGGATGACGTCTGGCTCCCCATCAGCAGGATCGGCGGTCATGAAGGTTATTATTATGCCGATGGTTTGTGGTGGTTGCGCGGCCTGCTGGATCGATTGTTCGGCGGTGTTGGATTGCGTCGAGGGCGGCGTCACACAACCGAACTGCGGGTTGGAGATGCCTTGGATTTTTGGCGAGTACTGGATGTCGCGCCGAAAGAGAGACTGGTTCTACTGGCCGAAATGAAAGTTCCCGGCGAAGCCTTGCTTGAATTTAAAATCAATTCGATGGGAGATCATTCCACGGATTTGCAGATGCTGTCCCGATTTTTACCCAAAGGGTTGTGGGGGATACTCTACTGGTACACACTCTATCCGTTTCATGAAAAGATTTTTTTTGGAATGCTCAAAGGAATTGCCAAGGCCATTGAAAAACCCATTGTATCGGGCCCTGAGCGTTTTACGCCAAGACTTCACGGGTCGTGTGCATTGCCTTCATGATACTTCTCAGATAATTAAATATTCGAGTCATATTAAATCAAGGAAACAGATGCATCCTGAAATCGTACAACCCTGACATCAGTTTATGCGGAATCCAATAATATTTGCCACAACGGCGCAAAACCCAAGCCATACAGAAGTGTGCCGAATGTGGCTAAGATCGCTACGCCGTCGTAGCCATAAATAAGCACCGGCTAACCTGGGAACGAATGCAGCGTCTGATTGCCAAGTGGATTCCTACGGCACGTGTATGCCACTCTTATCCTTTAAAGCGCTTTGGCGTCATTACCTGAGGCAAGAGCCCAGTACGTTAGTAGCGCGTACGCTGGGATCTGTCCGGGGCGTGCTGGGTAACCGGCAAAGTATACCCTACCCCCCTGAGAAACCCGTCTCACGCGATGCCGATGATCAAAAGGCATTAATAATACAACAACAATAAATAAACCCGGCATGTGTCAGCTATTTTAACAGATTGTATAATGTGCTTTTATTAGGTGGCCGGTCATCATCATCCTGGATGGATATTTTTTTCAGATTGAATTTGAGCCCCATGATGTTGCAGCCTTAACCGGATCATTTATTTTTGCTTCAACTGAGTTGTGTGGTCCGCTACATCCCGATATATATAACAATATTACGACATTCAACCCGATCGACATCACCCCGAAAATCATACCTCTTTAAAAACCGGACATGGCTTTAGCGCATAATGAATTCCTTGATGAAGGCAGCTCTTATGGCATGTTCCTTGCTTTGATTACAGGCCAGATAGCTATGCAAAATCAGGATGCATGCCCCATGCCGTACCGAAATGGGAAACGGACAGGGTGGAAGTCGCATTGATAAACAAATTTAGTTCAGAACTTGGACCCAAGTAAACCGGGATAAGGAGGGAAACGAAATGGAAATCAATAGGCGGCAGTTTTTAAAAATCTCAGGAGCGTCTGCTGCAGGAATCGCTTTTGGGACCCTTGGATTCGATATGACCCCCATCGAGTCCTATGCCTATTCCTTGCGGATCCTTCATGCAAAACAGACCCCGACAATCTGTCCTTACTGTGCTGTCGGATGCGGAATACTCGTTCATACCATTGACGGAAAAGTAGTGAATACCGAAGGAGACCCCGACCATCCGATTAATGGAGGGAACCTCTGCAGCAAAGGCATGGCGGTTTATCAATTGTCACATAACAACCCTAACCGTCTCACAAAACCTTTATACAGGCGTCCATACGCGGACAAGTGGGAGGAAGTGTCGTGGGATTTTGCTTTGGATAAAATTGCCTTTCATATCAAAAAATCCCGTGATGAAGCTTTCGAAACGACGAATGCGAAAGGTCAAATAGTCAATCGTACCATGGGCATCGCATCGCTGGGCAGTGCCGCCCTGGACAATGAGGAATGCTTTCTCTATCAGAAATTTTTACGTTCCCTTGGGTTGGCATATATTGAACATCAGGCGCGTATCTGACACTCCGCATCAGTAGCGGCTCTGGGAGAGTCGTTCGGATGCGGTGCAATGACCAATCACTGGATTGACATAAAAAACAGTGATTATATTCTGGCCATGGGGAGCAATCCGGTCAAAAATCATCCAATTTCCTTTAAATGGATTCAGAAGGCCATAGAAAATGGTGCCGTCGTTATCAGTGTGGATCCAAGATACACAAGGACTTCCAGGAAATCCCATATCTATGCCCCCCTTCGGTCTGGGACCGATATCGCTTTTCTCGGGGGAATGATCAAGTATATTCTATATAACCATCTCTATTTTGAAGAATATGTCCGGGAATATACAAATGCTTCCTTCTTAATCAATCCGGATATACAACTTCCCGGAGAAAAAAAAGGCGTCTTTTCCGGTCTTGAGGCCGTAAAGACAAGAGATGGATACGTGGACGGGAAATACGATAAATCGACTTGGTCTTATCAGAAGGATGAAGCCGGCGTCATCCAAAAAGACAAAACGCTTCAGGATCCCAACTGTGTGTTTCAGTTGTTGAAGAAACATTTTTCTCGTTATACGCCGGAAATGGTGATGTCCATTACCGGTACGCCGAAAGACAGCCTGATAAAAGTATATTCAACCTATGCCGAATCCGGCGCATCGAACAAAGCCGGAACTGTACTTTACGCCATGGGCTGGACGCAGCATACCGTAGGTACTCAGAATATCAGGGCCATGAGTATCATCCAGCTTCTCCTCGGCAACATGGGCATGGCCGGTGGTGGCGTCAATGCGCTCAGAGGAGAGTCCAATGTGCAGGGATCAACCGATCATGGCCTTCTTTTTGACATCCTGCCGGGATACCTGAAAACCCCCAAGGCATCCCAACAAACGTTCCTGACGTACAATAATGAAAACACGCCCGAATCAAGCGACCCTCTAAGCGCCAACTGGTGGGGCAATTATCCGAAATACAGTGCCGGCTTGATCAGGGAATTTTACGGGAAAGAGGTACCGCTTGACGAGGCGTATCATTATTTGCCGAAACTGGATGACGGTGTTGATTATTCCTGGCTGACCATTTTTGACCAGTTGTTCCAGAAAAAATTTACCGGCTTTTTTTCCTGGGGACAAAATCCTGCTTGCAGCGGTGCGAATGCAAACAAGAGCCGGGAAGCATTGACCCAACTGGACTGGTTGGTGACTGTCAACCTGTTTGATAATGAAACCGGATCATTCTGGCGAGGTCCGGGCATGAACCCTAAAAAAATAAAAACCGAGGTGTTGATGCTTCCATGTGCGGCATCCTATGAAAAAGAAGGGAGTATTACCAACAGCGGCCGGTGGATGCAATGGCGATACAAGGCAGTATCCCCCCCCGGCGAAGCTATGCCGGATGCGGATATCATAAATGCCTTATACATTCGGGTTAAAAAACTGTATGAAAAAGAACCGGGAGCATTTGCCGATCCCATCTTAAAGTTACGATGGGAATATGGGCCAAGAAATGCCGACGGAGATGTGACACACATTGATCCCCACATGGTGGCAAAAGAGATTAACGGGTATTTTCTTGAAGATAAAATCATTAAAGGCAAGCTTTACAGCAAAGGCTCACTGGTACCCGATTTTACCTTTCTACGCGACGACGGGTCCACCTCATCCGGCAACTGGCTGTACTGCAATTCCTATACGGAAGACGGAAATATGGCGGCAAGAAGAAATAAGAAAGATCGCTCCGGCATCGGTTTGTTTTCCGGATGGTCCTGGTGCTGGCCGCTGAATCGAAGGATTTTATATAATCGCGCGTCCGTAAATTTGGAAGGGAATCCATGGGCACCCAACAAACCGGTTATCTCCTGGCATCGCAATGTATGGAAAGGGGATGTGCCGGATGGCGGCTGGCCGCCGCTTTCAGCAGGCGCCAAGTCACGATATCCATTTATCATGCAGGCCGAAGGCCACGGTCATGTGTTCGGCCCCGGACTGAAAGACGGCCCGTTCCCGGAACACTACGAGCCTTTTGAAAGCCCCCTGGGAAGAAATCCGCTGTCACCTCAATTTGTAAGCCCAGTGATAAAGCGCTGGGACCGGGATAAAACATTTAAGAATGTAAACAAACGGGCAAAAAACAATAACCGCTACCCGTTAGTATGCACGACATATCGCGTGGCCGAGCACTGGCAAACCGGTGTCATGACGCGTTGGCAGCCATGGCTGGTGGAGCTGGAACCCGGCATGTTTGTTGAGATGAGCAAGGAACTGGCTGATATAAAAAATATAAAGAACGGTGAAAAAGTGCGCGTCACATCGGCCAGAGGTACCGTTGACGCCATTGCCCTCGTCACTGTGAGATGGCAGCCCTTTAAGGTCGACGGAAAAATAATTCACCAGGTAGGAATTCCCTATCATTACGGATGGGTTACAACATCCGAAAGGGTGTATCATTCGAACGACAAAAAACCGGAATACTTTACCTTCGGCGACAGCGCCAACCTTGTGACTCCGAATATTGGAGATGCAAACACCATGATTCCCGAAAGTAAGGTGTTTATGGTCGATATCATTAAATTATAGGAGAAAAAATGGAATTCTCTGTCTGCATAGACATATCAAAATGTACGGCCTGCAGGGCCTGTCAGGTGGCATGCAAGAGCTGGAATAAACTCAAGGCGGAACAAACGGAAAACAAAGGAAGCCATGAAAATCCACCTGATCTTTCGGCAAACACCTGGAACCGGATTGTATTTATGGAAACCAGGCTGCCCAAAGGCGCTATCGACTGGTCATTCTTTAACGACCGGTGTCACCATTGCGAAGATGCGCCTTGCATGTATGCAGCGGACAGCGTGCCCGGAGCGATTATCACGGATGACACCGGTGCGGTCATTTATACGGAAAAAACATCACAGCTTGACTACGACAGCATTTTGTCCGAATGTCCGTATGATATTCCCAGGCTCGACGAAAAGACGAACAGAATCTATAAATGCAACATGTGCATTGACCGCATAACAAACGGTCTCAAACCCGCGTGTGTCACTGCTTGTTCAACAGGTACCTTAAATTTCGGAACCAAAAAAGATATGCTGAAATTTGCTTATGATCGAATTAAAGTGCTGGGTAAAGATGCGAACCTGTATCCAGGGGAAGAATACCATACGTTTTGGGTTTTACCGGAAAAACAGGATCGCTATCCCATCTCAAAAAAAGAACAGAACAGGCCCTACCGAATCGCCAGGAATACATTTTTAAAACAGCTATCTAAAAAGCTGATTGGCTATGCGATGCCTGTATGAACGCAGCATGTAAAGGAGATATCCTATGAACCTAAAATCATGCAAAGATAATGAAACATTTAATAAAATAAAATCCGGAAAGAAAGGGGTCAAGTATAGAAAAAGAAAATAATCAATCAATAATTAAGGATCATCTCCCGATTAGTTGTAGTTTATTAGGGTAAAATAAGTGTGTCATCTCCAATTGAGCAGGGGTGATTATAGAGGATTCAAGGATTCAAGGATTCAAGGGTTCGAGTGAAATGCTAAAGAATTACAAAGATTTGAAAGTCTGGCAAAAGTCATACGAACTCTGTTTAGAGATATATAGAATAACAGCAAAATTCCCGAAGGAAGAAAGATACGGTCTAACTTCACAGATAAGAAGATCTGTTGTGTCTATTCCTTCTAATATAGCAAATTGAAAAAGGTGAATTGGGTACACTAAAAAAAGACATCGCAGAAATCGAAAGAATGTTAAAGGCGCTTATAAAGTCTTTAGAAAACAAACCCTTGAATCCTTGGACCCTCTTCTCCAACTAAATTGGAGAAGAACCAAATTAGTTAACTGCTTCTGACAATGCCGCTTTAAAATCTGAACAACCAAGCCATAATAAAAAGCGCCTTCAAATTTCAGTGAATTCGATTTGAAACCATCAACTCTGATATTGGGATTTCTGCCTTTGACCTTGAAAAA
>DATKWE010000026.1:0-2005 GCA_035529735.1 Desulfobacterales bacterium | reverse complement strand
CGAGATCGACAACGTCATGGTTAAAGACCCCTATTGTGGCGTATATTTCACCAGAAGAGACGGCGTAGATTTAAAAATCGACGGACAGGATTTATATTTTTGCAGCCAAGAATGCAGGGATAATTTTGTAAAAAACCATTCAAAAAAATAGTTCCCAAACCGCTATTATCGAGATTTGCCGGATTCTAAAGCGTATTTTGCGGCAACTTCAACAAGATAAATAATTAAGAAATATGGATCATCTCCCGATTAGTTGTAGTTAATTCGGGTAAAATAAGTGTGGCATCTCTAATTGAGCAGGTGTGATCCCAGAGGGTTCAAGGATTCAAGGATTCAAGGGGTCGAGTGATCCTCCACAAAACAGGCGGACAAGAATGCTAAAAAATTACAAAGAGTTGAAAGTCTGATAAAAGTCATACGAACTCTGTTCAGAACTATATAGAATAACAGCAAAATTCCCAAAGGAAGAAAGACAACCATGGATTACATTAGGATGCTTTTCATATCTTAAATAGAAAGAATGTTAAAGGCGCTGATAAAGTCTTTAGAAAAGAAACCCTTGAATCCTTGACCCTCTTCTCCAACTAAATTGGAGAAGAACCATAAATCAATATATCGCACAGGAGGTTTTTAGATGAAATTTTTTATAGACACAGCAAATATCGACGAAATTAAGGAAGCACACAGCATGGGGATGGTTGACGGCGTTACAACCAATCCCAGTCTGATTGCCAAAGAGGGCCGGGACTTTGAAGAGATTATTAAAGAGATCTGCGAAATAGTGAACGGCCCCATCAGCGCTGAGGTTATCAGCATCAATGCCGAAGGTATGGTTAAAGAGGCCCGTGAACTCTCAAAAATCCATGATAATATCGTGGTAAAGATTCCCTTGTTGGTGGACGGTTTAAAGGCGACACGAATACTTACCGAAGAAGGGATCAAGACAAACGTAACGCTGGTCTTTTCGCCGTTGCAGGCGCTTATGGCGGCCAAAGCCGGGGCGACTTATGTAAGCCCCTTCATCGGTCGTCTGGATGACATATCCCAGGAAGGCCTTATGCTGGTGGAGCAGATTGTTGAAATTTACAGTAACTACGCATTCGATACTGAAATCATCGTGGCAAGTATTCGCAATCCGCTGCATGTACTGGAATCGGCGTTAATGGGTGCCGACATCGCCACCATTCCCTTTAACGTCCTCAGCAAATTGGCGGCCCATCCCTTGACCGATAAAGGGCTCAAGGCATTCCTGGACGACTGGAACACGGCAAAAAAATAGATTAAAGAAAAAAAGTGATACCATGTTTCAACGGGGACAAATCAAAAATATACTGAGCCATCCCAACAGCCTGACCCTGTTTCGAGTTGCTGCCGTGCCGGTCATTGTGATGCTGCTTTTGTTCCCCACCAGACTCTGTTCATTTATTTCCGCACTGGTTTTCACTGCAGCGGCCATTACCGATTTTCTGGACGGCTTTTTTGCAAGGCAAAGGGGACTGGTATCCAACTTTGGCAAGGTAATGGACCCCATTGCCGACAAGGTTTTGATGTCGACGTCTTTTATCATGTTGGCCTCTCTCCAATGGATCCCGGCCTGGATTGTTTGTATTATTATCGGACGGGAAATTGCCGTAACCGGTTTGAGAAATATTATCGCTCAAAAGGGTAAAGATTTATCCGCATCCAGCCTCGGAAAATATAAAACCGGATTTCAGATTGCGTCCATTATTCCACTGATGATACATTATCCGTATTTTACCATCGATTTTCATGCAATCGGGTTCATATTTTTATGGATTGCCTTGGCATTAACGGTCTGGTCGGGTGCAGATTATTTTATTAAGTTCAGAGGTCTTCTCAAACTGTAAATTTTTTCTATTGACAAAATCGAATAGTTTCTTTATGAAAACAAGACTATTGAGCGGGAATAACTCAGTGGTAGAGTGCGACCTTGCCAAGGTCGAAGTCGCGGGTTCAAATCCCGTTTCCCGCTCCATTTTTTTTT
>DATKWE010000025.1:0-3971 GCA_035529735.1 Desulfobacterales bacterium | reverse complement strand
TTCAGAACAACCCGGTATTTTTTGAGAAAATCGATCGGGTTATAGGATAATTTCGCTTTGCGAAGGCCGGCATCGCCGAGATCCTGTTCGCGATTGACTGTTTTTAAATTGTCGCCGGTATGCTCAAGGAACATCTGATTGATGGCCTGATAAACTCCCTTGTATGCAGCGCTGCCTTTTTCAAAATGGATAACAATGGTATCTTTTGACAACTTTTCTGCGATGGTGTAAGCAACCATTTCTTGACCGATTAGAATGGCACCCCCTGTTACCCCGTACAACTTTTCCCAGCTGTCGAAAACCCTCGAAATCGCACGATTTTCAGCGGAAAGTGCTTCAGACGACTCACAATCACGCCAGGTGCACCAGTCGTCCTGCATGGCCAAGGCCGTATGGATCATCTCTTCATCAAAAGGGACAAATTGGAAATCGTATGTTTTTCTAAACTGATTCAGCAGATTCTTTTTTTTATGAAACTGTTTTCCTTTGAGTTCAATGAGCGCATCCGCAGCGTAGAGATAATCCCAATGATCCCTTGCGTCCTCAGCGATGATTCGGTGGCCGATGTTCGCTTCCCAGAGCTGCAGCAGGTCTTCGGGAATGCGAGAAAATTCGGTCTGTTCCTCGAAATAATTGTCAAAACACATGGGCCAATCAATTCCCGCCCAAGATCCTATGGGCGCCCAAAAAACTTCATCCGGAACCGTCTGTTTTATCCAGACAAGATTATCCGACCATGCCCAGTAAAGGCCGTGCACCTCGGCCCATCCCCACAGGTTCAAAAAGGTATAATCAGAAGGCTTTTGGGGGCATTCGGCAAAAATTTCCAGGTATTCGTTTTGTTTTCCGAGGCTTATCTTTTCAAAATTTAACGACATTTCACAACCATCCTTGCTGATAAAGGTTGACGTTCCATTTATGTATTCAGTAAATATAATTATTCTTCTAATTTGGCAACCTTTATGCCGACCCATTGGCCGGCATACCTATTGCTTTTCATTAGAATTCGGCTCCCATTGATCATGTTGGATAGAATTCCGGGATATCGGGTATGTTGGCACCCCGTTGAAAATGATTGGGATCCATGAGATAAATACCTCACAGGTCGAAAAAACATTTGGAGGTATCATGCGCTGGAAGCAATTTTTAACACCTGTAAAATCTTTTGATGCAGATCAGGCCCGAAATTACATGGAAAATAGAGACAGTGACGAACTGACGATTTTAGATGTGCGTCAGTCCAACGAGTATGAAAGCGGTCATATCTCAGGATCCAAACTCATTCCCCTTCCGGACCTCACTGAAAGGCTTCATGAAATCGACCCTAAAAAACCGACGGTGGTTTACTGTGCAATCGGGGGGCGCAGCCGGGTAGCCGCCCAGATGCTGGCAGGAAACGGATTCGAAAATGTGTACAATCTTTCCGGCGGATTCAAAGCATGGAAAGGTGAGGCTGCAGTTGGCAAAGAAGACCTCGGATTAGAGCTTTTCACCGGAGACGAATCTCCGGAAAAAACGCTGGTCGTTGCGTATTCGCTTGAAGCCGGTTTGCGTGAATTTTATTCGTCCATGATACCCCGCGTAAAAAATAAAGATGCTCAAAATATTTTTCAAAAATTGTCTGAGATAGAACTCAAGCACCAGGACCGTATTTTTAGCGAATACATTCGACTGTCCGGAAAGCCTGTAAGCCGTGAAGCGTTTGAAAAAAATATCGTTCATACGGCGGTGGAAGGCGGTCTGACAACCGAGGAGTATACCAATCTTTTCCAACCGGACTGGGAATCTATTGCAGATATTATCGGACTGGCCATGTCTATCGAAGCCCAAGCCCTCGACCTGTATCTTCGTGCTGCGGACAGGAGCCCCAATCCGCAAAGCAGAAAGGTCCTCGCCCAGATCGGAGACGAAGAACGGGCACATCTGAAACAGCTCGGCAAGTTGATGGAGACATTAGACAGTTGAGGGGTCGAGAAGTTTTTATTGTAAACATATATATATCAGCGGAATGGATGCGCTTTTTCTCAAAGCGCGCACGGTTCGAGTTTAATCCGTTCGACGTTCTATCGTATCAGAAATATTACTTGTGAAATTTATTAACATTTTTGCCATTGCAGTGGCTTTGGCCATGGACGCCTTTGCGGTTTCCATCGTGACCGGCGTTAATTTGAAAAATGTCAGTTTCCGCCAGACATTCCGTTTGTCCTGGCATTTCGGGCTGTTTCAGGCAATGATGCCGGTCATTGGCTGGTATGCAGGCCTATCTGTAAGGATTCACATCGAGCGTTATGACCATTGGATCGCCTTCGGCTTGTTGGCATTTGTCGGCATCCATATGATTAAGGAGGCATTCGATCACGATAAATCCGAAAAACGGAAAAAGGATCGCACCAAAGGCATAACGCTGGTCATACTTTCCATTGCAACCAGTATCGATGCCCTTGCTGTGGGCTTCAGCCTATCGCTACTGGGTGTATCTATCTGGACGCCCGCTATTATCATCGGCATTGTAGCGGGAATCTTTACCATCATCGGATTACAGATTGGCGAAAAAATCGGGTCTGCCAAACAGTTGAGTCGATATGCCGAAACCATCGGCGGGGGCGTTCTGATCGCCATCGGATTGAATATATTGCACGAGCACGGCGTCTTGTCTGCTTTTTTGAATTAAGCAAAATGACCCGCCAGTCCAAATAGACGCCATGGAGGGCACCTATGTCACCAATTACAATGGGGATCATCGCAAGCACACTTGCAGGCTTGGCCACGGGTGTCGGTGCATTGCCCGCTTTATTTTTAAAAAATGTTTCCGATAAGGTATTAAACACCTTGCTGGGTGGCGCTGCCGGAGTGATGTTGGCAGCAACTTCTTTTTCGTTGATCGTCCCGGGAATAGAATACGGCAATCAGATTTGGCCGGGGTATGGTGTCTATATCGTGGTGTTTGGGATGCTGATCGGGGCAGTTTTTTTAGATCGCCTGGATAAATGGATTCCCCATGAGCACTTTGTTCTCGGACCTGAAGGCCCTTCCAGCGCTATGAAAAGAATTTGGTTGTTCATCATTGCAATCACCATTCACAATTTCCCCGAAGGTCTGGCGGTGGGTGTCGGTTTTGGAACAAGGGATATTGGGGCCGGATCCAGTCTGGCAATAGGAATCGGGCTGCAGAATATGCCGGAAGGTTTGGCCGTTGCCATGCCGCTCATGGGTCTGGGTTACAGCCGGTGGCGTGCGGTGGGGATTGCGACGTTAACCGGACTGGTGGAGCCTTTGGGGGGTTTTTTGGGGGTTGCCGCCGTCACGGTGTTTCATTCCGTCTTACCTTTTGGCCTGGCTTTTGCCGCAGGTTCCATGCTGTTTGTCATCAGTGATGAAATCATCCCGGAAACACACGCCAAGGGAAAATCGCGACTGGCGACGTTCGGCGTTATGGTTGGCTTTGTCATCATGATGGCCCTGGATAATCTTTTGGGTTAAAACACGGGTATCGTGTCTTAATCCTCTGAGACCGAAAATATTTCCTCAAGGGTTTCAGGATCAAATTTTTCTATAATTTTAGACCGTTCAACGAATGACTCAATGTTGGCATATGCATTTTCATAAACAGCCATCACGGTCTCAAGCTTTTGACAAACACGATCTTCCACGCCCAATACATTTCTTAATTTGTACAACAGGCTTTTCCCTTCTTTAAAGTGATCGGCGATTGTACCGAGCATCTCTTTTCTTTTTGTGTGCTTTTCCCGTTCCTTTGAGATAACCGGCAAAGCACCCGGAAAAGGCGTAAATTCGGGTTAAGACCGCACCTGCCCTTCGATACACGCGGTTCCCGAACCAGGGTACCCTTTACACATCCAAGGTCTTACCGGATAGATTTTACAAACCGCATTATTTCTCCCGTATTTCAAAAATGGGCAAGGTGCTGCGTTATATTCCGTATTCTCGATTTCCCCGGAATATTCATTGAC
>DATKWE010000024.1:0-7912 GCA_035529735.1 Desulfobacterales bacterium | reverse complement strand
CGGGCGATCACGAACAGATTTGACACATTGGACAGCGCTGTGATGATGCTTTCAGTAATCCCGTCGCTGAAATAGTCCTGCGATGGGTCGCCGCTCAGATTGTCGAATGGCAGTACGGCGACAGAGGGTTTATCGGGTAATGGGAACGCCATCTTTTTCACAGAGGCAACTTCTACCGGAGGAGGACGAAGGTAAAAGTTCCAGATCGCCACGGCAGCGACAACAATCAGGACAGCAGCTACGGCCACAACGACATTTCGCCATGTCTTACGGACAGCTTTTTTCGCTTTGATAACCCTGTGGGCAGCGGCACCGGGATAAGATAAAACCCGATACGCCCGAATCGGCTTGGGGATGTTCTTAACCTCCTGCTCTCCCAGGTCCTCGTATTCTAAGCCTATTTTGTTCTCGATGGCGTCATACACGGTTCCGGAGATGCAGATCCCTCCGCCTTCAGCCAGACCCTCCATTCGGGCGGCGATGTTGACACCATCGCCGTAGATCCTTTCTCCTTCCTCAACAACATCCCCAAGATTGATGCCGATGCGAAACCGCATCTTTCGGTCTTCGGACAACTCGGCGTTCCGTTCGGAAAGCTCTCGCTGGATCTCAACGGCACAATTGACCGCATCAACCACACTGACGAACTCCGCCAAAAGGTTGTCACCGGTGGCATCGACCAATCTGCCTCTATACTGCTGTATCAGATGGGTCATTGCCCTGCGATATGTGGTCAATGTCCGGATGGTCGCCGCTTCATCGTCTCGCATAAGACGGCTGTAGCTTTCGACATCCGCACTGAGGATTGCGGTGAGCTTGCGTCTAAATTCTTCTGTGTCCATTGGATCACCTCTCTATGGGTTTGGAGGTAAAAAAAATGGTCAGCGATGTCGCGAAAAGAGCTTGAACCCGAAGGATACGTATCAAAAGAAAGAGGTTCAGGTCGATAATGACAATTTTAATACAATAAGCGATGAAGGGTCAAGATTTTATCTTAATTACTTATGGTTAAAATATTCAGATATATGACAAGGTCACTGTTTGGAAGTTTGAATGAGTCTGAATATTAAAAAATTATAATTCCGGGCACTTACGGTACGCCCATCAAATAAAAAAATCTGTTGGCCGACCGGCGCAGAGAACCGGGAAGCCGCTGGGTTTTAGAAAAATTTGAAGTTGCGATTTTGTTATGTTATCCTACAGCTTGGAGAACTAAAGATGCCGGCAAGGTATAATGTATTTATGTTATTCAAATTAACTGTTTAGTACTCACAATATCTGACTTGAATTAAATGAGATAGCATCGTAAAATCCCCAAATGAATACCTCTATACGTTAAAAAAAGATCATTCGGAGATGGCTTCATGCCGACCATCGAGTACAAATGTGGAAACTGCGACCATCTCTTTAAGGCGGTGGTATTTCGCGGGGACCCGGAAGCCGAACCGTCCTGTCCCAAATGCCAGAGCCCCTTTACCAAATCCCTTCCACGATCGGAAAGTCTTTTTAAGGGAATCTCGAACATCAGCACCCTTGCCAAAGACACCAACTGAACCCGATGACCCTTGCGGCAGGTCTGCTGCAGGATTCAAGGTACAAGATGGTGAAAAGATACGAGGTGGTGGACCCTATGGAGACGAAAGAAAAATATCCCCGTGCCAAACCCGGCACGGGGATATTTCTGCCCCGTTCAAGAAGGGAGGTCAGGGGCTATAATGCGCCTTTTGGGGGGAGGTAGACGCGAACTTGCGGGTATCCAAGGGCTCTGAGGGCATAGTACGTCATGGCTGCATCCTCAACGGAATCGGAATAGCATACGATCTCCGCATACTTTAAGACGCCTGCGCCTTCGTACACCTCAATGAGTTGTCCCGCGTTTTTGAGATTTCCCGCACTGTCGAGATTCTGATCCCATGGAATGTGCTTGAAGTCGGAAACAGGCATCCTGGCAGGAACGTTCTTCGAACAGGCGATCCATACCCGTGGTAAACCGAAGAAGTCGGGCTTTTCGTTTGCATTCACGAGACGTCTATTCTTCCGGGGATTCGCGATGAAATTCTCCGGGCTGATGGACACATCGAACTTGGTCCGGGGATGGGCGATGATCGTCTCATCGTTTGTGAGCTTCAGGTTCCAGGCATTCCATCCGGCCAAACCGCCGGTCATGACGGAGACCTTGGGATGACCCATGTATTCCAACAGCCAAAACATGAGGCTTGCCGCATCACCCGTCTGTTCATCATATATGACGACCTCTTTATCACTGGCGATCCCTTTATCTCCCAGGAGGGTCTGCCAGTTCTTCAGGGTCATGTTTTTCTTGGCCATGAGTTCCTGAACCGGGATGTTCACTGCGTAGGGAATGTGTCCGGACTTGTATTTCTCTTCGGGCCTTACGTCCACCGCGATGGTCCCCGGATCCGTCAGCAGGTATTGAATTCTCGTTCCCGCATACCAATGGACCCAGAGGGGATCCCTGAGAAGATGCTGGTTTTGATAAAGATGCAAGGGGAGATCCCTGGGATCTTTTAACCAGCCGGTGGTGGCATCATAGTATACCTTAACGTTTGGATACCCCAGGACATGATGTAACGTAAACCAAGCCGATTTGGAAGCCGGGTTTCCGCCGCAGTATACAATGACTTCCTTTTCGGGAAGAATCCCTTGTGCCAGATACTGTCTTTTGAGAACGTCAGCAGGCCGCCAGGTTTTGTCTTCCTGGAACTGATCCGGATAAGGGGCCAGGACAGAACTGGGGATATGCCCCGGTCGGTTGTAGGCCAGGTATGAGCCGTAGTACCACTTGGAGGTTACCGCATAGACCACGGCGGTGTCTTTTTTGTAAAGTCTTGTGAGGACATAATCGGTATCCACGACTGTGTTGGGATTCACGATCTTTGCAACAAAGTCGCCCGGGTTGACTTCAGGAACCGCTTGGGTGACAGGCAATCCCTTGCTCGCCCACTTTGCAAAACCCCCGTCCAGGAGATAGGCATTTTTATGCCCATGAAAGGTCAGTGCAAAATAGAACTGGGGGGCGTGGAAATGGGCGCCTTCGTCATAGACCACCACCGTTGAATCGTTGTTGATTCCCATTTTCCGCATAACGGTCTGGATGTATTGGGGTGACCCGGCGTGCCAGGGCAACCGCGCGTCGGGGGCCACCAGAAGATCATCGCCGCCATAGGATGTGTCTATTCCATAGGAAATGTAGTCTTTGGCACTGAATGAACCGCTGACAGCACCCGGAATGTGGTTTTCAAGGTAGTACTTGGTCTTGGAAACGTCGATGATCACAAGGTTCGGGTCATCCTTGTGTTTGGCCAGCCATTGGACACTGACCAATCGACCGGTACCTTCGGCCATTACAGCGCCTGGGAGCAAGAATGCAATACTGAAAAAGACGACGCCCAGAAGCATGATGATCCCTTTGGTTTGAATGTTTTTCCTTTTTGACATGGTGCTTTGTTCCTCCTACCGTTTAAACTGCTAAAATTAAAAAATTACACAGAACGCATCTAAAAAAAACTTGTCGAACCATCTATACCTTCAGCAATAGGTGTGCCAACGCGGGAAGTAAAAGATAGAGAGGGGTAATCCCATGATTTCATAATAGGATATCGTTCCACCCAAGAGATGGAATGCCGGAAACCCGGTCCGTCGGGTGTCAGAAAATTTTGCAGGGTGTAATTTTTTTTTTCCATCCTGAAATGAAAGCGGTTTTAGGAACCATCCCCGATACCGCCTGTCAACTATAAAAACTGTCCATGTAATTACCAACAGTTTATGTTATGCTGGGTTTTAGAAATACGAAAACGGCGGACCGGCTTTCCTTATGGAAATGGACATCAGAAAAGCGGTGCCGGAAGTCAGCAAAAATTTTATCGAGGCACAATCCCTGAAAAAGAAACCTCCGAAAAGGCCGATTTCGGTGGTATAACGTCTTGTTTGGTTTTCCTGTTTCTAACAATCGCGTAAGGACGTGAGGGTAATTTATTGTGTTAACGTATCTGCTATTTATTATCGGTTTTGTGCTTTTAATTAAAGGCGCGGATTTTTTGGTTGACGGAGCTTCCGCCATCGCCCGGCGGTTTGAGATTTCTGATCTGGTCATCGGTCTCACCGTCGTAGCTTTCGGCACCTCAACCCCCGAACTGTTCGTCAACATTATCGCCAGTGCCAAAGGCAACACCGACATTGCCATCGGGAATGTACTGGGCAGCAATATCGCCAATGTTTTTCTCATCCTCGGCGTGTCATCCCTAATTTACCCTCTGAGCGTTACCAAGGGGACCGTTTGGAAAGAAATTCCATTGAGTCTTTTGGCGGCGATTGTTTTAGGGTTCATGGCAAACGATCATCTCATCGACAACAGTAACTTTTCGTCTCTGACCCGCATCGATGGTTTGATCTTTCTCTGTTTTTTTACGATTTTTCTGTATTATTCATATTCAATCGCCCGGGAAATAGACGGGATGGAACAACTTGTTCAGGTGGAACAACAGACCCTGGCAAAATCCCTTCTCTGGGTGTGTGTCGGCCTGGTTGGATTGACGTTGGGTGGAAAATGGATTGTCGACGGTGCCATTGTCATCACCCAAAACCTTGGAATGAGCGAGTCGTTAATCGGTTTGACCGTCGTCGCAGTGGGGACGTCCCTTCCGGAACTGGCCACCTCTGCCGTGGCCGCTTACCGACGAAACGTTGAAATTGCCGTTGGCAACGTGGTCGGGTCGAATATTTTTAATGTGTTTTTTGTTTTGGGTATCAGTTCGATACTCAAACCGCTGCCGTTTCAAGCCCGGAACAACCTGGATATCGGTGTCGTAATTCTGTCGAGCCTCCTTTTATTTTTGTTTATGTTCACCGGAAAAAAGAGATCTTTAGATCGGTGGGAAGGCGCCGTTTTTCTGGTCTTGTATGCGGCATACATTGTTTTTCTTATTTTCGAAGGATAAGGAACTCATTACCCCCTTTAACTATACAACAAAATGCGTTATTTCTTTTGAGTGACGCAATCGATCATTCATGGTTCGACATCGATCCAACATCCTTCATCGGCGCACATCCCATTGGGATTCTTCTAAAACTTGGGTTGGACCCTAAAATAACTTGCTTTATCGGATAAATCCGAAATAATATGGGGTTGAAGATCTTCGCGTCCGGAATGGATAAAAGGCAGATTCTTGGACGACCAACATCACGACATCTCCTGGTTTTTGATCCGGTCGCAATTCAAAGAACCCCCTCTCGACACAACAGAAAGGTTTGAAAAATGAACTTTCCCAATCTTTTCTCCGCGGGCGGTATGGGTGAATGCCGCCTGAAAAACAGAATCATTATGCCCCTTTTTCCCACAAAATACGCCACAGAAAGCAAGGTGAATTCAAAGATGCTGGAATTTTACCGGGCCAGGGCTCAAGGCGGCGTTGCCCTGATCGTTTTAGAGGCTCCGTGCCTGGATTATCCCAGAGCCTATAAAGGCCCTAACCAACTTCGCTTTGATCTCGAAGAATATGCCGGGGGTCTATCGGAACTTATCGACGTCATACACAAAGAAGGCGCCAAGGCCTTTATGCACCTGAACTATCCCAGGGAGAGAACTTTCAGGGAAACAGTGCCCGGTGCCCAAAAAAAAGGGGACGTCTGGGTTGTTTCACTGGCGAATTTCATGTCGCTTGACGATGCGGATGAGATACTGTCTATCATGGCCGACGGCGCCCGGAGGGCAAAGGAGATCGGTTATGACGGCGTGGAAATTCAGGCGAGCTACGGTGATCTGATCGCCCAGCTGCTTTCTCCTCTGCTGAACCGGCGAAACGACGAACTGGGCGGGCCCTTGGAAAATCGAGCCCGCTTTTTGGTGCGATTGATTCAAGAGGTAAAGAAAACGGCGGGCAGGGATTTCCCGGTAATGGTAAAACTGGTGTGCGATGAGTTCGTGCCGGGCGGGTTGGGGGTTGAAGATGCCGGGAAAATTGCCGGCCTTGCGGAAGCGGCAGGCGCTGACGCCATCGTGGCCAATGCCGGCAACAAATCAACCAAATTCATCACCATACCTCCCAATGACAGTCCTCCAGGGCCTTTGATCGATTTGGCGGCCCGGATCAAAACCTCCGTCACCATACCGGTCGTTGCCATCGGTAAAATAAACGGCCCTGAAATTGCTGATGCGGCCATCGCTCAGGGAAAGGCCGACTTTATCGGTATGGCCCGGGCTCTGGTCGCCGATCCTGAGCTTCCGCTAAAAGCATCAGCCGGTCGGGTCGAGGACATCCGGCGCTGTAATTACTGCCTCCAGGATTGTGCTGAAAAAGGTGTTCCGGGCATCGGAAGATGTTGCGGCGTAAACCCCTTTGCGGGAAACGAATATTTATGGAAGGTTTTTCCGGCAACCGAGAAAAAGAAGGTATTGGTCATCGGCGGCGGGCCCAGCGGTATCCAGGCGGCCATCACGGCAAACCGGAGAGGGCATGCGGTGGAACTATGGGAACAGCAGGGGCAGCTCGGCGGGCAGGCCAGACTGTCCTGCATCGCACCTTTTAAACAAGACAACTCCGATCTGGTGCGCTATCTGAACCATTGTCTTGATAAAAGCGGGGTCAAAGTCCGCTGCGGACAACCGTCGGAAGTATCGGAAATATTGGCTCGGGCTCCGGATGTGGTCATTGTGGCAACCGGTTCCCGGCCGGGTTTGCCCGACATCCCCGGCATCGATTCAGATCGGGTCACGGAGGTTCGAAAAGTCTATGAAGACAGGTCCGTGATCGGCCGAAAGATCGTCATTGTCGGCGGCGGCGACATTGGCTGTGAAACCGCCGATTGGCTGGCCGGCCCGGAAACACAGGTGACGGTCGTGGAAATATTGCCGCAGGTGCTTCATAGAATGAAAAAAATACCAAAGGAACGGCTCTTGTCGCGGCTTTCAGAAAAAGGGGTCGTCATTTATACCGAAACCGAGATAACATCGATCGAAGACAACTGCGTTCACCTGAGAAAAAAGGACGGCCATCCGTTTATACTGACGGCCGATACGGTGGTTTTTGCTATTAATTCCGAGCCGGAAGACAGCCTGCTGCACCGGCTTAGGGGTAAAGTCAGGCAAGTTATGGCGGTCGGCGATGCAGCGTCACCGGGCAATCTTGGTTCGGCATTGAGGAGCGCTACCGCAGCCGCACTCAATATCTAACCCGGTCATCCTGTAAATGTGTGGGTGTGGCGCAGGGGAAATTCTTCACATATGAAAGAATTTCTATCAAAATGTTTCCCAAAGATATTTATGCGATGTTCCATATAACAACAGGCCGAATATGAAGAGCGAAAAGAACGAAATATATATTCTCTGTCCAAAGAAAGGAAAACCACGTAAACACCTTGATGTATGCCGGCAGTGCCGTTATCGAAAGAAATGCAAAGCGTATCATGGGTACCTTCAACCCGGGCTGCCCTTCTGTACCTGAACTATAGGAATCTGCCTTACTCTTTTGCAGCTGAAATAGTCCGCTTTTTTGAGATCTTAAATATTTGATTGGTTAACTGGCAACTAATATTTAGAGGGTCCATATTAATCATTTCAAAATAAGGAGGTTTATCATGTTGTGTAGCCTTTCCAAAATCGAAAGCACAAGTTTGGAAGCCATCCAGTCACTCGAGAATGATCTCGGGAAGACGCTGTTGGCCTTTTCCTGTCATGACATTAATCCAGCAGAAATTAAGGATGAAGAGCTTGAAGAAATCAATGCTTTGGAAAAAAAATTAGGTATAGTTTTGGTTGCGGTTAAGCAGTAAATACTGCCTATCGAATGATACTGCTCTAATGGATCGCAAACAAACTGGGAGAAATATTATAAGGGTTTAGTTTTTTACATATTTTGTAGATACACCTGTATTTTTATAACGCTTCTATACCCTA